>CAJMOT010000045.1 GCA_905214995.1 uncultured bacterium | reverse complement strand
CGCGCGGCGTGGAGATGGCGCTCGCCCGCCCCGAGAGCTCCGGCGCCGACATCGGGATTTTCGCCAAACGCATCCTCGCGCTCTACGACCCCGAAGCCGCCGTCGAGACCGTCGAAGTCTCGCCCTCGGAACCGCTGTTTGCGCTCGCCCCGCTGTCCGCGGCGGCAAAAAGGCTCGCCGGGCATCCGAGGGCTTATCTCATAATCTGCGGGCTCGGGGATTTCGGGAGAAAGACGAAAAAGAAGGCAGCCTCCCACGGCGAGGACGTCGACGCAGTCGAGGGCTATCTCTCGCGCTACGAATCCGCGCTGCCAAACCTCGAGATAATTTTTTTATAGGAGCGCGGGGAAAGGCGCCCCTATTCCCCAAATTGCCGCCGCGCGAAATTCCCGTCCGCCGCCGCGCCCATTTTTGGTTTGCAAAACCCGCGCGGCATTCCCCATACTTGCCGTAATGAAAACGCTGTTCCAAAAAATACTCGACGGCGAGATTCCGTCGGAAATCGTATACAAAGACGACGTTTGCGCCGCAATAAACGACATCAACCCGCAGGCTCCCGTGCACGTGCTGCTCTTTCCGGCAAAGCCGATTCCGAGAATCGCGGAGGCCGGAGAGGAGGACGCCGAAATTCTCGCGCGCCTGATGCTCGCGGTTCCGAAAGTGGCGGAAAAATGCGGGCTCAAAGACGGGTTCAGGGTGGTGATAAACAACGGGCTGCTCGCGGGCGAGACAATCCCGCACCTGCACCTGCACATTCTCGGCGGGCGCCAGCTGCACTGGCCGCCGTGCTGACGCCTGCGGCGCGCAAAGGCCGCCCGCCGCTCCACCGCCAAAAAAACCGCGCGCGGCGCATGCCCGCGCGTTTTTTCGCGCCCGCGGAAGCGGCAAAATCCGCAAAATAAAGCCTTGAAAAGGCGTACGCGAAAATTATCATACGTTCATTTTACGGCGAAATTTAAGGGAGGAAAATTTGATGAAACTGTTGCATACCGCATTTTGCGCGCTTGCGCTCGCGCTCCCGCTCTGCGCCTGCATGGAGCAAAAGACCGTATTCTTTTCCGAAAGCGACGAGGCTCCCGCAAACCCCGGGCAGGGATTCGCCTCGTGCTCGCAGACCCCGCGGCGGGACGGTATAATGCCCTACGGCGTAGGATACGGGAGATACGACTGGGCGGACCTCGAGCCCGAGGACGGCAAATACGACTGGTCGAAAATCGACGAGCTCATCGAAAATTACGCCAAGATCGGGCTGCCGGTGTCGTTCCGCATAACCTGCGCCAACTACCACAGCAAAAAGCCCTACTCCACGCCGAAGTGGGCGCTCGACAAGGGCATAAAATACAAGCCCTACAACTGGGAGAAGGAGCGGCAAAACCCGAAAAGCCCGTTCACCACCATGACGCGCTACACGCCGTATTTCGACGAGCCGCTGCTGATAGAACTTCATGCGCGCTTCGTCCGAGAGCTCGCCAAGCGCTACGACGGCAACCCGCACATAAGCTCGATAGACATCGGCGGATACGGCAACTGGGGCGAGTGGCACACGCACCGCCTCGGCATTCCGGAAGCCTCCGAGGAAACGCGCAGGAAGTTCGCGGACATGTACCTGGACAATTTCAAAAAGACGACGCTCGTGTTCATGAGCGACGACGCAAAAACCTTCGAATACGCCCTCCGCAAGGGCGGAGAGTTCCCTCGGGTCGGCATGCGCCGCGACGGGGTCGGCGGACCGTGGCACTACAAAAACTGGATAGGCTCGAAAAAATACGCGAACGTCCGGAACATGGACGAAATATGGAAGTCCAAACCCGTCCTGTTCGAGTTCATCGCAGACCCCCACAAGCAAAGGGAATGGTCGCTCAAACGCGCCGCCGACTTCATACTCGACAACCACTGCAACGTGTTCAACGACTCTTTCCACTTCAAAAGCACGTTTACGGGCCCCGAAGACGCGGAGCAGGTAGACAGGCTGAGAAAATTGGTCGGAGCGCGGCTCGTGCCGGAAAGAGCGGAGATTTCGTCGGATTCGCGGACGCTCGAAATATCGCTTTTCGGGAAAAATGCCGGCTGCTCAAAAATCTACCTGCCCTACGAACTGGCGTACGAGCTGAAAACTCCGGACGGAAAGACCGCGGCGGCGTTCATATCGTCCGCCGATCCGACCAAATGGCTGCCCGGCGAATTTTCCGCGCGCGACAAGTTCGAGATTCCCCAAAACCTGCCTTCGGGAGAATACGGGCTTTACGCGCGCCTCGCCCACAAGGGCAAAATCTTCCGCGACTTCAAATTCGCCGCAAAGGAAACCGCCCCCGACGGCTCGCTCTTCATATCGAAAATATCAAAATAAAATGAAAACCATAATATCGGCCCTTGCAATTTGCGCCGTCCTGTGCGGGTGCAAAACGGAATATGAAAAAAACTTCACCCGCGAACACGGGGTTGTCGCAAACCCCGGGCAGGGCTGGATGTCCATATATTCAAAGGAGAATCCGAAACTCCCGTACGGCTCCAGATACGTTCGCTTCCACTGGCGCGACCTCGAGCCCGAAGAGGGCAAATACAACTGGGAGCCGATTGAGAGGCAGATGGAGAGGGCCGCCAAAATGGGGGTTCCGTTCTCCTTCCGCGTGATGTGCACGTCGTCCCACAGCTCCACGCCCTACGCAGCGCCGGAATGGGTATTCGAGAAAAAGGGCGCGAAATTCGCGAAGTTTATGAACAGGCCCGGCGGCGACTCCGCCACGGGCGACACCAAATTCGCCCGCGTCACCCCGATATTCGACGACCCGATATTCATCAAATGCCACGCGCGCTTCATAAAGGCGCTCGCCGAAAAGTACGACGGCGACCCGCGAATATCGACAATCGACATCGGCAGCTACGGCAACTGGGGCGAATGGCATGTCGGCGGGCTCGGCATAAAGCCGTCGCCGATTGAAGTCAGGAAGCAATACGCCGACATGTACCTCGACAACTTCAAAAAGACAGACCTCGTGTTCATGACAGACGACGCCGAAATCCTAAAATACGCCATAGGCGGCGGAGAGGGCTCGCGCGTGGGAATGCGCCGCGACGGGGTCGGCGGGGAGGACCACTACAAACACTGGATAGGAAAGGGAAAATACCTGAAAGCGGGCGTGTCGAAGATGGGCGACGTGTGGAAATGCAAGCCGATGCTCTTTGAATGGTATGTCTGCTACCCGGACATGCTGAAACGCAAGTGGCCCCTTCCGAAAGCGGTAGATTTCATATTGGACAACCACGCCTCGCTCGTGTCGGAAAACCTCAACCCGCCGACGGTTCCTCCGGAGGAATACGGACAGGTCGAGCGGATTTCCAGAGGCGTGGGCGCGCGCATATTTGCGGACTCCGCAAAAATTTCGCTCGGCGGCGGCAGCCTTGAAATTTCCCTTTCGGGCGAGAACGGGGGAATCGCGCGCATATCCCTGCCCTACGAACTGGCGTACGAGCTGAAAACTCCGGACGGGAAGACCGCGGCGGCGTTCGCCTCGTCCGCCGACCCGTCCAAATGGCTGCCCGGCAAGTTCTCAACGCGCGACAAGTTCGAGATTCCCCAAAACCTGCCTTCGGGGAAATACGGGCTCTACGCGCGCCTCGCCCACAAGGGCAAAATCTTCCGCGACTTCAAATTCGCCGCAAAGGAGGCGGAGGCGGACGGGTCTATCAAGCTCGCCGAACTGGAATTGTAGGGCGGCCTGCGGAAACCCGCCGCCGCGCGCGTTTTTGCGCGCAGGCAAAACCTTCTAACTTGACTTGCGGCAAACCGCGTGCGATATTGCGGACAGTTTCGGCTCCGCGCCGCTCGCGGGGCGCATTTCACCCAAAACACCCCCAACTGCGATGTCCCTTATAAAAAAGCTTTCCGCGCGACTCCAAAACCACCCCAAGCGCATCGTCTATCCCGAGGGCGCCGACCCGCGAATACTGCAGGCTGCGCGCCAATTCTCCACGCGCAAGCTCGGAGTTCCGATACTGCTCGGCGAACGCGAAAAAATTTCCGAAATCGCCGCGTCCATAGACGTGCGGCTCGACGGCATGAAGATAATCGATCCCGTATCGTCGGACGACTTCGGGGAGCTCTGCCGGCTAATGAAGGCGTTTCCCCGCTTCAAGGCGCTCGACGACGACGGCATACGCAACCTCGTCTCCAACCCCAACTACTACTCAACCCTGATGGTCGCAAGCGGCCGCGCCGACGCGATGCTCGCGGGGGCGACGACGGTTTCGTCCGGAGCCCTGCGCCCGATATTCCAGATAATCCCGCTGCAAAAGGGCTTTAAAACCGCGAGTTCCATAATGATTCTCTCGACCGGCCGCCCCGAGATTGGGGCTGACGGGGATCTCTTCCTCGCCGACTGCGGCGTGATTCCCGAGCCCGACGAGCGGCAGCTCTGCGACATCGCCCTCACCACCGGAATGCTCGCAAACCAGCTCACGCTCCAGACGCCGAGAATCGCGATGCTCTCGTTTTCGTCCAAGGCGTCCACTTCCGCGCACCCGAGCGTCGTGAAAGTCAAGGCGGCAACAGCTCTCGTCCACGACAAAGCCAAGCGCGACTTGCTCGATATGGAGGTAGACGGCGAGCTCCAGGTGGACGCCGCGCTAAGCCCGGAAGTCGCGCGGCTCAAACATATTTCGAGTTCCGTGGCGGGCAAGGCTAACGTCTTGATTTTCCCCGACCTCGACAGCGGCGACATCGCCTCGAAAATGATAAGGGTTTTGGCGCCGGAAGTCGAATGCTACGGCCAGATTCTCACGGGGCTTACAAAACCCGCCGCGCAAATTTCGCGCGGTTCGAGCGCCTCGAACATCTTCGGCACGAGCGTTATCGTCGCGGCGCAGGCGGTGGACCGCAGGTTCATAGACATAGACTTGGAGCTGCACTCATAGGCGCGTCCCCGCCCGCCGCGGGGCGTCCGCAAGTTTCCGAAAGAAAGGCCGCGCCTGCGCGCGGCCTTTTTTGCGGGCTTTTAAAATTCGCGGGCAAACCGCATTCCCTTCGGCAAACCCCGCCGCCTGCAAAACTCCGGCAAATTCCGCAAAAAAATTCTCAGCGCGCCCCTCCGCCCGCCGCCGCGGCGGGTGCGGAAGTCACCAAATACACGCCCGCAAAAACGAGCGCCGCCGCCGCGACTTTCACCCAGGAAAAACTGTCCTGCCCAAGCCATATCGCCGCCATCGACGCCACGAACGGCTGTATGTAATTGTACATCGCCATCGTAGTCGGCCTCATGCGCTTTATCGCCATGGCTATCAATAGATACGTCACGAAAGTCGCGCCGGCGACCACGTACGCCAGCATCGCCGCCCCCTCCAAGCCGAATCCCCCCTTAAACGCGCCAGGCGCGCTTAGAACCGACGGCGTGACGGGCAAGAGCATCAGAGAGGCGAACAGGAACATCCACTTCATGAGCGTCACCGGCGAATGGCGGGAGGTCAGCGGCTTCGACATCGCAAAGTACACCGCCGAAGAAAATCCGCTAAGCAGAATCAGCAGGTTGCCTGAAACGGTTCCCGCCGACCCTCCCGCGCCGCCCGCCGAAAGCACGAGCCATATCGCGCCCGCCGCCCCCGAGAGCACCCCCACCGCCTTGCGGACGGTGACGGGATCCCCCATGAACGCCGCGGAAATCAGGAGCACCATCAGCGGCGTCATCGTCACTATCACCGACGCGTCCACGGGGGAGGTCTTGCCGAGCCCGTAAATGAACACCCCCTGGTTCATGACGACCCCGAAGAGCGAAAATGCGAACATCAGCGCGAGGTCGCGGCGCCCCACCCTGTCGCTCTTGTCAAAAAGCGACGCCGTCCAAAACAGCGCGGCGGCCCCCCACATACGCGCCAGCGTCAGCGCTTCGCCCGATACGCAGTGCGCCATCAGATATTTTGAAATCGGTATGTATACGCCGAAAATAACGTTCGCCGCAAATATGCAAGCGTGACCCTGCAGCCGCTCCTTTGTCATTGAATTAAATTAAAGGCTTTCGAGTATTTCCCGCGCGGGGATTCTGTCAAGCCGCTTGTGGGCGGCGCGCAAATCCGGAAAAACGCAAATGTCTTGGCGGAAATGCCTTGACATTTCCCCGCTCTCGCGCCTTTAAATTAAAGCCATGAACGGCAAGATACTTTCAACGCTTGCGTGCGCGTGCGCCTCGGTGCAAACGTTTGCGGCAAGCTTCCTCTTCACCGGAAGCGCGGACGGCGACTTATCCAACTACCAAAACTACTACGCGCTTTCCTCCGACAATTCCAACGACGTCTACTCCATGGCGATATACCTCTATCCCATGGATTATGACGGCGACATGCGCGCCAACTGCCCCGAGCCGAGCGGCGGAATAGTGGGAAAATACGAAGCCGCAACCTCCCTGCCCGGGGTTGACGATACGATATATTTATATTCGTACAGAATTGCCGAAGTCTCGGGAGACGCCGTCACTTGGGGCAGTTCCATAGCCGTGCCGTATCCCGTGAGCATAAAAAATTCCCTCACGGCAAACCAGCTTCTGATAAGAGGCGGCTCGCCCACTATTTACCTCGGCGATTCGGCGGCATCTGAATCGGAATTTTCTCTCAACCTCACGAACCTCAAAGCGGGCTACACTTATACGAACATAGCTATTGCCGACGGCGCGCGCCAAACAAAATTCAGCATAAACGTCTCCGGCGACATCGCCGTGCGCGGCGGAAACAACAATTACAGATTCGGCAGCGCTTCGGCCTTTATTGACTCGATATCCGCAAACCGCGTCACGAACGAAGGCAACATGATTCTGTTCGCAAGGCGGTTCGCCGTAGGTTCCGGCGGTTTCAGGATCGCAAGTTCCGGCACGCTCACGGTAAACGTGGACAATTCCCTCGCGAACTTCACCGGCGATTCCGCCCTCATAAGCGTGGAGGGAACTTTTGAGAAGTCCGCAAACGCGATAATTTTCGACTTCTCCAACGTCTCTGTTGACGAGATAATGTCCGGAACGTACAACCTCATCTCCGCAGGCGAACTCGCGGGCTTCGACACCTCCGACGTCCGCAACGACATCTCTTCCGAAACGTTCGACTCTATAGCGGCGATGTTCGGCGACGACGCCTCGCTCGCGTGGAACGGCAACACGCTCCAGCTCACCGTAGTTCCCGAACCCGCGGCGGCGGCTGCCCTTTTCGGCGCGCTCGCGGCGGCTATTGCCGCAGCCCGCAGGCGCAGATAATTTTTTATTCCAACGCATTTCAAAAGACCCGCGGCGCCTTGGCTCCGCGGGTTTTTTCTTGACCGCCGAAACTTTCGGGAGAGAATGTCGCCCTATGAAATTTCTCCGAACCGCAGCCCTCACGGCGCTGATTTGCGCATCGCTGTTCGCGGGCGCGTGCTCGTCCGAAGACTCCTCCCCAAAAGAGCCTGAAAAGGGAACCATCGGGCTGGACTATGAGGGCGAGCCGAAAATTTCATACGTCCTAAACCGCTACATTTCCGACCCCGAGACGCGCTCAATATACGAAGTTTTCACGGGCGAGGAGACGCATTACGGCAAACTCGTCCTGCGCTCGCAGCCCGACAAAAGGGCGGGAATGTACTTTTTCGTGATGTTCGGCTACGAGCCCGACGACATCGCCCTCGCCTGCACTTTCGAGCTCTCCGTGGACTCCACCGGCGACGCAAAAACCCGCACCTACAAATTTACGGTGCCCGAAACCCACTCCGTCACGCGCGAAATCGCCCTCGGCGTGACGGGCTCCGACTGGCCGTGGCCCAAGGCGCGGGTGAACGCGTGGAAGCTCGTGCTCAAATCCCCGTCGGGGAAGGTTCTCGCCCAAAAGCAGTCGTGGCTCTGGGAGTATTCCGGAGACGCCAAATCCGCAAATTCCGGCGAAAAAAAATAAAACCGATGCGCAAGGTTCAAGAAGGTTTCCGTTGGGCTCCCTTTGAGAAACTCAAAGGGATTTATTTTGAAGAAAAAGACTTCCGCGAGACGCTCGACGGCGGACAGGCTTTCACATGGAGGGAGCTCGACGCCGCGCCCCTCGGATTCGCCGCCGCCTACGAAGGCGTATTCCGCAAAACCGCCCTGCGCGCCGCCCTCGACGGGCGCGGGGGCGTCCACATCTGCGCGCCGTCCGACGCGCCGGAGGGCGCGGCTGAAAACTTTCTCGAATACATAGACGCCAAAACGGACTACGCCCCCATACGCGAAGCCCTTCTCAAAACCGGCGACGCCAACATCGCCAAAGCCCTGAAAATCTGGCCGACCCTGCGGATTCTCAGGCAGTCCCCGGCGGAGGCGATAGTCTGCTTCATATGCTCGTCGAGCAAGAGGATAGTGCAGATAAAACAGTGCGTGGCCCTGCTATCCGAAAAACTGGGCGGGTACGCGGGCGGCGGGCGGCGCGCCGTGCCATCGTTTGAGGCGATAGCCGCCGCCCCCATGGAAACCCTGCGCGAATGCAAGCTCGGCTTCCGCGCGGGCTACCTGAAAAAATCCGCCGAAAAAATCGTCTCCGACGGCTTCGACCCCGACTCCCTGCGCGAAATCCCCTATGCGGAGGCTAAAAAGTATCTGACCTCCCTGAGCGGAATCGGCGACAAGGTTGCGGACTGCATACTGCTCTTCGGGGCGTCGCGCTTTGAGGCGTTTCCGGTCGACACCTGGATAAAACAGGCGATGACAGCCCTCTACTCCACGCCGCCGAACGCCGACAAAATACGCGAATTTGCGGCGGAAAGGTTCGGCGAATACGCGGGGTTCGCGCAGCAGCTGATATTCGCCGCAATCAGGAAAAATTTGTTTTAGCCCCAAAAACTGTTTGTCTAAACGAAAGGTTTCCATATAATTTGCCCCGTTTGAATTTATGGACAGGAAGCTGAACAGACAGGAAATCGAGGCTCTGATGCCGCACGGGGATCCTTTTCTTTTCATAGACTCCGCGGAAATCGGAATCGGCTCGGCCAATATGAAATACAAAATTCGGGGGGACGAATTTTTCTTCAAGGGGCATTTCAAAAACAATCCCATATTCCCCGCGACCCTGATGTTGGAGGCCGTCGGGCAGCTCGGGGTGCTGTACCTGCTCGCCTCGCCCGACCCCGCCATAGAAAAGCCGGTAGACCCCAATAAAATATTTTTCACATCCTCGGACAACGCAAGATGCTCGAGATTCTGCCGCCCCGGAGAAACGCTCGACATAGAGCTCAAAGTCTCGCGCATACGCCGCCCGCTCTTCTTCTTTGAGGGCAGGAGCTCGGTGGGCGGAAAGCGCGCGTCGTTCGTCGAAAAAGTCACCCTAACATTCGATTACAAATCCTGACATGAGCAAAAAGAACGTCGCCATAACGGGCCTGGGATTCGTCACAAGCATAGGCAACGACGCGAAATCGGTCGCCGAAAGCCTTGTAAGCCTCAAAAACGGCATAGAGCGCTACAAGCCGTTCGACGACCCCAAAATACCCGCCAAGTGCGTCGGCACGATAAAAAATTTCGACACCGAAAGCTGCGACCCCGAGGACTGGACGTACCCGCCCGAATACCGCGTGCGCCGCGACGTCCTGCGCGGATTCGCCCCCCACTGCCTGTACGCCTACTGCGCGATGGAGCAGGCCATACGCGACGCCAGCCTCTCTCCGGAGGATATTTCAAACGTCATGACGGGCATGTACACGGCGTCTGCGGGCTCCTCCGGAATGCTCTACCACCACATGCAGAAGATGGACAAAGTGGGGGCCATGCGGTGTTTCCCGTTCGCGATAGTCTGCTCAATAGTAGGAACGCTCTCCTTCAACCTCGTATCGGCGTACAAGATAAAGGGCGCAAGCTGCGGGTTCGCCTCCGCCTGCGCAAGCAGCGCGCATGCGATGGGGTTCGCCTTCGACGAAATCGCGAGCGGCCGCCAGAAGAGAATGTTCGTCGTCGGCGGCGAAGACGGCAATATGCGCACGCTCCTGCCGTTTGTCGGAATGAGGGCCCTCAGCGTGAACCCCGACCCCGAGACCGCCTCGCGCCCGTTTGACAAAAACAGGGACGGATTCGTAGGAACCGGCGGCGGGGTCGTCGCCGTCCTTGAAGACGAGGAATGCGCGCGGGAGAGGGGGGCGAAAATCTACGCGCGGATGCTCGGCTGGGGTCAGGCAAGCGACGGCTACAATGTCGCGATTCCCCAACCCGACGGCGCGGGGGTCGCCAACGCCGTTAAATTCGCCCTCGCAAGCTCGGGAATTTCTCCCGACGAAGTGGGATACATAAACGCCCACGCAACCTCAACCCCAATGGGCGACGCCGCCGAAATGAAGGCGATAAAATCCGTTTTCGGGCCGTCGCCGAAGGCGATGATAAGCTCCACCAAGGCAATCACCGGCCACGGGCTGTCGCTCGCGGGCGTAATGGAGGCCGCATTCTGCGCGCTCGCGATGAAAGAGGGTTTCACGCCGGGCTCCGCCCACATATCCGAGCCGGATCCCGAAACCGAAGGGCTCGATATAATAACCGAGACGCAAATGCGTTCCCCCGACATCTCCATGTCGCTCTCGAGCGGATTCGGCGGCGCGAACGTCGCGATAGTCCTCCAAAAGGCGTGAGATGATCTGGCTTTACAGGGCGCTGTTTTTGCCCGCTCTGCTGTTATCCGCCCCGTATTACGGGCTCAGAATGCTCCGCAGGGGCGGATACGGACTCGATTTTTCCCACCGCTTCGGGCGGCAAAAAAACCTCCCGCCGCCCGCCGCGGGCAAAAAGCGGATATGGATCCAGGCAGTGAGCGTCGGCGAGGTCGAGGCGCTTTCTCCGCTTATAGACCTGCTGAACGCGCGCGGCGACATCGAAACCGTCGTCACCACAACGACCAGCACCGGATACGCAGTGCTGCGCAAAAAATACGCCGAAAAAATTTTTTACGCGGGGATTTTCCCGTTCGATTTTTTCCCGTTTTCAAAGAGCGCGTGGGACAGGATAAAGCCCGATGCGGTCGCCATGATGGAAGGGGAGCTCTGGCCCGAACACCTGCACCGAGCCGCCGAGAGAAAAGTTCCCGCGCTCCTCATAAACGCGAGAATGTCCGACAAGAGCTTTCGCAGATATTCGCGCTTCCCCTGGGTCGCGCGGCGGCTGCTCGACAAGCTATCGCTCGTCGCGGCGTCCGGAGAGCTCGACATGGGCAGATTCCTGTCGCTCGGGGCGGATCCGCGCAAAACCTTCTGCGCGGGCAACCTGAAATTCGACTCCAAGCCCGCCGAATCGCTCGGCGAACGCGAAAGGGCGGAGCTGCGCGGGCGGCTCGGATTTGAAGAAGATTCATTTGTGCTGTTGGGCTCGTCCACTTGGCCGGGCGAGGAGGAAATGCTCTTGCGCGCCGCGGCGAAACTGCGCGCCGACGGAATCGATTGCCGCCTGCTGCTCGTCCCGCGGCACGCCGAAAGGAGGGCGCAGATAATCGACCTCATAAAAAACCTCCCCCACTGCGTCAGGAGCGTCTCGCCGCAAGCCCCCAAGGGAACGCTCGCGTATCTGGCGGACACGACGGGCGAGCTGCGCGCCCTGACGCAGGCGGCGGACTTGGCGTTCATAGGCAAGTCGCTGCCGCCCAACGACGGCGGGCAGACGCCGATAGACTGCGCCGCCCTCGGGGTGCCCATGGTGTACGGACCGAACATGACGAATTTCCGCAGGATATGCGCCACTCTCGAAGAGTCCGCCGCCGCCGTAAAAGTTCCGAACGCGGACGAAGCGGTCGCGGAAATCGCGAGGCTGGCGAAAAATCCCGACCTGCGCGCAACCCTCGCAGAAGCCGCAAAAAGGTGGCGCTCTTCAAACGTAGGCGCCGCAAAGCGGGATTTCGACGCCGTCTGCAAATTTTTGTAGCGCGCCGCGCCTGCGGCATGGGAAAGTCGGGCGTCTTTCCGGAGCGCGCGGGAAATCGCGCACCGGTTCCGCCGCCGGCAATTT
The DNA here is from genome assembly GCA_905214995.1 of uncultured bacterium. Lineage (GTDB taxonomy): Bacteria > Verrucomicrobiota > Verrucomicrobiia > Opitutales > Intestinicryptomonadaceae > Merdousia. The sequence continues at coordinate 3,739 of CAJMOT010000045.1, read as the reverse complement.
ATAAGTTGACGCGCGCGGGCAAAGTTGCCTTTATTGTGCGAAAAATGCGCCCGGGCCGGGACGGAACCCAAAATAAAAATGTCGGCGGACTTAATAGCAAATTACATAGAAACTTTCGCTGCCTATTCGCAGGCGTATCCGTTTCTGTTCTGCTTCTTCATATTCGTCTTTATGGCGGTAGAGAGCTCTTTCATACCCTTCCCGAGCGAGGTGGTGATGATACCCGCGGGATTTCTCGCCGCCAGATATGATATGCTAACGGGCTCCCGGCCGCTCGACCTGTGCGTCATAATACTGATAGGCACGGCGGGCTCGATAGCGGGAGCTTTCGTAAACTACGCGCTCGCAATATGGCTCGGCAGGCCGTTTTTGCACAAGTACGGAAAATATTTCTTCTTGAAGGAGGCCGCCCTCGACCGCGCCGAAGAGATCTTCCGCGAATACGGGGAAATCGTCACTTTCGTCTGCCGGCTGCTTCCCGCCATACGCCAGCTGATCTCGATTCCGGCGGGGCTCGCGCGCATGAACATAGCACGCTTCACGCTCTTTACGGCGTTGGGGGCGGGGATTTGGACGGCGATTCTCTCGGCGGTCGGGTACTATTTCGGGTACCTCTCGGGCGACATCACATATCTTGAGCTCGTCCGCAAGGGCACCGACATAGTAAACGAACACTACCTCTGGATTATCGCGGGCCTCGCGCTTGCGGTGGCGGCCTACGCCGCGCTGCACCGCAGAATAATGGGTCAAAAACGCGCATAGGGGGAAATTTTCATGGGAAAGATCAGGGAAAAATTCAGGGAGCTGTACAACAAGATTGTGGGCGAGCAGGCCACGCCGGAGTACATAGCGCGCGGCTGGGCGATAGGCATGTTCTGGGGCTGCATCTGCCCGTTCGGATTCCAGCTCCTCTTTTCCATACCAACCTCCTTTCTGCTGAAAGGCAGCAAAATCGGGGCGACGCTGGGAACGCTCATAACGAACCATTTTACGATTTTCCTGATATATCCGATACAATGCTACGTAGGCTGCCTGCTGATGGGCAAAAAAATAAGCTACGCGGCGATAAAAACCGCGATGTCTGACGTCATAACGGCGCAGAGCTACGACGCGCTGATGAAGACCGGCGCCGACCTCGTCATGGGGTTCCTCGTAGGGGGAGCCCTGTTTGCCGCCATAATGACCCCGCTGACCTATTTTGCCGTAAAGGGAATGGTGGTAAGCTACAGGCGCAAGCGCGGCCAGATCTGACGCGCGCCTCCCAAATGCGTCGAGGAGGCAAACTGCCTGCGCTTCCCTCTTTCTGCGCCGTTCCCCGTTTGCGCAAACTTTTGCGCATTGCCGCCCGCCCCGTTTTTCCAGACGAGTGGAAAGCAAATTCAGATTTTTGCTTGACATGTTAGCTTAATCTAACTTTTATCGGGACAAAAATAGGGTTCTTTCAAAAACATCTCCCGTCCCGCGCTTCGGCAAGCGCGCGAAAAGGCGCGCCGGAGCGCGGGTATCTTTTGAAAAAAATGTTAGATTTATCTAACTTTAAAAAATCTCCGCGCCCTTTTTCTGCGGAACTGGATTGAATCCCTAAAAAATTTCCAAACGCAACAGATTATGACAACAGACAGACAAACGGAAAATTCCGGCGGCGAAAAGCCGCTTACGCTCGCAGACCTTCCGGTCGGCGCGACGGCTACGGTCGTCAAAATAATTCCCAACTCGCGGGGTGAGAAAAAATTCTCCGACGTCGGGCTCGTGCCCGGAACGGAGCTCGTAATGCAGGCGCACGCGCCATTCGGCGGGCTGATAAGGGTGAAAGTCATGCAGACGAGCATGGCGCTGCATTCCTCCGACGCGAAAAACATACTTTTGAAAAGGGGCGGCGAAAATGAAAAAACGCTATAAAATCGCCCTTGCCGGAAATCCCAACTGCGGGAAAACCTCCATATTCAACGCCCTCACGGGCGCGAGGCAGCACGTCGGCAACTATCCGGGCGTCACCGTCGAAAGCAAGGCTGGCAGCTTCCGCATAGGGGAGGCGGAAATAGAGCTCATAGACCTGCCGGGCATATATTCGCTGTCGTCAAACTCGCCCGAGGAGGCAGTCGCGTTCGACGAGCTCACCCGCAAGGGGATAGACCTCATAATAAACGTAATCGACGCCTCCGCGCCCAACAGGGGGCTGTATCTCACAACGCAGCTTGCCGAGCTTCACATTCCGATGGCGCTGGCTTTCAACATGAGCGACGACGCGCGCAAAAAGGGCATGAAATTCGACATACCCAAGCTCGAAAAATACTTCGGCTCCCCGATTGCGATGACTGTGGGGCGCACCCGCGAGGGCGTAAAGCCGCTCGTGGACAAGCTCGCCAAAGCGCTCGGCGGCCTCGACTCCCACGGGGTTCCGATGCTATCATACGGGGCGGACATAGACGAGTCGCTCGACGCGGTGGCGCGCAAAATAGACTCGCTCGGGATTGAAAAATACGCGCACATACCGTCGAGGTTTTTTGCCATAAAGCTGCTCGAAAGCGACACGTGCACGATGAAGATTCCCGAATTGCGCCCCGCATGGAAAGAGGCCGCCGAACAGATAAAGCACCTCTCCGACATACACGCAATCGACGACACGTCGACCTTCATGGCGGACAGGAGGTACGCGATGCTCTCGGGCGCGTGCCGCGGGGCGGTGTCGACCTCCGGCGAAAAGCGTCGCGAAATTTCCGACGCCATAGACTTGGCGCTCACGAACAAATTTTTGGGGCTTCCGCTGTTTCTGGCGATAATGTACGCGACGTTCTGGTTCACCTTTACGTGCGCCGACCCTCTGATGGGCTGGATAGAGGACTTTTTCGGCCGGCTTTCAGATCTGGTAAAGTCCGCGTGGGGCGGCGAAACCCTGCCCTACCTGCGCGACCTCATAACCGACGGGATAATCGGCGGCGTGGGCGGAGTCATCGTGTTTCTGCCGAACATACTTTTCATGTTCCTTGCGCTCTCGCTTCTCGAAGAGAGCGGATACATGGCGCGCGCGGCGTTCGTCATGGACGGCATAATGCGCAAGTTCGGGCTTCAGGGGAAGTCGTTCGTGCCGCTGATTCTCGGCTTCGGATGCAGCGTGCCCGCGATAATGGCGACCCGCTCGATAGAGTCCGAGCGCGACAGGAAAACCACAATAATGGTTCTTCCGCTGATGAGTTGCAGCGCGCGCCTGCCCATTTACGCGCTTATAATTCCGGCGTTTTTCGCGCTCGAATACCAGGCGCTGATGATGTGGATCATATACCTGATAGGCATCGCCGTCGCGCTCATCGCCGCGCGGATTTTGAAAAGCACGGCTTTCAAAGGCGAGGGCGAGGTGTACCTGATGGAGCTGCCGCCGTACAGAATGCCGACGCTGCGCAGCCTGCTGCTCCACATGTGGGACAAGGGCAAGGTCTACCTGCGCAAGGCGGGGACGATAATCCTCGCGACCTCCGTCGTGCTCTACGTATGCAACACCCTGCCCGAGAAGGCGGAATTCTCCAAAGACTACGGCGCGCTGATCGAAAAGGCGTCCGCCGCCGCCAAGCTCGACGACGGCAAGATAAAAATTCTCGAAAGCGGAGGGCTTCTCGACAAAGGCGAAATCGCGCAAATAAGGGAAGCTGGCGCGATACCCGCGGAAATCCTCGAATCCCTGTCCGAAAAAAATCCGGCGCCCGCGCAAAAGGCCGTAATCGACGCGGCGGCGGAAGCCGAAGGC
>CAJMOT010000044.1 GCA_905214995.1 uncultured bacterium | reverse complement strand
CCCCGCCCCAAAGCTCCGCGGCAAACGTCCGCCGCCGGATTCCGCGCGCCGGTTCCGCCGCAGCCGGCGGGGAGCGCAAAACGCCCGCCCGCGCCCGAAAAATTTTAAGCTTCAAATCGGGAGGGAAATGTCCATACTCGCTTTCCTGATTATGATACCGGACGTTTTGGCAGAGAGGTACGCTTCTAAGGCGATGAGGCAAATTTGGAGCGCGGAGGGGAAAATACTCCTCGAGCGCGACCTTTGGATAGCGGTTATGAAAGCCCAAAAGGAGCTCGGGCTCGACATTCCGCAGGAGGCGATAGACGCCTACGAGCGCGTAAAAGGCGAAATCAGAATCGGAGAAATCAACAGGCGCGAAAAAGTCACGCGCCACGACGTGAAGGCGAGGATAGAGGAATTTTGCGAGCTCGCCGGCTTCGAGCACATACACAAGGGCATGACGAGCCGCGACCTCACCGAGTGCGTCGAACAGCTGCAATGCCACAAGTCTCTCGGGCTCGTCCGGACCAAGGCGGCGGCCGCCCTCGCCCTGCTCTCGCAAAAGGCGCGCGCCTACAAAGGCGAAATCCTCGCCGCGCGCACGCACAACGTCATAGCGCAGCTGACGACTTTCGGCAAGCGGCTCGCCGAATTCGGGGAGGACTTTCTGCGCGCCGCGGAAAACCTCCAATCGCTCCTGGACTCCTACCCCGTGCGCGGGATAAAGGGCGCCGTCGGAACTCAGCTCGACCAGCTGACGCTCTTCGACGGCGACGCCTCCAAAGCCCGCGCGCTCGACGAAAAGATAAGAAAATTTCTCGGAATCCCCCACTGCTTCGGCGCGACCGGGCAGGTCTACCCCCGCGCGCTCGACTTCGAGGTCGCAAGCCGCCTATTCCAGCTCGCGTCGGGGCCGTCGTCGTTCGCAAAGACCCTGCGCATAATGGCGGGCGCGGAGCTTGCGAGCGAGGGGTTCGCAAAGGGGCAGACGGGGTCGTCCGCCATGCCCCACAAGATGAACTCGCGCAGTTGCGAGCGCATAAACGGCTTCCAGGCGATACTGCGCGGATTCATGGAGATGGGTTCGGCGCTCGCGGGAGACCAGTGGAACGAGGGCGACGTGTCGTGCTCCGTAGTGCGGCGCGTGATGCTGCCCGGGGCGTTCTTCGCAATAGACGGGCTGCTTGAAACTTTCATCACCGTTCTCGGACAGATGAGGGTAAACTCCGCCGTCATAGAGGCCGAGCGGCGCAAATACATGCCCTTCCTGCTGACGACAACCGTCATGATGAAGGCCGTCAAAAAGGGCATGGGGCGCGAGGACGCCCACGAGGTGATCAAGGAGCACGCAGTGGCGGCCGCAAACGACATGCGCGCCGGCAAAATCTCCGAAAACGACCTGCTCGCGCGCCTTGCCGCCGACCCGCGCATGCCGCTCGACGCCGCCGAGCTCGGGGAAATCCTAAAAGAGGGCTCGTCCGCCACGGGGCTTGCGGAGGCGCAGACGGAAGATTTCTGCGACCGCGCCGACGCGTGGGCCGAACGCTTTCCCGAAGCCAAAGGCTACGCGCCGGAGCCTATCCTCTGACGCGCGGCATGCAAATTTGCTACGCAAAATGCGAAAAATTTTCACCTTAAAAAAAGTTTCCGAAAAATCCGGAGCGCGGCGCGGCGAGCTGTCGACGGCGCACGGAGCGGTGCAGACGCCCGCGTTCATGCCGGTCGGCACCCAGGCGGCGGTGAAGTCTCTGACGCCGCTCCAAGTCGGGGAGACCGGAGCGCAAATAATACTCGCAAACACCTATCACCTCAACATACGCCCGACCTCGGAGCTCGTCGCGCGCTTCGGGGGGCTCCACAAATTCATGGGCTGGGAGGGGCCGATTCTCACGGACAGCGGCGGATTTCAGGCGTTCAGCCTGTCGAAGCTGCGCAAAATCTCCGAGGACGGAATTTCGTTCTCCTCGCATCTCGACGGCGCAAAGCTCTTCATCTCCCCCGAATCTTGCATGGGAATCCAGAAAAATCTGGGCTCCGACATCTGCATGGTTCTGGACGAATGCATACCCTACCCCTGCGAAAGGCGGAAAGTGGAGCAATCCGTCGAAAGGACGCTGCGATGGGCAAAGAGATGCAAAAGCGAGTATGACAAACTGGGGCTCCCGCAAACCGGCGTCCTCGCCTTCGGGATAGTCCAGGGCGGCTGCTATTCCGACATAAGGGCCGGCTGCGCCCGAAGGCTCGCGGAGCTCGACTTCCCCGGGTACGCGATAGGCGGGGTGAGCGTCGGCGAGCCCGAGCCGCAAATGCTCGAACAGGTCGAGGCGTCGGAAGCGGGCCTGCCGCGAGAAAAGCCGCGCTACGTAATGGGCGTAGGGACGCCCCCGCAGCTCCTGAAAATGATAGCCCTCAGCGCCGACATGTTCGACTGCGTGATGCCCACGCGCCTCGCCCGCCACGCCGTGGCATTTACACCCGACGGGCCTATAAACCTCAAAAACGCGAAATTCGCGGAGGACGATTCGCCGCTCGACGCCGAGACGGGCGGATATTCGGCGAAATTTTCGCGCGCGTACATAAGGCATCTGGCAAAGGCAAATGAAATGCTTGCCTGCACTCTGCTTTCAATGCACAATATACGCTTCTTCCAAAACCTCATGGCCGACGCGCGGGCGCACATAGAGCTCGGAGACTACGAAGAGTGGAGCCTCGGCAAAATCGCGCGCTACGAGTCCGCCGCAAACGACAGATGAAAATACGCCTATTAAAACATTTCGACCGCACCGCCATCGCCGGCGACGGCTTCGACTACTCCTATGCCGACGCGCTCTCGCGCTCGGGCGCGGCGTTCGAAAAGTTCGCGAAATCCTCCCCCGAAAGGGTCGCGATATTCGCGGAAAATTCTCCGGAATGGGTTTTCGCGCTCTACGGGGCGTGGAAGGCGGGGGCGGCGGCAATCCCGATAGACGCGAAGTCCTCCGCGGAAGAGGCGGCTTTCATCCTGTCCGACGCCGCCCCCCGGATACTATGCTGCGACCGCTCCACGCTCGAGACCGCGCGCAAAGCCGCAGAGGGGCTCGCCGTCGAATTTTTCGTATTGGAGGACATGTTTGCGGACATTCCCGCGGCGGACGGGCGCGACTGCGGGGAAATCCGGCGCGAGGGCGCGGATCTGGCGTTCATCGTCTACACTTCGGGCACGACCGGCAGCCCCAAGGGAGTGATGCTGACTTTCGCAAACATGTACGCGAACATGAAGGCCGTTGAGGAGGCGAAATACTATTTCGACGGAATACGCGTGCTGATAATGCTGCCGTTCCACCACATACTTCCGCTCATGGGGACGCTCGTCATGCCGCTCTACGTCGGGGGGCAAATGGTGTTCCCTAAGTCTATTTCGCCGGCGGACATCTCGGGGATACTGCAAAAGCGCCCCGTCGATATGGTTATAAGCGTGCCGCGCTTCTACGAGCTTCTGCACACGAACATAATGGCAAAAATAAACCGTTCGGCGGTTTTAAAAGCCCTCTTTTCTCTCGCCCGCGCGCTCAACAGCCGCAAATTTTCGCTCGCGCTGTTTTCGTCCATACACAAGAGGTTCGGCGGGGAAATCAAATTCTGGATTTCGGGCGGAGCCGCGCTCGACCGCAAGGTGTGGGCGGATCTCGACGCTCTCGGTTTCGCCCTGCGCGAGGGCTACGGCATGACGGAGTGCGCGCCGATAATAGCCTTTCCGAGAATCGGCAGGATTAAAATCGGCTCTCCCGGGGAGCCGCTGCCGGGCGTGCAAATAAGGATAGCGGACGGCGAAATCGCCGTGCGCGGCGAAAACGTCACGCAGGGCTACTACAACCGCCCCGAAGAGACGAAAGCCGCCATACGCAACGGATGGCTCTTTACCGGAGACCTCGGCTACGTCGACGACGAAGGCTTTCTCTTTATCACGGGCAGGCGCAAGGAAATCATAGTGCTGCCCAACGGCAAAAACATAAATCCCGCCGAAATGGAGGCGCAGATAGCGGCGCAGTCGCCGGAAATTCTCGAAGTCGGTGTTTTGATGCACGAGAATATTTTGCAGGCGATAGTGCGCGTGAGGCCGGAATTCGTGGCGGAATCCGGCGGAGAAGAAGCCGCGGAAGCCGCCGTCCGCGACACCGCCATACTGCCTTACAACCGCTCAACCGCCACCTACCGGCGCATAATAAGAATCGCCCTTACGACCGGCGAACTGCCGCGCACGAGGGTCGGCAAGCTCAAGAGGCACCACCTGTCCGCCTACCTCGAAGACATATCGCGCCGCAAGCCCGAAACCCGTCTGCCCGAACCCGACTCGCGGACCTATGCGGAGCTCAAAGACGTGCTCTCGGGGCAAATTTCGCTCCCTGTCTCCCCCGACGCGCACATGGAAATGGATCTCGGGCTCGACTCGCTCGGGAAAATATCGATACAGTGCTACGTCAGGGAAAACTGCGGCGCGGAGGTCTCCGAGCGCGACTTTGAAAAATACCCCACCCTCAGAAAATTCTCCGAATTCGTCGAGAAAAACCGCAATTCGTCGTTCGAGCCGCAGACGAAAAACGTCACGTGGTCGAATATAATAAACGCGCTTCCGCTCCCGAAGCTCAAAAAGCCCCATTTCTTCCACTTCGCCACGATTTCCGCATTTAGGGCGGCGTTGAGGCTCGCGTACAGACTCAGATACCGCGGGTTGGAAAATATCGAATCCTCCGAGCCGCTCATCATAGCCCCCAACCACCAGAGCTACCTCGACGGGGCGTTCGCTGTCGGCCCGTTCTCCAAGACACAAATCTACAAGACCTACTTTTTCGCCAAGCTGCGCAGCATAATCAAAAGGGGCTTCATACGCAAATTCGCCGAGCGCAGCAATGTGGTCATAATGGACATCAACGACAATGTGATCGAATCCATACGCAAGCTGGCGCAGGCGCTCAGGGAGGGCGACAGGGTAGTAATATTCCCCGAGGGCACGCGCACGAAAGACGGCCGCATATCGGAATTCCGTCACACTTTCGCGATTCTCGCAAAGGAAATGGGCGTCAAGGTGGTTCCCGTGGCGATAAGGGGCGCATACGAAGCCCTCAAACCCGGGGCGACCTTCCCGAAGCCCGGCGCGGAAATATGCGTGAGCTACCTGCCCCCGATGTCCGCCGGCGAAAACGAGTCATACGAGGATTTTTCCCGAAGGGTGCGCGAGCGCGTCGAGGGCGAGTGGGAAGCAATGGGAGCCGCGCCCCGCTGATTGCGCGCAAAGCGGACAAGCGCCGGAGTTTTTGCGGCAAGCCCCTAATTGCGCGCGCGGCCAAAGCGCGTCTTTTCGCGCTTTGGCTTTCCCCGATCGTCGGCCGGCCGGGCATTTTCGGAAAGTTTCGGCGGCGGCGCGACTTCCCCGCGCGAAAGCTTTTCGGCGGCGAGAACGACGTCTTTCGGCAGCCTGTCCGCGGAAACCGGAAGCCAAAAATTGGTCTGACCGAAAATCAGCAGCTCTCCGCGCACCGCGAGCTTTTTGGAGGGGGCGTCGTACCACACCTCGCACTTGAACACGTGCCCGGAATCGGGGTTCACCACTTTCCCCGCATACCTCCCGCCCGGTTCGGGCTTCAAATCCCAAATGAAGTCCAACCCGCATATATGCGGATGCGAGCTTATCCCCTTTGCGCGTTCTTTTGGGGCGAGAAAAGTTTCGGCGATCTTTCCGGTGTCCTCGTCGTATATCAAAACCATGCGCGCGGCGCAGGTTCCGCCGCTCTCATAAAAATAGGCCACGCTTTCGGGCTTGCCCGTGTCGGAATCGGGAATTATCCAAAATCCCGCTATGGGGTTTCCAGCCGCAAAAGCGGAAATCCACGAAAACATTGCGGCGAATATCAGCTTTTTCATCAGCAGCAAACCCCTTTCCTGTAAAATGATGCCCGAAACGCGCGGGAGAATCAAGCCATAAGAGAGCGGGTTTTGAGAATAAAAAAGAGAAAGAGCGGAATATGTCCGAGGAAAACGCGCGCGGCGGCGGAATCCGCCAAGCCCCGAGCGAGCCTCCCCGCCCGCGTAAAAAAATATCTTATTTTTGTTGATTTCCCGATGCGAATGGTATTTGTTTATTTAATTATATGCGCGATTGCGCGCGCATTCCATCGAATTTTTTAACGGCAAAACATACGCTCGAACAGATTACAAAACCATAGAAAGGAAGCATTGTGGCAAACTTAAAGAAAAAAAGACGCCTCAAAATGAACAAGCACAAGCGCTCCAAGCGCTCCAAGGCGAACCGTCACAAGAAGCGCACCTGGGACTGCTGAGGCGCCGATTTGCGCCGACCCGAAAGGGAGAGATTTAGCCCTGAAAGCTTTCCGATTTTTCGCGCCTATCAAAACGTTTCCGAAAAATCCATTCAAGCCGTTCGCAGTGCGAACGGCGTTTTTTTGTCCGCACAACGCCGTTTGTACCCGCAACGCCGCTTAGATTTCACCCCGAATTCGAGAACAAAACCCTCCCTCTTATAGATGGGGATTGCCCCGCTTCGGCAATCCCGCGGAAATTCGATCTCTCCGGCGGCGCATCCTGCGAAAGCCGCGCATTTGCGCGCATTGCGGCAAATCGCATTTTTTCTTTACTTCTCAGCAACCCGCCTTAAAGTCGGCGCAGATTTACCCGAATGAAAATATTCATGCGACTATGATTACCGTCACCTCATACTCCGCCGCGATTGTAATGTGCTTTATCACGATGCTCTGTTGGGGATCGTGGGCAAACACCCAAAAAATGGTCAAGGGCAACTGGCCGTTCCCGCTGTTTTACTGGGACTATTCCATAGGAGTGCTCGCGTTTTCGCTGCTGCTCGCGCTAACGGCGGGCTCTTTCGGCTCCGGCGGACGCCCATTCTTGCAGGACCTCGGACAGGCCGAATGGAAGTGGCTCGGCTCGGCGTTCATCGGCGGCGCCGTATTCAACCTCGCAAACATCCTGCTCGTGGCGGCAATCGAAATCGCGGGGCTCGCAGTGGCATTCCCCGTCGGGATAGGGCTCGCGCTCGCGCTCGGGGTAGTCACGACATATCTTGCAACCGGCGAGGGCAACGTTCCCATGCTCGCGGCGGGGGTCGCACTCATATGCGCGGCCATAGCGCTCGACGCGGTGGCGTACGGCAGGCTCGGAGGCAAAAAATCCTCCACTGCCAAAGGGGTGCTGATTTCGGTTGCGGCGGGCGTGCTGATGGGCTTTTTTTACAGTTTCGTCGCAAAGTCAATGGCCGCCGCCGAACCTTCGGGCGCGCTGGAAATCGGGAAGCTCACGCCCTATACGGCGGTCGTGATGTTCTCCGCGGGCCTCATGCTTTCCAACTTCATATTCAATATATTCATGATGCGCAAACCCCTCTCCGGCAGGCCCTCCACATTCTCCGAGTACTTCGGCGGGAGCGCCAAAACGCACGCCATAGGGATTCTCGGCGGCATGATTTGGAGCTGCGGCATGAACTTCAACATCCTCGCGGCCCCCGCCGCCGACCCCGCGCTCGCCTACGGCCTCGGTCAGGGCGCGACCATGGTATCCGCCCTGTGGGGCGTGTTCGTGTGGAAGGAGTTCGCGGGAGCCCCGAAGGGGACGAATAAGCTGATTGCGCTCATGTTCGCATTCTTCGCCGCGGGGCTCGGCGTGCTCGTGGCGTCCAAACTTTAAGGCGAAAGGCTTTCAATATGGAAGACAGGGGAATTTTGGTCGTCGGCAGCATGAACGTCGACATGGTGGTTAAGACCTCGCGCATACCGAGCCCGGGGGAAACTCTGCTCGGCGGCGCGTTCCAAAAGTTTGAAGGCGGAAAGGGCGCGAACCAGGCGGTTGCGGCAAACGCGATATGCCGCGGCGCGCACTTCTGCGCCGGAATCGGCGACGACTCCTTCGGGCGCGAATACCTTTCTTACCTGCGCGGGCGCGGGATAGACGTAAGCCTCGTAAAAACTTTCTCCGACTGCGCTACGGGCGTCGCCCTGATAACGGTGGCGGCCGACGGGCAAAACGCCATCACCGTCGCCCCGGGCGCCAACATGATGCTCTCGGAATCCGACATGGAGGGGATAGACTTTTCAAAGTTCTCGCACGCGCTCTTCCAGCTCGAAAACGACCTCTCGACGGTCGCGCGCGGATTGAAACTCGCCCGCAAGGCGGGGTGCGAGACTGTGCTGACGCCCGCGCCCGCAAAAATCCTTCCGGGCGAAATGCTGCCCGACATAGACTACATCGTCCCGAACGAAATAGAGATTTTGCAGATAGTACCCGAATGCGCCGACGCCGAATCCGCCGCGCAAAAGCTGATTTCAAGCGGCGTAAAGAACGTGATAGTGACCCTGGGCAAGCGCGGATGCGACCTCTACAACGGCGGGGGCAAAAAACATTTCCCGACTTATGAGAAAATACGCCCCGCGGACACTGTGGGCGCGGGAGACTGCTTTACGGGCTCGTTCGCCGCGGGGCTCAAGGTCTGCGGAAGTCTGGAAGGCGCCATAGAGCTCGCCACTGCCGCCGCGTCGCTCAAAGTCTCCAAAATGGGCGCGCAGTCCGTCGCAAGCCTCGAGGAAGTGCGGGAGCTCATGTCGCAAAAATAGTTTCGTCGCGAAAAAAAGGCCGGAGCCGCCCTATTTGCGGTTCCGGCTTTTTTTATTCTCCGGCCTTCCGCCGGAGATTACGGCGAATACTTTCCGGATTCCCTGCGCATGGCGGACGCCGTTTTCACAAGGGTATCGCAAATCTCGCGCGCGGACTCTATCAGCTTGGACTCCTCCTCCGCCGCCCTTTTGAGCTCCCGCGCGCGGGAGCTTATTTCCCCTCCCTCCACGTTTTGCGCGCGTATTCCGTCGAGCAGCAGGACGAGCCTCGGCGGAATGCCCTGCACTTTCTGGATTATGTCCGACAGCGCCTCTCCCACGCTCTTCGCCTGCGCTGCGGCGTCCGAAAACTTCGCGTCAAATTCGCGGACTTTTCCCTCGCCAGAGTCGGAGAGCGCGGCAATCGACTTCACCATGCTCTCGATTTCGAGCGTGGAAGTGGAAGTCTGGTCGGCGAGCTTGCGGAGCCTGTCGGCGACCACCGCGAAGCCCGAGCCCGACTCCCCCGCCTTCTTCGCCTCAATCGAGGCGTTGAGCGAAAGCAGGTTCGCCCTGTCCGCAAGCTGCGTCATCGAATCCGCGATCTCGCCTATTTTTCGCCCCGCATTGAAAATCTCGCCGAGCGCCCCGCTGAAATCCGCCGCGCACTCGCCGAGCCCCGACATCAGCCTGTTCATTTTTTCTATTCCGCCGAGCGCCTCCTCCGCCTGCCTCACGGAAATCTCCGAAACCCCGTCAACCTGCTCCACGCTGTGTTCGAGGTTCACGGACACGTCGGAAATTTTGCGCGAGTGCAGCATTATTTTGTCGGAGGACGCCTCTATGCGCCTGCTTATCTCCGCCCTTCGCGAGACGTCGGCAGACAGCCTCTCCGCAGACGCGAGGACTTCCGACGCGCCGGCGTGCGCCTTTGAAGCTATCTCTCCCACGGCGTCTTTCATCGCGTCTATTGAGGCGGCGAGCATCATCGACTCCGATTTCGGAGCCTCCCATAAGCCGTCGGAAGCCGCAAATCCCGAAACCCTTTTCAACAGGGAAGAGAGCGGCGAGGCGAAAATTTTCGCGGACACGGCGCACGCGCAAAGCGAGAGCGGAACGATTACCAGAAACAGCAGCGCGACCCTGTATCCGAGGCTTTGTATTCCCGCCAAAACCTCAGTTAGGTCGGTCTTCATAATGACGTACCAGTCGAGTTGCGGAAGATAGTCCCACGCGGCCACCACCTTGTTGCCCTTGTAGTCCCGCGCGAGCGAATATCCGGAATCTTTGTACTCGGGGGAAATTTTCGCCCCCTCTATGGTCTTTGCCAATATTCCCATAAACGCCGGCTCCATTCCCCCCTCGGCGTTCGCGCCCGCGATTATGAACGGGGCGCCGCCGACATACGCGCAAATGAAGAGCTCCGATGTCCTGAAATTTTTGGATTCCGCCGCCACGGCCTCTTGGAGCCTTGCCAAATCAATATAGAGCACGGCTACCGCCGCCGTCTTGCCGTCTTTGCCCTTTACGGGCGCGGCAAAGTTCATTCCGCGCCTTCCCGACGGGGTGTCGAGCGAAAGCTCCGAGGCGGCGAACTGCGCCCCTCCCATCACCCTTTCAAAAGTCGCCCCGACCGCGCAAGCCCTCCACTGCCCGCGCCTAAAAAAGTCGTAGGTCGCCATGTCCGCCGCCGCGAGAAGCTCTCCGTCAGCCCCCAGAACCGCCCCGCCCTGAAAGCCGTTGCGCGAAAGCCGTTCGACGAGCCGCTGGGGAAAGTTTTCGTAGGACGGCAGCCCGATGAAATCCGCCGCCGCCTGCGACTCCGCAAACCTCGTGGCGTACGCTTTGAGCTCCTCGAGGCGGGTCGAGACGGAGCCGAGGCGCAGCCTGGAAATCTGTTTCATGTCGTAGACCTTTTCGTCGATTATCTCGCGGCGCGCCTCCAAATATGAAAAATATCCAATCACGGCGGCGGGGACAAGCGCGAGGGAAGCCATGCACAAAAAGAGCCTGAGCGTCACGGCCGCGCGGCGCGCGCCCCCAAAATCTGCGTTAAATTCCATTCGTCAATCCCCGTTTAAATTCAGGGGGAGCGCGCAAACCCGCTTTTGGGAATCCCGCGGCAAAATCCCCTTTTACCTTGCGAATTAAAAGGCGCGCCCCGTCCGCGGGCAAGCCTAATCGAGCCGCCCGTCTTGTAAAATTATGGTTGCGAAAATCTCGGCGCGCTTTTTTATTTGACGGAAAACTTTTTCAAAGGAAATCGAAATGAACGGAGTAAGAAGACCTGTAATATTGGTAATCAGAGACGGCTGGGGCGAAAACCACGACGCCTCGCTCGACAAGTACAACGCTGTGAAGCTGGCCAACGACCCGTTTTGCAAGAGCCTTTCGGCCAACTGGCCGCGCACGGAAATTCTCGCGCACGGGCTTGAAGTGGGCCTCCCCGAGGGCATCATGGGCAACAGCGAGGTCGGGCACCAGAACATAGGCGCCGGCCGCGTCGTGGACCAGGAAATCGTGAGAATCGACAAGGGATTCGCCACGGGTTCCGTCCTCGAAAGCCCCGTCCTCAAAAGCGTGTTCGAAAAGCTCGACAACGGGGGCGCCCTGCACCTCTTCGGCCTTTGCAGCGACGCCGGGGTCCACTCCATGCTCCGCCACCTCTATTCGCTCCTGAAAATCTGCGCCGACAAAAAGTACGAAAAAGTCTACCTGCACGCCTTCACCGACGGCCGCGACACTCCGCCAACGAGCGGACTCGGATTCATCCGCGAAGTAGAGGCAAAGATGGCCGAATGCGGAGTCGGCAAAGTCGCCTCCGTAATAGGGCGTTTCTGGGCTATGGACAGGGACAAGCGGTGGGACAGGGTCGAAAAGGCGTACGACTGCCTCGTCGGAACCAAGGCCGAAGCCGCCGTAGAAAAGGCTGAAGACGCCTTCACCCGCTATTACGACAACCCCGCGCAGGCGAACATGGCCGGCGACGAATTCATCGTCCCGACGTGGGTCGTCGAAAACGGCGAGCCGATAGGCAGGATTAGGGACGGCGACGCCGTGATATTCTTCAACTTCCGCGGCGACCGCCCGCGCGAGATGACGAGCGCGTTCGTGGACAAGGATTTCGACGGCTTCAAGCGCTCCGCATGGCCGCAGGTGTTCTTTGTCACAATGACCGAATACAAAGTCGGGCTCTGCCCCAACGTCCTCTTCCCCAAGCCGCCGAAGATGGTCAACATTCTCGGCGACTACATAAGCTCAAAGGGCCTCGCCCAGCTGCGCTGCGCGGAGACTGAAAAGTTCGCCCACGTGACCTTCTTTTTCAACGACTACCGCGAAGAGCCCTTCCGCGGAGAAGACCGCATTCTCATAGACTCCCCGCGCGACGTCCAGACCTACGACCAAAAGCCCGAAATGAGCGCGCCCGCCGTTGCCGACGCCGTGGCAAAGGCCGTCCTTGAAGACAAGTACGCGCTGATTGTCGTCAACTTCGCAAACGGCGACATGGTCGGGCACACGGGCAACCAGGCGGCGGCGATTAAGGCGATAGAAGCCGTGGACGCGGGCGTCAAAAAAATCGCGGAAGCCGCCGACAAGACCGGCGCGGCGATGGTGATCACCGCCGACCACGGCAACAGCGACCAGATGTTCGAGCCGTCGATAAACGAGCCGCACACGCGCCACACGATGAACCCCGTGGAGGTCGTAATATACGGCAGGGGGCTCGAAGGGCTGAAGCTCAGAAGCGGCGGAAACCTCGGGGACATAGCTCCCACGGTTTTGCAGTTGATGGGCCTCAAAAAACCCGAAGAAATGACGGGCACATCGCTAATCGCCCAATGATTCGGCGCGGGCGCGCCGGCGCCGGCGCGCCCGTTTTCACGCGCTTTAATAAAGGAATTTCAAGCTTTCCACCAGCTCGGCTTTCGTCTCGGCGAGCGGATGCGCGCAAATGTGGAAAGTGTCGCGCGCCCATCCCGCTTCGGTGTTGATGCGGGCAAATACGATGTCGTAGCCGCAGTCGCGCACGGTTCGGGCGATTTTGTACAGCAGCCCCGCCCTGTCGCGGCCGCGGACTTCGAGAACCGTCTTGCCGCTCTCGCGGCGCAAAAACACGTCGGACAAAACTGATTCGTTTTTGCGCCGCCGAGAGCCGTAGAACATTTCGTCGACTTCCGCGTCGAGCGCGCGGTTGTCGGCGAGCGCCGAGGCGACGCGGCGCGAAAAGAGCTCTCGTATGCGCATATTGTTGGAAACCCCGCCGGAGAGCCCCGTGAGGTAAAAGGTGTTTATGGTCACGCCGTCTGAGCGCGTCAGGACCTTTGAGCCGAGAATGTCGAAGCCGGATATGCTCAAAACCCCCGCGAGAACCGAAAACATGCCCGCCCTGTCGTTGGAGACGGCGCAGAGGCGAGTTATGCTGCGGTTTGGGTCGTCTATCCACTCAAACACGGGAGAGTCGGGATTTTTGCGCCTTTTCAGCGCCGCCACGAGCCTTATGTGCATCGAGACGTCGCTTTGGTTGTGGAAGGAAAAATAGCTCGGGGGCATGCAGAGCATGTGCTCTTCCACAAGCTCCCGCCGCCCCTCGAATTCGGGCAGCGCGCTCAGCTCCGCGAGGGCCTTTAAACGTTTTTTCGCAAACGTGTTTTCGGCGCCCGCCCCCTTGCGGATATATGAGAGCGTCTCGCGGTAAAGGCTCTCGTGCAAGCCCTGCTTGTAGGAGTTCCAAAAGCCCTCGGCGGTTCCGCTTGCGTCGCAAAACGTGGTTATGTAGAGCAATTTCAGGGTTTCCTCGTCGCCCGCGATAGCCGCAAACTTCGCGATTTCCCCCTCGTCCTCTATGTCATGGGACTGCCAGAAGCGCGCCATTTCGAGGTGGTTCTTGACGATGAGCACGACCGTGTCCGCGTCCTCGTCCGGGACGCCGAGCCGCCGAAGAACCCTTCCGGCTATCTCCGCGCCTACCTCCGCGTGGCCGCGTATCCCGTCGCCCTTGCCGATGTCGTGCAAAAAAAGGATAAGGTACGCGAGCATCGGGTTGCGCATTCCCGTGAGAACCTTGTGGTAGTGCCAATACAGGCCGTCGGACTTGCGCGCGCAAAAGATTTTGTCGAGATGGGCGATGCAATTTAGGGTGTGCATGTCCGCGGTGTAGCGGTGGTAGAACTCGCGCTGAACCATGCAGGTAATGTCCATAAATTCCGGAATGAACCGCCCGAGAACTCCCCAATAGTGCATTACTTCAAGCGCGGGAAAAACGCCGCCCCTGAATTGGAGTATGGAGAGAAACCGCCTTTTATTCTCGGGGTCGGCGCGGTAGGCGTCGTCGATGAGCTCCCGGGCGTCTTTGAGCTCGACTTCAAGGGTGTCGCTCGGCGCGCACCCGTAGGCCTGGCAGTATTGAAAAAGCCGCAGAATGCGCGCGGGCTTGCGCTTGAAAACGCCCCTGCGCACCGCGCTGATTTCGCCGCGGTACGCGAAAAACCCGTCGATTTCGTACTTTCGGTTGCGCGGAACGCGCGCCCCCAGCTGGCGCATAGTCGCCAAAACGTCCTTCGGCAGGCGCACTCCCATGCGCTTTCTGGCGGTCTTGGCGAGCGTGTCGACCGCGCGGAAAGACTTGTAAACCTCGCGCATCAACGCCTCGACGCGCTCCTCTTCCGTCGCGCCCGCGAACCCGAGGCGCTCGGCGACCGACGGCTGCTTTTCGAGGTCGAGGACGTCGGTCGGGCGGTTCGTCTGGAAGTGGAGGTCGTTGCGCACCCTGAGCAGAAAATCGAACGCGCGGCGCAAGACTTTGTATTCGACGGCGGAAAGCAATCCCCGCCGCAGGAGCGCCTCTATCCTCGGGGAGCCGAAGTTCAGCAGAGCCTTCCAACGCATAGTCTGAAAGTCGCGCAGGCCGCCGATTCCGTTTTTTATGTTGGGCTCCTGTATGTACGGGGTCCAGTTGAATGCGGCGTGGCGGTCGCGCTTTAAGCGCATCAGGCTGTCAAAGTGCTCCTTTTTGGTGAATTGGCACGCGGCGTCGAACACCCGCCGGAAGCGCGAATAGAGCGCGGAGGCGCCGCAGACGAGGCGGGCGTCGAGAAGGGAGTTTTTCAGAAGTATGTCCTCGGAGGCCCGCCCGAGAATTTCGCTTTCGGTCGCGCTCGTGTGGCCCAGCTTAACGCCGGTGTCCCAGAGCGGGTACATCACGCCGTCAACGAGAAGCTCCTTTATTCCGTCGCCAACGCCGTCCTCGTAGAGAAAAAGTATGTCGATGTCGCTGTTCGGAGAGAGCTCCGAACGCCCGTACCCCCCGATGGCGGCTATGCACGCCTTGGCGCCTATGCGCCCAGCCGCTTTTCGAGGAACCTGTTCCAGAGGAATTTTACGGCCTCGTCGACCGCGGCCGACATCGCCGCGCACACCGCGCCGCCGGGCGCGCCGCGCAAATGCGCCTCCAAAGCCTCCGCGCGGGAGACGCGCAGGCACTCTTTGACCGCCGCGCCGGCGTCCTTTCGGCCGGCGAGAAATTCCGCGCACCTTCGCGCGGCGTTTTCCGGAAGTTGAAACCAGCCCATCGCAAACGGAATTTAGCCAGAGGCAAATCTTATTGAAATTTTGAAAACATTCTGCCAAATTGTCGGAGAATTTAAAAGAAATATCGACCGGCCGCATAAAAACAAAAATTTTTTAAACGCGCTAAAATGGAAGAAGAAATCATAAAAACCGATAGGTCGCAGGCCCTGCTGCCCGCGATGGGATTGCTGGGTCTGGGCGTCGGCATTGTCGCGCTCGTTCTCGGAATATTCGCTATGAAAAAATCCGGCGACGTCTCCGCGAGCATGACCGACAAAATAGAAAAAGCCGCGGCGTTGTCGCTCGAGATAAAGAAGCTCGGCGACAGGGTGGATTCGCTCGCCCTCCAGATCGAGGACTTGAAATCCGGCGACGGCAACCGCGTCGAGAACCTCGCAAAGCAGACGAACGACGCCGTGAGGCGGCTGAGCTCCATGATTTCCGATAACCGCAAGTCCATAGCCGACTTCAATAAGGCGCTGGAAGACCTCGCCAAACGCCAGGCGGCTCCGCGGCGCGCAGAGGCGACCTCCGCAGCTCCCCAGCCGCAATCCGACAACAAGGCAACCGCCGCCGAGGGCGGAGTCCACATAATCCAAAGCGGCGACACTTTTGCAAAGATAGCGATAAAATACAAGACGACCGTAGACGCGCTC
>CAJMOT010000043.1 GCA_905214995.1 uncultured bacterium | reverse complement strand
AACCCGCCGTTGTCGAAGACCTTATGCTGCTCTCCAAGGCGTTTTCCAACCCGAACGCGGAGGCGGCGCAGGCGGCGGAAAGCGCGCGGACGGGCGGGAAAAAAATCGCGCGCCCCGCGGAGGCGGCGCCGAAGCCCGCGCAAAGCGGCGAGAGGGCGGACATTTTCGCCGCGAAAGACTCGAAAGCTTTCTGGCATTTCGGGAAAAAAATCGACGCCCGCGCTAAAATCGGAACCGTGTTCATGGATTCCCGCGCGGTTCTCTCCGGCGCCGAGGCGTCTTTCATCTCCGACGAGTCCGGCCTTTCGCTCAAACTCTCAAAGGCTGAAATACTCGGGGCGTCGCTGACGGGCGAGCTCGAAGCCTCGTTCGACGCCAATGCGGAGATTCCGTACAAAATCCCCGCGATGTCCGCGCGGCTCAAAAATTTCGAAGCGTCCAAAATATTCGCCGACGCAAAAAACCCTCCGGCAAGCGGCGTATTTGAAGCCTCCATATCGGCGCGCGGAAGCGGCAACAACGCGTCGCACCTCTTCAAATACCTTACGGGAACGGCGTCGCTGAAAAGCTCCGGGGGCGTCCTCCGCCTGCTCTCCCCCGACACCGCGGCGGGGGCTACTGCGGATATTGCGGGAACGGCGCTCAAAATCACCGGCGCGATACTCGACAAAAACGACGGGGCGATTTCCGGAATAGGGGATCTGGTGAAAACGCTCTCGAAGCTCGAATACGAATCCGTGGACTTCAAAATCTCGCGCGGCTCCGAGACGTACGACTTCGACATATCATCGGCCGTCGTGAAGACGCCCGACATCCTCCTGAGCGCGTCGAGCGGCGCGGTTCTCTTCAACCCCGACGCGCCGTTCTCCGACTACGGACTCGACATTCCGGTCAGCATATTCGCGTTCGACACGCCCGCGCGCAGGGTTTTCACGTCGGCGGGATTCGCAAAGGAAAAATCCCAAAAGGTCGAAAACGCCTACGACGCGCTCTCGTTCAAAATATACGGGACGGTATCGAAACCCGAAAACGACCTCATGCAGGCGCTGCTCGGCAGGCGTTCGAGGGATTCCGGCGACTCGGCAAACGCCGTTCGGGAGCTCGGCGGCTCCATAATAAAATCCCTCTTCAAAAAGAGGGAAAACTGAAAATTCCGAAAAAATGAAAAAGACGACAAAAAGCATAGCAAAGATGAAAGGCGTCTCGAAGGTCGCGATGATAACGGCCTACGACGCCCTGTTCGCTCGCCTGGCGGACGCCGCGGGCGCGGACATAATCCTCGTCGGCGACTCGCTCGGCAACACTTTCATGGGCTTCGATTCCACGGTTCCCGTGACGCTCGAAATGATGGCGCACCACACCGCCGCCGTCGCCCGCGCGAACCCCGACGCGATGGTGCTCGCCGACATTCCATTCGGCTGCGCCGGAATGTCCTTCGACAGGCTGTTGGACGACTGCCGCGCGCTCTACCAAAAGGCGGGCGCCGAAGCCGTTAAGATAGAGGGCGGCGCGGAAATCGCCGAAAAGGTCGCGGGGCTCGCGTCCGCCGGGATAGCCGTAATGGGGCACATAGGGCTGCGCCCCCAGCAGGTTTTCAAGCTCGGCGGATACCGCAAATTCGGCAAGACGCCCGAAGAGCGCGACGCGCTCGTAGCGGACGCAAAGGCGCTCGAAGAGGCGGGCGCGTTCGCAGTCCTGCTGGAAATGGCGGACGACTCCGCCGCGGAAGCCGTCACCAAGGCGCTATCCGTCCCAACGATAGGCATAGGCTCGGGCCCCGCGTGCGACGGACAGGTTCTCGTATGCACGGACATACTCGGGCTGTCGTCTTTCACCCCGAGCTTCGCGAAAAAGTATGCCGACTTGACGGCGGAAATTTCAAGGGCGTACTCGGAATACGTCGCGGACGTGCGCTCCGGCGCGTTCCCAACGCCGATGGAGGCGAAATGACGCGCCGCGCAAAAGCCTACGAGATACGCAAGTCGCCAATACACGGCAACGGGGTGTTCGCCGCGCGCGACATAAAAAACGGCGAGCGCATAATGGAATACCTCGGAGAAAAGATCAGCAAGGAGGAATCCAACCGCAGGGGGCTCGAGCGCGAGGAATTCGCGAAGAAGACGGGAGAGGGCGCAGTCTACATATTCGAGCTCGACGACGAGTGGGACATCGACGGGAACTTCGAGTACAACGACGCGCGCCTAATAAACCACGCCTGCCGAACCAACAGCGAATCCGTCAGCGAGGACGGCCGCATATACATCTACGCCACGCGCGACATAAAAAAGGGCGAGGAAATCCTCTACAACTACGGCTACGCCTTCGAGCACTTCTTGGACCATCCGTGCAGGTGCGGATTCCCCGAATGCGTCGGCTACATAGTGGCGGCGGAAGACCGCCCGAAGCTCAGAAAAAAGCTGCTCAACATGCGCCGCAAAAAAGCGTAGACTTTCGCCCGCTTGCGCATATTTTATTCAACCTTATCGCGTTTTAATTTCAAAAAAACATACGACTATGACGAGGAAAAACAAAATGCGAAAACTCGCGCCCGGAGCGCTGTTTGCCGCCGTCCTGCTCTCCGCGTGCGCGGCGAACCCGGACGGAGCGGCGGAAACCCGCCGCTCCGAAGAGGCGCCGATAAAATCGGACAAGCCCTGCATATCGGGCGTATACCCGCACCTGGCGTACTGGAACAACGAGGGCGAATGCGGAACCGGCGCTGTCGTGCCGTGGGCAGGAAAGCTCTGGGTCGTGACCTACGGGCCGCACTGCGTATTCGAGTCGTCCGACAAACTCTACGAAATAACCCCGGATCTCGAGAGGAAAGTCCGCCCCGAAAGCCTCGGGGGTACGCACGCCAACAGGATGATCCACGGCGAAACCGGCCAGCTCTTCATCGGCTGCTACGCGATAGACTCAAAGGGCAACGTTCGCGCCATACCGCGCGACAAGATGCCCGGAAGATTGACGGGCAACGCCCGCCACATAGGGGATCCTGCGGGCAAGATCTACTTCGCCACCATGGAAGAAGGCCTTTACGAGGTCGACGCAAAAACTCTTGAAGCAAGGGAAATCATACGCGACGGCAACCTTAAAGAACGCGCAAAAGCAAACGGGGCAAACGCAAAACTTCCGCAAAAGTCCAAACTGCACGGATACCACGGCAAGGGATTCTACTCGGGCTTCGGAAAGGCGTTTTACTCCAACAACGGCGTGCGCCACCCGCGCGTTGAAAAGGATCCAACGATAAAGTCCGGAGCCCTCGCCGAATGGAAGCCCGGCGACGCCGACTGGACGCCCATAAGAATCTGCCAGTTCACGGAAATCACCGGCCCCGGCGGAATCCGCGGCGCCTCCGACCCGTCGAAAGACCCGATTTGGGCGCTCGGCTGGGATCCGAAGTCCGTGATCCTCATGCTCAACGACGGCGGCGAATGGTCGTCTTTCCGCCTGCCCAAAACGAGCCACTCCTACGACGGCTCGCACGGCTGGAACACCGAGTGGCCGCGCATACGCGAAATCGGCGAAAAGGACTACCTTATGACAATGCACGGGGCGTTCTGGAAATTCCCGCCGACCTTCTCGAAAGCCGACTTTTCCGGAATCCGCATGCGCTCCTCGTACCTGAAAGTCATAGGCGACTTCTGCCGCTGGCAGGGCGCCGTAGTATTCGGCTGCGACGACTCCGCTCAAAAGGAATTTTTCAACAAGAGGGACTTGAAGGGCGAAAACGTCTCGCCGCTAAACTCAAACTCAAACCTGTGGTTCATGAAAGAGCCCGACATCGACAGGCTCGGCCCGGCTCTCGGGCGCGGCAGCGTGTTTTTGCGCGAGGACATAAAGGGCGGCACTCTCTCCGACCCGATGCTGTCGGGCGGTTTCGAGAGCGGGGTGCTTGCGCTCGACCACAAGACCCCATCCCCCCTGAAAGTCGAGCTGTTGAAATCGGACGGCAGGGGGAAATTCGAGGCGTTTGAAACCGTCGAGCTGCCCGCGAACGGCTCTAAGTTCGTAAAGCTTCCCGCCGCCGAGTGGATAAAAGTACGCCCGCTCTCCGACGCGAAATCGCTTACCGCGCACTTCCACTTCTCCAACCCCGACGCGCGCGGGGCGGAAATTTCGCCGATATTCGACGGGATAATGCGCGCGGGCTCTCCGGCAACCGGCACCGCCGCCCTGCTGCGGTCGCTCGAAAGGAAACACGCGAAGCTCGGAGCGTACGCATGGAAAAGCGACGGCAAAAAAGTTTCCGCCCTCGGCGCGTATTCGCTCGACGGGAAAATGAGGCTCGCAAAAGACGGCGGGATAGACGCCGAAAAAGTCAAGGCGTCGGCGTTCGAGCCGAAGGGGATAACCTACGATTCGGATTCCGTCCTCGTCGTCGAGGAAGGCAGGCGGTACAGGCTGCCGCGCAACCCCCTCTACGACGGCAAGAGCGCTTTCGGGACGCCGCGCCTCGCGCGTGAGGTCGCAACTGAGCGCGACCTCCTCAACTGCGCGGGAACCTTCTACGAGCTCCCCGCCGTCAACGCGCAGGGCTTTGCGAAAATCCGCCCGATTGCCTCGCACAACCTCAAAATCTTCGACTTCTGCTCGTACCGCGGCATGATGCTTTTCAGCGGAATTTCCGAGGGCGCGAAATCGCTCGGCAACCCGCGCATAATAGTCTCCGAAGACGGAAAATTCGCGCTGTGGGCGGGCGTAATAGACGACCTCTGGAAGCTCGGCAAGCCCGTGGGGATCGGAAGCCCGTGGCACGGCGCAAGCGTCGCGAAAGGCGAAACCTCCGACCCGTACCTGCTGACGGGATACGACAAAAAAACCCTCAAAGCGCTCGCAGACTCCGACACCGAGCTAGACATCGAAATAGACGTGGACGGCACGGGGCTCTGGGTGAAATACGGCGCAGTCCGGCTGGAAAAGGGGAAAGAGCTCGTCAAAGAATTCGGGGACGACCTGAAAGGATATTGGATAAGGTTCAAGTCCTCCGAGCCCTGCAAAATCACGACAACGCTCATATACGAATAGCGCGCGGCCCTGCCATTCGGCGGGTATGAATACGCAAATAAAAAAACCTCCGGAGCGCAAGGTACGGAGGTTTTTTTTCGCCTTTCTTGCGAAAGGCGGAATCGAAAGCGACCTACCCTCCGAAGGCGTTGCCGAGGCCTATCACGAAAGTCGATGATATCAGAACCAGGATGCCGAGCCACAGCACCGTTCTCGTGAGGGCGCTCGTGCCCTTCCACTCGCGCAGCGCGAGCCCCCACAACGCCGCGAAAATTATGATGAATGACATGTGCAGCGACCAG
Source organism: uncultured bacterium (assembly GCA_905214995.1). Lineage (GTDB taxonomy): Bacteria > Verrucomicrobiota > Verrucomicrobiia > Opitutales > Intestinicryptomonadaceae > Merdousia. The sequence continues at coordinate 10,726 of CAJMOT010000043.1, read as the reverse complement.
CTCGAAAACTCGTAATCCTTCCCGAGCTGCGTGGTGCCCATTCCGTAGAAGAAAAACTGGCCGTACCAACACACGCCCGCCATTGCGCAGAGCAGGAAGTTTGAAAGCCCCAGGCGCGCGCCTGCCGAAACCAAGTCGCCCGCGCTCCTGTTCTTTGCGAGCATATACCCGCAAATCAAAAGGTTGCTGACAAACCCTCCCCAAAGAGTGACTACGAGCGTCGAGTTGTTCTTGAAAAAGTCGGCGGATTCGGGAGCGCGCGCGCCGGTATCCACTGCGATGGACTTCGCGACCTCCGCGATGGGGGAACCCATCGCGAGGGAAAACGCAAACCCCGCGCTGAAAAGCCCCGAGACCACGGCGACGGCGAGCCCCTTTTTGATGTCGAACTCCGGCAGCGAATCCGCATTGGCGCACTCGCGCTCCTTCATCACCCCCGCGACCCCGTTTATCGCGATTCCCAGCGCGCCTATCACGACGCCCGTCATCACTACGAGCCCGCCCGCGGTGGAAAATATGCCCGCAAAAGTTCCCGAAACTATCGGCGGAATCAGGGTGCCGAATATCGCGCAGGTTCCGAGCGCGACCGCCACGCCGAGCCCGAGCCCGAGGTAGCGCATCGTGAGCCCGTAGGCGACGTTGCCGAAGCCCCACATTCCGCCGAACAGCGCGGTCAGAAGCAGCACGCGCGCGTCGGTGCGCGCTATGGCCTCGGGCCACGTGGGTATTGTGATTGTCGCAACAACCATCGGCGTGACGAGCCACGCCACGATTCCCATGACAATCCACGCCACCTCCCACCGCCACTTCCTGACGAATTTGATGGGCACGTAGAACGACGCGGAGGCGAATCCGCCCACGCCGTGCAGAAACACTCCTAAAAGCGGGTTCATGGGGAATCAGCGCCGGAGGATTACGTCGCGCTCGTACTTTTTTACGGAATCGAGCATTTTAACGCCGCACGGCACGCCCGCGCGGGCGCAGTATTCCGCCCATACGTCGCCGGAGGGCAGGTTCTGCGCCTCTTCGAGCAGCGCGAGGCGCGCGCCGTAGTCGCCGCGCTTCTCGGCGTCGCGCAGCATGGAAATCGGATCGAGGAGGGCGAGTAGCAGGCTCTTGCGCGCCGCCCTCATTCCGACGGCCCACGCGAAAATCCTGTTTATGCTCGCGTCGAAGAAGTCCATGCCTATGCGCACCCTGCCGAGCGCGCCGCAGCGGACGACCTCGCGCATTGCCGCAACCGTCGGGTCGTCGGATACGACGACATGGTCGCTGTCCCATCTCACCCCGCGCGATACGTGCAGCAGCAGCTCCGGGACGAACATGAGGGTTGAGGAAATCTTGTCGGCTATCGTTTCCGTCGGGTGGAAGTGGCCGGAGTCGAGCGTGAGAATCAGAGCGTTTCTGACGGCGTATCCCATGAAAAATTCGTGCGAACCCACGACATAGCTTTCGCTGCCTATGCCAAAGAGCTTGCACTCCACGGCGTCGCGGGCGTATTTGCGCGCTATCTTGACGGAGAATATTTCGTCGAGGGACGCCGCCATGCGCTCGCGGGGCCCGAGCCTGTCGGCGGGGAAATCCTTCATTCCGTCGGGCATCCAGAAGTTGGTGATGACCGTGTCAGAGAGCGTCTTTCCGATTTTCTCGGCAATTTTGCGGCAGGCGATGCCGTGGCGTATCCAGAATTTGCGCGTAGATTTGTCGGCGCTCGCAAGCGTGAACCCGTCCGCCGCGAGCGGGTGGGAGAAGAACGTCGGGTTGAAGTCCATTCCCATTTTGCGGGATTTGCACCAGTCGGCCCACCCCTTGAAGTGCTCGAAGGAAATTTCGTCCCTGTCGACCTTTTTGCCGCCGAACTCCCCGTAAATGGCGTGGAGGTTCAGGCGCGTCTTGCCGGGTATGTACTTCATAGCCTCGGCGATGTCGTCCCTCAGCTCCCCGACATTGCGCGCCTTGCCCGGGAAGTTGCCCGTAGTCTGGATTCCCCCGCAGCCGAGCGTCGCGTCGGGGGTTTCAAATCCGCAGACGTCGTCGCCCTGCCAGCAGTGCATGGAAAGCGGGATTTCGTCGAGGATCTTCATAGCCTTTTCGGTGTCCACCCCGAAATCGGCGTAAATCCGTTTTGCCGTATTGTAAGTCGATGCCATATGAAAGCATATTTGTTTTATTTTGTTTTATTTTCAAGTTTTTTTTGATTTTTTTTCAGAAGAAAAAGAAAAATCCAAGCAATCGAAGAAAAATTGCGAAAAAATAAACATTGTATTTTGTTCGTTTTCTTTTAGAGTCGATGATAATAGTATCTTCTCTATATATAGAATACCGCTATGAAAAAAAATCTGAAATTTTTAGTCGCACCGGATAAATTTAGGGGATCGCTCTCGGCGGCGCAGGCGTCCCACGCAATAAAAATGGGCATACTTTCCGCCCTGCCGAACGCGTCGGTCACGGAATTTTCGCTCACCGACGGCGGCGACAGTTTTGTCGACACAGTTGCAAAGGTAAAAGAGGGCGCAAAGGTCATAAGGCTCAAGACCATAGACCCCATCGGCCAGACGCTGACCGCCAAATGCGCGCTGCTCGACGACGACACCGCCCTCGTGGGGCTGACGGAGGCCTCCGGCATAAACCTCATATCCGAGGCTGACAGGAATCCCGCCACCCTCACCAACATAGGCTCGGGCAACATACTCGCAAAACTCGTCGAAAGGGGGTACAAGACGATCATTGTGGGGGTCGGCGGAAGCGCGACCAACGACGGCGGAATAGGATTGCTGATACCGCTCGGCTTCCAGTTTCTCGACGACAAAGGCCGTCCGATAGAGCCAAACGGTCGCGGGCTGGCAAAACTCGCGAAAATAATTCCGCCCGAAAAGCCGCTCCCCGCAAAATTCGTGGCGGCGACCGACGTGGCGACTCCGCTGCTGGGCGAGCATGGGGCCGCGCTGCAATTTTCGCGGCAAAAGGGCGCGACCGACGAGGAGGCGCGGGAGCTCGAAGCCAACATGAAACGGCTTACGGAAGTCTCCCAAAAGTGCCTCGGCAAAAGCCTGCACGACGCCCCGGGCTCGGGTTCCGCGGGCGGTTGCGGGTACGGGCTAATAAATTTCCTCGGCGCCAAGCGCGTCAGCGGCTTCGAGCTATTCGCGAAATACGCCGACCTCGACAGGCATGTAAAAGATTGCGGCGTGCTCGTCACCGGCGAGGGAAAATTCGACAAAACCGACGCCCAGGGCAAAGGCCCGTACCTGCTCGCGAAAATGGCGGAAAAGCACAAGAAGCCCATTTGGGTGCTCTGCGGCGCCGCCGACATATCGGAGCAGGAGCTCGCCGAAATGAAGTTTTCAAACATAAAAATAGGGCAGATAGCAAACATCGCGCCCAATATAATAGAGGCAAACAACCGCGCCGCCAAATTCCTGTCGTCAATAGCGCGCGAATTCGCCCTCGAGCTCGCCTAACCCGTCCTTTCCCGCCCGAAATCTTCCGCGCGCGCCAAGTGGAATCTTGACTTGGCGCGCGCAAAATGTTTATATCCGATGAATGATGAGATTCGGATTTATCGGCGCCGGAAAAATGGCCGGCGCAATCGTCAGAGGCATGATTTCCTCGGGGGCTGCAAAGCCCGAAGAAATCGCCTGTTCGTGCGGAAACGACGACACGGGGAAAAAGCTGTCCGCCGAGACGGGAATATCCCTTTGCGCGTCGCTCAAAGAGATGTTCGCCGGCGCGCAAACGGTCGTAGCCGCCTGCAAGCCCCAGCAGCTTGCGGAGGTTGCGAAGTCCGCGGGGGAGGCGCGCGCAAAGCTCCTAATATCCATTCTCGCGGGGACTACGATAGCAAGGCTCCGCGAATGCTTCCCAGGCGTGGGGCAAATCGTTAGGGTAATGCCCAATATGCCCGCGCAGATTTCGCAGGGCATATCGTGCTTTGCGCCGGAATCCGAACTGTCTGCGGACGAGCTCGGGGCGGTCGAAACCGCGCTCGGCGCGATAGGCGAATACATGCAGGTCGAGGAAAGCCGCCTCGACGCCGTGACCGCCCTCTCGGGGAGCGGCCCGGGCTATGTGTTTGAGTTTGCCGCGGCGCTTATCGAGGGCGCGAAATCCATAGGATTTACGGATGCCGAGGCGAAAAGGCTGACCGAAAAGACCCTGCTCGGCTCGGCGATGCTGCTGAATTCTTCCGAACTCAGTGCGGACGAGTTAAGAACCGCCGTCTCGAGCCCGGGCGGCACGACCCTCGCGGCCCTCGAAGTTTTCGAAAAGAGCGGCTTCCGAAAGACTGTCGCGGACGCGCTCAAAGCCGCCGAAAAACGCTCCGAAGAGCTTTCGCGCCTCTGAACCGAAACTCGAAAATAAAAAAGCAAAACTCTTCAAAAAAAAACGTCAAAACGCTTGACTTTTTTTGAAAATAGTGACAGCCTCTACCCAACAACAGTTCAATTCGACAGATAAAATAATTGATATGAAAAAACTACTTTTAACCCCTGTTTTTGCAATCATTCTTTCCGCGTGCACTTTCACCGAAGACGTCGCGGTGACTTCCATGCCCGAGGGGGCAAACGTTTTCGTAAATGACGAACTCGTCGGACAGACCCCCACCATCGTCAACCTCGAAAAAGACGGAGTCTACGACATCAAGCTGGTCAAGAAGGGGTATAAGGACGTAAATGTCAACCTCGCCACCGCCAAGACAAATCCGTTTGTCAAATTCGGCCCGCTCGTCGACGCCGGCTATTACAAGGAATTCGATCCGGCCAACGTCGTCACCAAGCTCAAGCCCGCATTCCTCCCCGATGTCGTGGGCAACGATCCTTTCGGGGATCTGAGCAAGTCCATTGAAAAAGCCGACGCCATGCGCAAGAGCGGCGAAATCTCCCCCGAAGAACACTCCTACATGATTCTCGCAATCACGGAATTCTTCTCCCAGAAATAAATTTCCTTTCATATCTTTGACGGCGGCCTGCGGGCCGCCTTTTTTTGAGCCGTTGCGCGCCAAGCCCCTTCGATAAAAACGCATCCGCATTCGGGCGGGCGTTTTTTTGCGCTATCGCAACCGACCTGCGCGCTTTTCGAAAGCGATTGTCAAATTCCCGCGACGGCAAGCGCGCGCGGCGGCAGAAAACTTCGTTTCGCATCGGGGGTATATGACAACAAGGCCCCGTTAAGCGGCCAAATGCGAAATTGGCGCGCAGGCTGAAGAATCAAAGGAACGATATAAATATCGCGGAGCGGACGAAACCGGCGGAAAACTTTACGGTAAAACTCCGCAGAAGAAATGTTCTTTTAGGCGGGCGAATACCCGCGCAAACGCGCTCCCCTTGCGGCAATCCTAACCCATCTTTCAAATCCCTCCTCCCTCCTTCTCCGCCCGCGCCCCAATAAGGCGCGAATTTTCCATAAAATGCCGCAACTCCGGCAGCCGCAATCTACGCCAAAGAATCTGCCCCGCTTTCCGTCCAAATAAGATATGCGAACTGCGCGCAAACCAACCCGTCTCGCCCAGGACCCCCTCCCTTTCCGCAAGCGACGCCTATGCGCGGCCATTTGCAATCACCGGCAACTGCAACTCCATCGCAAAAATCGCCCAAAGGAAAATTCCCAAAAAATTTCGCCTTATTTTTTCAAGGCAACCGTGCGCACACCGGCGGCGCGCCATTAAAAATCCTTGCCCCTTTTGTTGCAGTAAATCTTTAAATCCCGATAGCCCATTGAAAGGTTCGCGTATTTCTCGCCGAAAAAACAGGTTTTCGGAAAGCGGATTTCCCTCCCGTCGAGCGTCGTTATTCTGGCGTTTTTCATCTTCCCGAGCACGTGCAGATTGGAGATCAGATAGGTCTTTCCGCCTATTTTCCCCACAAAGGCCGCCGCCGCCCCGCCGTCGCAGTTTACCATTGGAACCGCGCTGCCGGTCTACCGGCTTCGCGTCGGCGTCCTCATCAGAATAGGATTTTGAGGAATATTTTGAATACCCGCCGCGCCCGTCGAGCAGCTTTAGCTCTTTGCGCACTCCCTTATGTCGTCCTCTGCGTATTCTATCCTCTGTTTCAGATATCTTATGCGGTCTTTGACTCTCGAACTTTGGGCGCAAACGCCCGCCGCAAAGATCAAAACCGCCAACAGGATTGCAATCTGATTTCGCATATCTCGTTTCTTGAATTACTTATAACATTTCCGCATTGAATATGCAAATAAAAATCTGCAGATGTTGTCCGGCGATCGAAAGCCGCAAAATCACTGAAAGGCGAACCGAAAAATTCGGCGGCGAATATCGCACGCGCAAAAAGCCGCAGCAAAAATGCTGCGGCTTCGGAATATCGTTTGCGCGGCGGGAATTTGCAATTGGCAGGCGGCGATTCGCTGCCGCCAAAGCGCGCTTCCGCGGACGGGCTTTCCCCGCGGCGCGCGCCTATTTGCCCCAGCGCTTGATGAGGGTCTCACCTATCGCGGAGGGCGTGGGCGAGACCGCTATGCCGGCGTCGAGAAGGGCTTTTATTTTATCGTCGGCCGAACCCGAGTTTCCGGAGACTATCGCGCCCGCGTGCCCCATTCTCCTGCCTTTCGGAGCCGTGCGGCCGGCGATAAACGCCGCCACGGGCTTCTTGCAATTCTCTTTCAGCCACGCCGCCGCCTTCTGCTCGCCGTCGCCGCCGATTTCGCCGATCATAATTATCGCTTCGGTGTTCGGGTCTTCGTTGAACATTTTTACCGCGTCGAGGTGGCTGGTGCCGTTGATCGGGTCGCCGCCTATGCCTACGACCGTGCTCTGGCCGTATCCGAGACATGTGGTCTGCCACACCGCCTCATAGGTGAGGGTTCCGGAGCGGCTGACGATGCCGATGGCGCCGGGTTTGTGGATGTAGCCGGGCATAATGCCGATTTTGCATTCCCCGGGGGTGATGACGCCCGGGCAGTTGGGGCCTATCAGCCGCGATTTGCAGCCTTTCTGCATAAGGCGCGTCTTGACGATTGCCATATCCTTTACCGGTATTCCCTCGGTGATGGTGATGATAAGCGGAATTTCCGCGTCAATGGCCTCGAGTATGGAGTCCGCCGCAAACGCCGGAGGCACGAATATGGCGCAGGCGTTGGCGCCCTCCTTTTCAACGGATTCCCTGATGGTGTTGAAAACGGGAACCTTGTCGTCGAAAAGCATTCCGCCCTTGCCGGGTGTGACGCCCGCGACGATTTTGGAGCCGTATTCCATGCACTGGCGGGTGTGGAAAGAACCCGTATTGCCGGTAATGCCGCTGATTACAACTCTCGTGTCCTTGTTGACAAGTATGCTCATTTTGCGAAATTTTTAAGGGTTTACTTTTGTTCGGCGACGATTTTGACAATCTTTTCCGCAGCGTCCGCGAGCGAATCCGCCGTGGTGAGGGCGATGCCGCTTTCCGAAAGCATCTTCCTGCCGAGCTCGACGTTTGTGCCCTCAAGCCTCACGACGAGCGGAAGCTTGAGCCCGACGTTCTTGACCGCGGCGATGACGCCGGCGGCGATGACGTCGCACCTCATGATCCCGCCGAATATGTTGACCAGAATCCCCTTTACGTGCGGGTCTTTGAGAAGGATGTTGAAAGCCTGCGTGATGGATTCTTCGGTCGCGCCGCCGCCCACGTCGAGGAAGTTTGCGGGGTTGCCGCCGAAGTGTTTTATTATGTCCATTGTCGCCATCGCAAGCCCCGCGCCGTTCACCATGCACGCGATGTTGCCGTCGAGGGCGATGTAGTTGAGCCCGTACTTGCCCGCCTCGATTTCCTTGGGATCCTCTTCATGCGGGTCGCGGAGCTCCTGGAGTTCGGGGTGGCGGAAGAGGCCGTTGTCGTCGAACGCGACCTTGGCGTCGAGGCAGACGATTTTTCCGTCTTTGGTGAGGACGAGGGGATTGACTTCAACCATAGAGCAATCCTTCTGCCAGAAGAGCCTGTATAGGCCGGCGATGACCGCCTTGAACTGCTTCTGCTTTTCCTTTTCGCCGAAGCCGAAGAAGAACGCAAGCTCCCTTATCTGGAAGGGCTGCAAGCCGATGTCGGGATCCACGAGCATCTTCATGATTTGCTCGGGAGTTTCCTCCGCGACCTTTTCGATGTCCATGCCGCCCGCTGTGGAGGCGACTATTGCGACCTTTCCGGAAGCCCTGTCCATTAGGACGGAAAGGTAGTATTCTTTCTCGATATCGACGGGCTCGGCAAAGTAGAGCGTCCCGACGACCTTGCCCTGCGGGCCGGTCTGCTTGGTGACGAGGGTATTGCCGAGCATTTTTTTGGCGGTCTCGGCCGCCTCGGATTTGGCTACGAACTTTACTCCGCCCTTGAAGCCGTCGACGAAAACTCCCTTGCCGCGCCCGCCCGCGTGGATTTGCGATTTGACGACCACATGGTCGCCGGGAATCGCCGCAATCGCCGCGTCGAACTCCGAGGGGGATTTTACCGCAATGCCGTCCTGAACCGGGACGCCGAATTCCTTGAATAATGCTTTTGCTTGATACTCGTGAATATTCATTTTTTTGTCGGCTTTCGCAAAACCGTTTGAAGTTGAAAAATATAACGAACCGCAACGGGACGAAAAGCGTTTGTCCGAATTGCCCGCGCGGGGGTTATTATGGTTTTACCAAACTATTCCGCCCCCGGGGCGTTGCAAGTTTTTTTTGAAAAATTTTTCACCCCTCACACGTTTGAGAAGCGAACCCGCCCGCCGCCATATTCCGGCTTTCCGGAGGGCGTTTTATGGCGACTTAAACGGAACGAAATCGCGCGGGCGGACGCGCCGCGCATTTCTGGTTGAAATCTCCGCCGGCATGTGTATATGTTGCGGGGAAAATGGTCTGGGAATTTGCAGAATACGACAAAAAGCTCGCCGCCGACATGGGCGCATACCTGGGCGTGAGCCCCATTCTCGGCGCGCTCATACTCCAGCGCGGCTATTCCGACCCGCTCCGCGCCAAGATGTTCATGAGCCCAAAGCTCGCAAACCTCGACGACCCGTTCAGGCTCAAAAATCTGCGCCGCGCCGTGCTGCGCATAATAGAGGCGGTGGAAAAGCGCCAGAGCATACTCGTATTCGGAGACTACGACGTCGACGGGATAACGAGCACGACTCTGCTTGTCAGCATTCTGCGGCTCTTCGGGCTAAATCCGTCGTATTTTGTCCCGCGCAGAATGGAAGAGGGCTACGGGCTCAGCGAAGCCGCTCTCGAAAGGGCGCTTGCCTCCGGCAACCCCGACCTGCTCATAGCGCTCGACTGCGGCACGAACGCGGGAGAGGCGGTGAACTACATACGCTCGCGCGGAATCGACCTAATAGTCGTAGACCACCATCAGGCGAAGGACGCCACCGACCAGAGCCACATACTCATAAACCCCCACGTTTTCGACTTCGAAGGGGCGCCGTGGCGGCAGCTGTGCACGGTGGGGCTCGTGTTCAAGCTCGCGCACGGGCTGATAAAGGAAATGCGCAACCGCGGCGACAAGCGCTCGTGGGAGATAAACCTCAAAGACTACCTCGACCTCGTCGCGCTCGGCACGGTCGCAGACCTTGTGCCGCTCGTAGACGAAAACAGGATTTTGGCGCGCAACGGCATCAAGCGGCTAAAATCCACGCGCAGAACGGGGATACAGGCTTTGATACAGGCAAGCGGCATAGCCCTCGGCGAGGAAATCACGCCAATCGACATATCTTTCAAGCTCGGCCCGCGCATTAACGCAAGCGGCCGCGTGGCGGACGCCTCCCTGCCCCTCGAAATGATGCTCGGCGACGACTTCACAACCTGCTACCGCGCCGCTTGCGAACTCAACGACATAAACAAGGAGCGCCAGGACATCGAGCGCGGAGTCCTCGAAGACGCAATGAAACAGGCGGAGGAAAACTCCTACGGCTCCGACCCGTGCGTCGTCGTTTTCGACCCGCGCTGGCACCCGGGCGTAGTCGGCATAATCGCCGGCAAGCTCAGCCGCGAATTCCACCGCCCCGTCATCGTGTTCGGGGAAGAGGACGGCGGATTCGTAAAGGGCTCCGGCCGCAGCGTCCACGGAGTCGATCTCGTAGAGTGCCTCGCGCCGTGCGCCGACCTGCTCGGCAGCTGGGGCGGGCACCCTATGGCGGTCGGGGTCTCCGTAAAAAGCGGCGGAATCGGCGAGTTCCGCAAGCGCATAAACTCGGTGATAATCGAAAAGTACGGCAGGGACATCGACTTTTCCCCGAAAGTGAAAATCAGCCTGACGCTCGACATCTCGGACGTCGGGATAGAGCTGCTCAACGAGCTCGAACTCCTGCACCCGTTCGGGGAGGGAAACAGGGAGCCGATTTTCGCGCTAAAATCGGTCGAGCTCCCCAAGCCTCCGGAAGTGTTCGGCGGCGGGGCGAATTTCCGCTTCCAGATACCGCTCGGCGACAACGGCTGGATCAACGCGGTGGCGTGGAGGATGTCCGGAAGGGTTCCTCCGGCGGGCAAAAAAATCGACATTGCGGTGAAGTTCGGGTGGAACCGATGGAACCGCCGCAAGACCCCGCAGGCGACCCTCGTTGACTGGCGCGCGTCGCAGGCATAGCCGACGACAATCTCCGCGCTTTATAGCTCCGGGCCGCTCCGCGGAGCCGACTGGCGCATTCCCCGTCCGAAAAATCTGACGCCGACGGGCGGGGCTTTCCGCATACCCCCAAAATTCCGCGCGTTGCCGCCGAATCCGCAAACCTGCCATCGTAAGCAAGGGCCCAGTTAAGGTAA
>CAJMOT010000042.1 GCA_905214995.1 uncultured bacterium | reverse complement strand
CCATTTGCGCCGCTCCGGAGGGCAGAATTTTTCGGCGGCTTCGTCGAGCCTTTCTTGCAGCCCGAAGGCGCGGACGCAGTCGGAGAGCTTTGCGCCGCCGATTTCCGGAAAGAGGGCGCGCGAGAGGGCGCAGGTGTCGAGCCACGGCGCCCATTCGGGCGTCCGCCCGCCGCGCGCGAAGTCAGGCACCATTCCGGGCGATGGCAGGGCGGCCCGCAGGAGGGAGTCCTCCACCGAGGCGTTGTGCGCCATAAATATCCCCCGCGAGCGCATCCGGCAAAACAGCGGAAGGTCGTCCGAAAACGGCGCGCGCTTTTCGGCGGCATCGTTGGAGATTCCGAAAAACTCGGCGTCGCGGCGGGGTATCTTGCGCTTGGGCGCGCATATGCGCGTATGCGCGGAAACGATTTCGCCGCCCGCGAGTTCCGCCGCGCCGTATTCGACTATCCCGATTTTCGACGACCCTTCAAAGTCTATCGCGAATACGGGAATGCTTTTCATCTTGCCCATTTTTGCGAGAATCGCCTACATTACGCCCATGCAAACGCAATCTTTCAAGGTTTTTATCAACGAGCTGGCGGACATGAGCGGCGAGTACATCGCGAGGTCTTTCGGAAAGCGGCACAGCGTGGACTTCAAGGAGGATTCCTCCCCCGTCACGGAAGTGGACAGAAACGTCGAGTGCATGCTGCGCGAGGCCATCTCCAAAAAATTTCCGGACCACGGGATAATCGGCGAGGAGTACGGAAATTCCGGTGAGTGCGCCGAATATGTCTGGGTGCTCGACCCGATAGACGGGACCAAGTCTTTCATAAGCGCGGTTCCGCTCTTCGGGACTTTGATAGCCCTCATGAGAAACGGAGAGCCCGTCTTGGGGGCGATAAACCAGCCCGTCCTGCGCGAGCGCATTGTGGGCGACTGCGAGGAATGTCTCTTCAACGGCAGGCGGGTGTCGCCCTCCAAGCGGACTTCGCTCGATGGCATGACGCTGCTCACGTCCGATTCGCGCTACTGTTCGCGCCTCAGGGGGGAGGCGGGTTGGAAGCGGCTCGAGGACGCCGCGGCGATTTCGCGCACGTGGGGCGACTGCTACGGGTACATGCTGCTCTGCCGAGGATACGCCGACGTCATGGCGGACGCTCTTTTGGAGGTTTGGGATTTTGCCGCCCTGTTGCCGGCGTTGAAGGGCGCGGGCGTTGCTTATTCCGACTGGCGGGGCGGAGACGACATAGGCCGCGATTGGGGGCTGATAGCCTCCTGCACGCCGGAACTGCACAAAAAGGTTTTGGCGGCGGTTTCCGGCGGGGTATAAAAAGAGCGCGGCGGAAATTCCGCCGCGCCCCTGCGTTGTTTTGTTTCCGCGCCTAATTTTGCGCCGCCGCTTCCGCGGGGGAGGGGGTTTCCCTCACCGGCACGGAGTGTCCGTGCCGCTTGATTATCGGGGAATGCTTTGCCTGCTGCGCCGATTGCGGCGTGGGACTTGTTCCGCCGATGTCGATTTTGCCTGAAGCCATCATGTATATTGCCGCCGCCGACACCGCGGCGAGCGCGAGGGCCCCGAGCAGCTCTTTCGGCGCGAAGGCCTTTTTCCCGTTTTCGGATCTCGCCCATATGTATACCGGGATTCCGGCCGTCAGCAGGATTGCCGAGGCGAGCAGGTATTCTACCCCCGCGGCGTAGATGAGCCACAGCGCGTACAGCGCGCCGACGCCTCCGCTTAGTGCGGCGATTCCCGCGCCGATTTGCAGGCCAGGCACGACCGACTTCAATTTCCGCCGTTCGGAAATCTTAAAGAGGTACATCGTGCTCGACAGGTACGCCGGCAGCACCATCACCCCGGTTATGCTCAGCATGGTATTCCACGCGTTGTTTGAGAAAAACACGAGCAGCATGGCCAGCTGCATGAGCGCGCTCGTGGTCCACAGGGAGGCCGACGGGGAGCCGCCGGAGTTCGACTTTGCGAAGAATTTCGGGAAAGTCCCGTCCTTTGCGCAGGCGAACGGCATTTCGGCGGTGATTATCGTCCATGCCAGCCAGCTCGCGAGAACCGATATCAGCAGCCCTATGTTCATAAGCCACGCGCCCCACGGTCCCACTATCTTTTCAAGCACGCCTGCGGTGGATGGGTTGGCTATCCCCGCGATTTCGCTTTGGCTCATCGCGCCGAACGGCAGCACCGAGAGAAGTATGAACACTACCAGCCCGCCGAGAAAGCCCATTATAGTGGCCTTACCGACGTCCTTTTGGCTCTTCGCGCGGTCTGAGAGGACGACTGCCCCCTCTATGCCAATGAAGGCCCACAAGGTGACGAGCATAGTGCTCTTTATCTGTTCTCCGAGCCCGCCGAGGACATGCCCGCCGGAGGGGACATTTCCCCAGAAGTCGAACGTGAACTTGTCCCAGTGGAAGGCGAAGACGAGCGCTATCGCGAACACCAAAAGCGGCACGAGCTTGCCGACTGTGCCGACAATGTTTATTATCGACGCCTGTTTGACGCCCGCGAGCACCACGAAGTTAAACGCCCATATCAGGACGGAGCCGCCGACGATAGACCATGCGTTGTTTCCGCCCGCGAATACTCCCGGGAAGAAATAATTGAGCGCGTCCATCGTTATGACGGCGTATCCGACATTTCCGAAAATCTGGCACAGCCAATACCCCCACGCGATTGTAAATCCGGCGTATTCACCGAATCCGTCCCTGCTGTACATGTATACGCCGGCGGTGAGGTTCGGGCGCGCGGACGCGAGAATGCGGAATGAGTTGGCTATGAAAAATATCCCGATGCCGGTGATTATCCATGCGATTATGACGGCTCCCGCGGCGGCGGATGCCGCCATGTTTTGCGGGAGGCTGTATATGCCGCCGCCTATCATCGAGCTGAGCACTATCGCCCCGAGCCCGATAACCCCCAGCCTCTTTGCGGAGGAGGGGGAAGCGGGGGCGGCGCCTGTATTTGAGTCCGCCATGAGAGCTCCGTTCGCCTATACCGTCGCGGGGGCGGCGTATTCGAAGTTGAGGAAGCCGAGGGCGGTTAGGCAGTAGCCGAAGTTCTGTTCGATGTTCACAAAGTTGTGGAACATCTGAAACTCGCTGTGCTTCTGCACGCCGCGTATTTCGAGCTCGTGGTTGAGGGATTTGGACAGCCACATTTCCGCGTGGGTTTTGGCTATGGCGTCGTCCACGAAAGTGTCAAAGTACTCGACATATTCCGCGGCCCAGCCGCCTATGAGCTCCCCTTTGGAGTCTTTGCCCCAGCAGATGCCCACGCCTGTGGCGATTGCCTTGTGCTCTTACTGCCGCGCGCCGTTGCCGGCGATGATGACCTCGAGCACCGCGCCGTGCTTGAAGAATTTTTTGACCTTGTCTACGGGGTAAATTTTCCCGAAGAGCTCCTTCGGCAGAACCGAAGTGTAGGGGATTACGTTAAAATTTTCGATTTTCGCCTCCAACAGCGCGGAATCGTAGCAGAACGTTTCGAAGGGCTGGGGCGGAATGCCGTCCTGGGCTTGTCCGGCGCCGCCGGTGTGGAATGCGAGGGTTGGATATCTTGTACCGAGTACCATGTTGACTTTCTCCTTTTTTGTTTGTTTTTGAATCAAGACGGCCGCAAAGAGATTGCGCTCTTGAAATTTGAAAGGACGGTCAATAGGCATTCTGTCCCGCGGGGGACGCCTCGGTTCGGCGCTTCAATTCCCGCACGCATTGTAGGACACTTCCGCGGCGGCGCGGTTCCGCAATTTTTTGCGCCGCGCAAAAAAAAAGCGGCCTCCCCGCATGGGGAGCCCGTCCGTTCCTGCATTATTATATAAGGCGCGCCGCCTACCGCGCGTCGTCGGCGAGCGCGATGTGCAGGTCTTTGAGCTGCTTTTCCGTCACCGGGCACGGCGACTGCGCCATGAGGTCCTGCCCGCGCTGCGTCTTGGGGAAGGCGATGATGTCGCGTATGCTCTGGCGGTTTGCGAGTATGCTCACGAGCCTGTCGAAGCCGAGCGCGATCCCCCCGTGCGGCGGGGCGCCGTATTTGAAGGCTTTGAGCATGTAGCCGAACCGCGACTCTATTACGTCCTCCGGAATTTTGAGCACGTCGCGGAACACCTTTTCCTGAACCTGCGGCTGGTGTATCCTTATGGAGCCTCCGCCGAGCTCTACGCCGTTGAGGACTATGTCGTAGTGCTGGCCCCTGACGCGCAGAGGGTCGGAGTCGAGGTACTGGACGTCCTCCTCCACGGGCGAGGTGAAAGGGTGGTGGGCAGAGACGTACCTCCCCTGTTCTTCGTCGAAGAGCATCAGCGGAAATTCTATGACCCAGAGGAAATTGAACCGGTCCGAGGGGATTGAGAGTTTGCCGCGCGCCTGCAAAAGCTTGGCGCACTCGAGGCGCACCCTTCCGAGAATCGAGCACGCCCGCTCCCATTCGCAGGCGGCGAAGAATACGATGTCGCCGTCTTCGATGTTCAGCCTGTTTTTGAGCTCCGCCTGTTCGGACTCCGAAAGGAATTTGAGTATGGGGCTCTTCCACGCGCCGTTTTCCGCCTTGATGAAAGCCAGTCCCTTTGCCCCGAGGGTCTTTGCGACGTCTTCGAGGTTTTTGAGCTCTCCCTGCGTGATGTCGGCGAGGCCCTTGGCGTTTATCGCCTTTACCGCTCCCCCCCCGTTGGCTGCCGACGCGAACACTTTAAACTGGCTCTGCCTGAACGCGTCAGTGAAGTCGTTTAACTCCATTTCAAAGCGCGTGTCGGGCTTGTCCACGCCGTAGCGGTTCATCGCCTCCGAATAGGGCATTCTCTTAAACGGCGTCGGAATGTCCACGCCCAGCACGTCTTTCCAGACTTTTTTGAGCATGTTTTCTATCAGCGAGTACATGTCCTCGCGGTCGATGAAGCTCATTTCGATGTCAACCTGCGTGAATTCCGGCTGCCTGTCGGCCCTGAGGTCTTCGTCGCGGAAACACTTCGCCATCTGGTAGTACCTCTCTATGCCGGACACCATCAGCATCTGCTTGTATTGCTGCGGCGACTGGTTGAGCGCGTAGAACTGCCCCGCGTTGAGGCGGCTGGGCACGAGGAATTCGCGCGCGCCCTCGGGAGTGCTCTTGAAGAGTATGGGGGTCTCGACCTCCGTGAAGTCCTGGGAGTCGAGGTATTCTCGCAGGGCCTTGGCCGCCCTGTGGCGGAGCCTGAGCAGATTTAGGTTGCGCGGGCGGCGCAGGTCGAGGTAGCGGTATTGCAGGCGCAAGTCCTCGTTGACCTTGTCGGCCTTTTCGTCGTCGAGCGGGAAGGGGAGGGTTTCGCAGACGTTGTGGACGACCATGTTTTCCGCGACGACCTCTATTTCCCCCGTTTTGAGCGCGGGGTTTACCGTGTCGCCCTCGCGCATAGATACCTTTCCGAACACCTGCACGACGCTCTCGTCTTTGAGCTTCTGGGCGTCCCTGTACGCGGGGCACTCCGGATGGAATACGATCTGCGTGATTCCCTCGCGGTCGCGAAGGTCCACGAATATTATTCCGCCGTGGTCGCGCACCGACTGTACCCATCCGATGAGCGAGACTTGTTTGCCGTTGTCGAAGGCGGTGAGCTCGTTGCAATTGTTTGTGCGTTTCATTTGCCGTTTTCTAAAAATTACAATCCCCGATTCTCTCTGAAAGGCCTTTCCATAGTCAAGCTTCGATTTGGCGCCGGCGGCGCGCATGGAGAAGGGCCGACGCTGCGCGCTAAAACGCGGCGCGGCGTCCAAACGGGCGCCGCAGCAACGCAATCCGCGCGTTTTCGGGCGGAGAATGGCAAAAAAAAATCGCGCGGGGCGTCGGCGCCCCGCGCGATTGGAAAAGGCTATTTTTTGTAGGATTCGCTCAAATATTTCGAAACGCCCTCGCGCGAGGGCTTCATTGCCTCTTCGCCCTTGTGCCAGTTCATCGGGCAGACTTCGCCGAATTGCTCGAAGTGCTGCAAGGCGTCCACCATTCTGATTTCCTCCGCCGTGGAGCGGCCGAGCGGGAAGTTGTTGACAACCTCGTGCTGCACTATGCCGTTTTTGTCGATGAGGAACAGCCCGCGGTATGCGACCATCTCTCCGTCTACGCATTCCCTGCCGTCGGGGCCGGTCTTTTTGCAGCCCGCGAGAACCCCGTAGTCGCGCGCGATCGTCTTGTTTGTGTCCGCCACGAGCGGATAGGCCACCCCCTCGATTCCGCCGTTTGCGCGCGGGGTCTGAATCCACGCGAGGTGGCAGAACTCGGTGTCGGTCGAGCACCCTATGAGCTCGACGTTCCTCTCGTCGAATTCCTTTTTTGCCGCCTGAAACGCGAGGATTTCCGTTGGGCAGACGAACGTGAAGTCCTTGGGGTAGAAGAAGAGTATGACGTATTTCTTCCCCTCGAACTGCGACAGCGAGAAGTCGCTTACGATTTTTCCGTCCACGACGGCGTTTGCCCGGAAGTCGGGCGCCTTTTTGCCTACGAGCGTTGACATATTGCTTTCCTTTGGTTGTTTTTTGTCCTGAAAAATCCGCGTATTTTTTAACATCGGAAAATTATTAGATTGTTTTAACTTTTTTCCTCCTTGCGCTATGACAGCTCGGAGGGATAGATTGTTCCGCGACGTATGAAATTTATAGACACCCATGCGCATTTGGACGGCTTCGGCCGGCGGGGCGAGCTCGCGGAGATTGTCGGGCGCGCTCGGGGCGCCGGAGTGGAGAAGATCGTCGCGTGTTCCGTCAATCCCGACGAGTGGCTGTTTTACGAATCCGCGGCGCGCGAGTTTGCGGGTTCCGTATTCTGGCAGATAGGAATCCACCCGGGCGACATTTCCGAAAACTGCGAAATCGCCCTCGACTCGCTCGGGACGTTTTTCGCCTCCGACTTTCCGCCGGTTGCGATCGGAGAGATCGGGCTCGACTACTTCCGAGCGCCCTCCGACCCCGCGGAGTTTGAAGCCATGCGCGACCGCCAGATAAAAATTTTCTCGCGGCAGCTCGAGCTCTCCAACTCTTTCGAGTCCGCAAAAATCTGCGTGCACGCGCGGGACAGCGTCGGGGATTGCGTTGAGCAAATCGCGGCGGCGGGCGTCGACTTTTCGCGCGTGGTTTTCCACTGCTATGCGGGGACTGCGGAGGAGCTCGCTGAAATCAACGGCCTCGGCGCGCGCGCGTCGTTCACGGGAATCATTACCTACAAGAGCGCGGGGGAAATGCGCAGGGCGATGCTCGCGCAGGGGCTCGGGCGCCTGATGCTCGAGACCGACTGCCCGTACCTCGCTCCCGCCCCGCTGCGCGGAAGCGTCAACGAGCCCGCCAACATTCCGCTGATAGCGCGCGCGGCGGCGGAAATTTTCGGCGTTTCCGAAGAATACCTTGCGGACGCAGTGCGCGAAAATTCGCGCGGCTTCTTCGGGATTTGAATCCGCAGCGCGCCCGAAAGGGAGGGGCGGAAGGCGCTCAGCGTGCGCGTCAGCGCGCGTACAGCGACTCGAAGTTTTCCGAAAAAAACTTCCGCGCGAGCCCGGCGGGCACAGCAGCTTTCGCCTCGGCGACGGCGGTTTCCATTTCCTCCTCTATGAATTTGCGCGGGTATAGGCGCAGCGGGTAGTCCGAGCCGTAGAGCGCGCGGCGTGGAAATTTTTTTACAGCCTTTGCCACGGCCTCAGCGCCGTCCGTGAGCGGGAACGCCGCGGTGTCGAAAAAGGCGTTCGGCGGAGGTTCAAATGACGGCTCGACGGCGTCCCCGCCGCAGAGATGGGCGAATATGAATTTGGCGGACGGGCAGGCGCGCGCGGCGGCGTAGGCGGCTTCAAAATTTGTCGCGCGCTTGCCGGGGTATTGGCGCGGGGTTTTTTCGGTTAGGTGCGCGCAGATGGCGAGCCCCGCGCCGGCGCATGCCAGCGCGATTTCCGAAAATTCCCGGGACGAATAGCGGAAGCCTTGGACTCCGTCGTGGAGCTCTCCCGCGCCGATGAACCCGAGGTCGCGCGCGCGGGCGATCTCTTCGAGCGATTCGCGCCGGAACGCGGGGTTTATGGAGGCGAACGCGGAAATCCTGTCGGGGTGCGCCGCCGCGAATTTCGCGATCTCGGCGTTCATGAGCGAGCACGTCGCGGGATTTTCCCAGTACCAGCCCTGCACGACTGCCCTTTCCACGCCCGCGCGGTCCATGTCGAGCAGGAATTTTTTTTCGTTTGGAAACCCCTGCAAAGACCGTCTGCCGTCCGCGCGCCTGCCGACGAGCGCGCCCCAGTAGGGCTCGCCGGCGCATGCCGCCCACGCTTCGGGGTTTTCGGCGGCGAAGCGCGGGTAGAAGTGCGCGTGGCAGTCGATTATCTTCAAGGCTCAGATAAAGTTGAAGTATGCGAGCGCTCCGAGTATGAGCGCGAGGGCTATCCTGTAATACGCGAAGGGCGCAAGCCCCCTGCGCGTCAGAAATTCGACAAGCCACTTGACCGAGACTGCGGCGGCGGCGAATGCAACCGCCATTCCGAGCAACAGCGGGCCGGAGGATACCGCGCGCAGAATGGCGTCGCCGTCTTTCACGATTTTGTATGCCGACGCCGCGGAGAGGGTGACGAGCCCCAGCAGAAAGCTGAAGCGCGCGGAATCCGCCGGCCCGAGCCCGACGGCGTAGCCGCCCACAATCGTCATCATAGAGCGGCTCGTGCCGGGCCACATCGCGACGCATTGGAGGATTCCGATTAGAAGCGCGGAGCGCGCCCGCATGTTTTCGAGGCGCGCGCGGGGCGAATGCGGCAAGGCGTGGGCGGAGGCGTACCGGCGCTGCGTCCAGAGCATCAGCAGCGCGCCGAAGAACAGGGCGGCTATCACCGGAACGACGCCGAACAGCGCGCTTTCGATAAATTCGCCCAATAGAAGCCCCGCGGCCGCCGCGGGCGCGAAGGCCGCCATGATGTTGCGCAGCAGCCTCAGCCCCTCGGAGTTGCGGCCGAGAAGCCCGAAAAACATTTTCACCAACCATTCCCAGTAGACGAACGCCACCGCCGCTATCGCCCCCAGCTGGATCACGACGGCGTACGCGTCGGCCGCGGCTTTCAGCGTCACGGGTTCGCAGCGGCCGTTTAGGACGGGATTGCCGTCGGCGTCGAAGAGCGGCTCGCGCGAGTCGAGCCCCAAAAATGCGTTGGCTATGATGAGGTGGCCGGTGGACGAGACGGGCAGGTATTCGGTGAGCCCCTCGACTATGCCGAGAACTACCGCGTCGGGATATGATATGTCGCTTTTTGCGGCGGGCTCCTGCGCGTCCGGAAGCGGCGCGGCGGGCGGGGGGTCGGCGGAGATTTCGTTTATCGTCTGCGCGCCGGATAGGCAAGCCGCAAAAAGCGCCGCCATGCAAAGAAGTTTTTTCATATTTGGCATGTGTCGGTATTGTGGTTTTCCGGCGCCCGCGTTCCTCCCCGCGTCCGCGCGGAGGGGCGTCAGAACGCCTTGCGCGACTCGAGCGCGCTTTTTATTGTGCCCGAGTCCGCGAATCCGAGCTGGCTGCCGCTGGGAAGACCGAATCCTATGCGCGTCAGCCGTATTCCGCGCGGGGCGGCGACGCGCTCCTGAATGTAGTGGCAGGTGGCCTCGGCCTCGATGTCGTTTGAAAGGGCGAGAATGATTTCCGTTATGCCGGACTCCTCCGCGCGCCTTGCGAGGGAGGCCAGGTTGAGCCTGTCGGGGCCTATCTTTTTTATGGGCGAAAGCTTGCCGCCCAGAACGTGGTATTTTCCCCTCCACGCGCCGGATTTTTCTATTGCGGCGATGTCGGAGGCCTTTTCAACGACGCACACGATGTCGGGTATCCTCGACTTGTCGGAGCATATTTCGCACGGCTGCCCGTTCTCGGAGAGCCCGAAGCACTCGGGGCATGGGGTGATGCGCCCGAGCGCCGCCGTTATGGATTCCGCGATTTCCGCGGCGTCGGCGCGGTTTTCGAGGGCGAGGTACATCGCCATGCGCTCGGCGCTTTTTAGCCCCGTTCCCGGAAGCTTTTTGAGGGCGCTCTTGAGTCTGTCGAAAGATTTGCTCATTTTGAGTCGCGGCGATTGGGGCGGGGAAAAGCCCGCTGCGCTTTATTTTCCCGCCCGACAGCTCCCCCTCTCGGAGGCCTGCCGCTTTAAACGAGGCCGGGAATGGAGAATCCGCCGGTTATTTTGTTCATTTCCGCCTCGCTCTTGGCGCGCGCCTTCGCGGCGGCGTCCTCTACGGCGGCGACGATGGAGGCCTCGACGCTCGCTGCGTCTTCTTTGAGAAATTCGGGGTCGAGCTTTATGGATTTTAAGGCCCCTTGGCCGTTCACTACGGCTTTTACCGCGCCGCCCGCCGCCGACCCTTCGACGGTCATTTCCGCGAGCTGGGCCTGGACGGTCTCCATAGCCTTCTGCATTTTCTGCGCCTGTTTCAAAAGTTTGCCGACTCCGGGCATAGCGTATCCTTGTGTTTGGCTGTTTAGAGTTTTTTGACGGTCAAAAGCGTCAAATCGTCGCCGTACTTCTTTTCCGGCGCCATAAACGCTTCGACGGACTTTATGATTTCTTCGTTCAAATCATTTGCATTTCTCGAGCGCAATGTCGAGACTGTTTCCGCCAATTTTTTTGCGGAGAACTCGGCTCCGCGCGGGTCGGCGGCCTCCGTGAGCCCGTCGGTGTAGAGGGCGAGAACGTCGCCCGGGCCCATTTTGAAGGAGGCGTCCTCTATCACGCTGTCGAAGAGCTCCTCGGAGACCATGCCGAGCGCCATTCCCCTCGATTTTACCGGAACCGCCGGGCCGTCCGAACCCGCCCGCGCGAGCAGCGGTGGCTCGTGGCCGGCGCGCGCGAATTTAGCCTCCCCCGAGCTCGGGTCGAGAATCGCGTATATTATGGTTATGAACATGTCCGAGCGCATCGCGCGCACCATTTCGGAGTTCAGCATTTTGAGGGTTTGCGCGGGCGACTTGCCGGTGGAGGCTATGTATCTGAGCTTGGTTTGGCAGAGCGCCATGAGTATCGCCGCCGAAATCCCCTTGCCCGATACGTCGCCTATCACGACGCCGATTTTGCCGCTCGGGAGCTTGAAGAAATCGTAGAAGTCGCCTCCTATGAGCTGTTGCGGAAGATATTTTACGGCGAATTCGAGCCCGGGAACCTCCGGCAGTTTTTCGGGCAAAAGGTACCGCTGGACGCTGCTTGCGAGCCTCAAATCGAACTCGAGTTTGTTTTTCATTATAAGCGCCGAAACCGCCTCCGCGTTTTGAAGGGCGAGGGCGCACTGCTCTCCGAGGGAGCGCGCGAGGGAAAATTCCGTTTCCGTGAACGCCCTGCCGCTTATGGGGTTTGCCACGGCGAGCACCCCGTCGAGCTGCCCCCTGAACACGAGCGGAACGACCATTAGGCTGCGGATTTTGAGGGACTCGTCCTCGTGGCGGATTACGCGGGGGTCTTTGAGCGCGTCCCTTATCAGCACTCCCTTTCCGGACGCGGCGACCTCGCCGAGCACGCCCTCGTTGGGCTCGAGCACCTCGCGTCGCAGGGCGTCTTCTATAAATTCGGCGCGCAGCTCGCCGCTCTTCTGTTTTTCGATTTTCCGCGTCTGGGGCGGAAAGAGCCCCTCGCAGGCCTTTGCCGCGAGCCTTCCGTCGGGCGACTTTTCGTACACGCACGCGCTCATCGCCCCGCATGAGAGCGCGGTGGCGCGGACTATGCGCTTGTAGATTTTCTCGCGGTTTGCGCCCGAGCCGATGTCGTCGGCGCTCCTGTGCAGAAATTCGATTATCACCTGCCTCTCCTCTTTCATCCTGTCGATTTCGTCGAGCGCGCTTGCGAGCTCGCGGCGCGAATGCAGCGCGAACAGGGCGCACGCTGCGGCGATCGCCGCTAATATTGCGGAGGCGAGGACGCAAACCATTGGCTATTTGCTTTCGGTTTCCCTTTTGAGGAAGGCTATGACGTCTTCAAATTTGGTTTTGTTTGACGAGTCTGCCTCCACGAGGTTTTCGTGGGCGTTTAGGATGTTGGCGTGGGTCGCGTTGTTGGCGGGCAGGAACTCGGATGTTGGCTTGGGCATCGCCGACGGGTCTTCGGCGATTTTTACGAGCTTGAATATGCCGAGATTGTCGATGAGCTCCCTGTTGCGGTCGTTCAGGTTTACAAGAACCATTTCGCCGCCCGTCTTGTGTATTTTCAGCGCCGCCCCCGCCACCATTCCAAGGAACGTGCTGTCCATGCCTGCGCACTGCGAGCAGTCCACCACTATTTTGGAGCATCCGCGGGCGATCGCGGCGGAAAAGAATTCTCCGACGTTGCGGCAGTTCAGGTAATTTGCCTTGCCGACGACCGCCATCGTCGCGGCGCCGGAGGATATTCCCACGAGGTATTTTGTTTCTTCTAACATATCGGGGCTATTTGTTGACGATTTTTTCGAGCACGAACGGCAGGATTCCGCCGGACATGTAGTAATCCGCTTCGACGGGCGTGTCGATTCTCAGCCTGATGTCCGCGCTCGACTTGGAGCCGTCCGCGCGCGAAATTTCGAGAACCGCCATTTGCGCGGGCTTTATGCCGTTTTCGAGGCCGAGTATGGAGAATGTCTCCGTGCCGTCGAGCCCGAGCGTCTGCGCGTCCTCTCCGGCGGAGAACTCGAACGGCAGAACCCCCATTCCGACGAGGTTGCTGCGGTGTATGCGCTCGAAGGATTTCGCCACGACCGCGCGCACGCCGAGCAGCTTCGTGCCCTTCGCCGCCCAGTCGCGCGAGCTGCCCATTCCGTAGTCGGTTCCGCCGAACACTATTAGGCCCTCCCCGCGCTCCTTGTAGGCGAGGCTCGCGTCAAAGATCGGGACGTTTTCTCCGGTTCCGTCGATTTTGGTGTATCCGCCCTCGACGCCGCCCGCCATGCGGTTGCGGATGCGCACGTTGGCGAACGTTCCGCGCGTCATCACCCTGTCGTTGCCGCGCCTCGAGCCGAAGGAATTGAAGTCTTTGGGCTCGACGCCGCGCGCGCGCAGGTATTTTCCGGCGGGGCCGTCGGGGGGAATGGAGCCCGCGGGCGAGATGTGGTCGGTCGTCACGGAGTCCCCGAGAATCGCGAGCGGCCGCAGACCCGAGAGCGCCGGCGCCGTCCTGTTTCCGACGGATTCAAAGAACGGCGGGTTTTGTATGTAGGTGCTGTTTTCGTCCCATGCGTAGGTTGCGGAGGCCTTGCTTTCGATTTTCCGCCAGCGCTCGGGGCCGGACATGTCGGAATAGCGCGCGCGGAACATTTCGCTCTTGACGCATGCGGCGACCGTTTCGGAAATTTCGCGGGAGCTCGGCCAGACGTCGGAGAGGAACACGTCCTTTCCGTCGGGGGTCTTGGCGAGGGGCTCGCGGTCGAAGTCTATGTCTATCCTGCCCGCCAGCGCGAACGCGACGACGAGCGGCGGACTCATGAGGTAGTTGGCTTTTAGCAGCGCGTGGACGCGCGCCTCAAAGTTTCTGTTGCCCGACAGGACGCTCGCGCACGCCAAATCCGCGGATTTTACGGCCTCCGAGATTTCCGCGTCTATGGGGCCGGAATTGCCTATGCACGTCGCGCAGCCGTAGCCGGCGAGGTTGAAGCCGAGAGAATCGAGGTGCTTTTGCAGTCCGGCGGCTTCGAGGTAGTCGGTCACCACGCGCGAGCCCGGCGCGAGCGACGTCTTTACATAGGCTGGCGGGCGCAGGCCGAGCTCGTCCGCCTTTTTCGCCAGCAGCCCCGCCGCGACGAGAACCGACGGGTTCGAGGTGTTCGTGCAGCTGGTTATCGCCGCTATCAGAACGCTGCCGTTGCGCAGTTCGCCCTTGGAGGTTTCGGCTTTGGCGTCGGGGTCGGCGCCGATTTCGGACATGAAATTCCGGAAAGCCTCCTTCGACTCCGACAGGGCGATTTTGTCCTGCGGTCGCTTGGGGCCGGCAATGGACGGGCGGACTTCCGAGAGGTCGAGATCCACTACCTTTGTGTAGTCGCAGTCTCCGTCGGAGGGGATCCCGAAAATTCCCTGCGCTTTGTAATAGTCGCGCGCGAGGGCGACGAGCTTTTCGTCGCGCCCCGTCAGCAGCAGGTATTCGAGCGTCGTCTCGTCGACGGGGAAATAGCCCATTGTCGCCCCGTATTCGGGCGCCATGTTCGCGACTGTCGCGCGGTCGGCGAGCGATAGGCTCCGCGCCCCCTCCCCGAAAAATTCAACGAATTTGCCTACGACCTTCTCGCGGCGCAGCATCTGCGTGACGTGCAGGGCGAGGTCGGTTGAGGTTGCGCCCTCCTCGAGGCGGCCCGTCATGCGCACGCCGACGACTTCCGGAACCTTGAAATACACGGGCTGGCCGAGCATTCCCGCCTCCGCCTCAATGCCGCCGACGCCCCAGCCGACGACTCCGAGGCCGTTAATCATCGTCGTGTGCGAGTCCGTGCCCACGAGCGTGTCGGGATAGAACACGGTTTTGCCTCCGGATTCGGATTGGAACACCAGGCGCGCGAGGAACTCGAGGTTTATCTGGTGGATTATGCCCGTCGAGGGCGGAACCACCGAAAACGTCTTGAACGCGCTCTGGCCCCATTTGAGAAATTCGTAACGCTCGCGGTTTCTGTCGAACTCCATGTCAAGGTTTTTTTCGTAGGCGTCGGGAGTTCCGGCGAAGTCCATCTGCACGGAGTGGTCCACCACCAGGTCGACGGGCACGAGCGGCTCGACGCACGACGGGTCGGCGCCGAGCTTTGCGGCGGCGTCGCGCATGGCCGCCAGATCCACGAGCAGCGGCACGCCGGTGAAGTCCTGCAATACTATGCGCGAGACCACGAACGGCACTTCGTAGTCGCCCGGGTTTTGGGCGCTCCACGCGGCAAGCCGCCTGGCGTCGCCCTCCGAGGCGAGCTTTCCGCCGCAGTTGCGCAGTACGCTTTCGAGCACTATCCTCACGCTCACCGGCAGTCGGGAGACGTCGAGCCCGGATTTTTTGAGGGCGGGAAGGCTGTATATGAAACCTTTCGCGCCGGCCTGTTTCGATTCAAATTCTGTTAGCGTATCGAGCGGATTGTTCATTGGCTGAAACTGTCTGTCTGTTGTCTTGGCGCCGCCGCGGGGCGGCCGCCGGAATTTTTAAATGCGCGTCCAATTTATGCGCCAACTGCGGCGCATTGCAATTCAATTATGCGGGCGCGCGGCGTTTTAAAAACGGGATTTTCCCCAAAGCGGCCCGGAGCGGCGGGAAAGGGCAAGGCTACTTTTCGGAAGAATCGGAGACTTCCAGCGTCGCGGTGCACTCGCCCACCATCCTCGCCTCCATTTTGTCCACCACGACCCTCATGCGCTGCTCTTTGAAGTATATCTTCTCCCCCTTTTCGGGAAAGCGCCCGAGCGACAGAGTGACGAGCCCCCCGAAAGTGGAGACTTCGTCGGCGTCGAAATCGACGTCCAGAAAATCCTCCACGCGGCGTATGGGCGCGAGCCCAGAAATCTTGTACTTGTTTCTGCCTATCACGCGGATCGGCTCGCCCTGCGAGACTGCGAATTCGTCGCGTATCTGCCCGACGAGCTCGCCGAGCGCGGCGTCGAGCGTCAGCACCCCTATGACGCCCCCGAAATCGTCCTCGACGAGCGCGATGTGGATTTTGTACCCGAGCATTTTCGCGAGCGCCGATTCGAGGTTTTCGTTTTCGCGCAGGCGGAGCGTCTGGCGCGCGATTTTGGAGAGGTCGGGCGTTTCGGATTCCGCCTGCGCCGCGAATAGGTCGCGCAGGTGGATTATGCCGTAGCAGTCGTCGAGGTCGCCGCGGCAGAGGGGATAGCGGTTGTAGCGCGAGCGCAGGGCGACTTTCAGGTTTTCGGAATAGGGCTCGTCGATGTCGAAGTACTCGACTTTGCTGCGCGGCAGCATCGCGTCGCTGACGTCGAGCTCTTGCAGCCTAATCGCGTTGCGCGCTATCTTGCCGGCGTAGGGCGAAACCGGCTCGGCGTCGGCGTCCTCGGCGCGCAGCATTATCTCCGCGTCTATGCGGCTGAACGGCGGCTTGCAGGGAAGCTTTTTCCCCGCGAGCTTCGCCCCGATTTTTTCCGCAACAAGCACCGCGGGCTTCGCAACCGCATAGAGGGCGACGAAAACCGGTGCGATTTTCCGCAGAACCTTTTCGGGGTTCGCCGCGGCGAACCGCGCGGCGGGGATCCCGAGAATCCCGTATTCGGCGAGCGCAACAGCCCCCGCCGCCGC
>CAJMOT010000041.1 GCA_905214995.1 uncultured bacterium | reverse complement strand
CGTCCACCGCCGCGCAGAGGGCGCGGGCCGCCGGATTCGGCGAGCTTGTGGATATGGAGGGCTGGGCGCTTGCGAGGGCGGCGGAGGCGTTTTCCAAAAAGCTCTTCGTCCGCAAAATTCTGACCGATTTTTCGCCGGAATGCGACATCAAAGCTGGCATACTTTCGGCGTGCGCGGCTCTGGGGGAGCTCGAAGATTTTTGGATATAAGCCTTGCGTCTGCGGACATGCGCCGCCACTAATGAAGCGATGAAAATGAGAGGGAAAATTGCCTGCGCCGCGTTCGCGGCCGCTTTTGCGGCGGCGCTGTTCGTATGGGCGTTTTTCTTCTGGCAGCGCGAGATTGAAGTGTTTTTGGCGGATGTCGGCGCGTATTTTAGGGACAACCTGAGGCTTTTGGAGGGCGTTCCGCTCTTCGTCTATTCGCTTGTGATATTCGCGTTGCCGATATTCTTTCTGCCGGTGACGCCGGTATTCGTCCTCGCGGCGGCGCGCGCGGAGTCGGAGCCGATGCTTGCCATACTCTTTTGCTGCTGGCTCGGGGTGACGCTCAACATAGTCGCTTCCTACTTCATATCCAAAAAATTCGGCGCGTTTTTGCGCCGCAAGCTCGAGGCGCGCGGCCTGAACGTCCCGAGGCTGCCGCCTTACGAGCAGTACGAGTTCGTGTTTCTCATGCGCATGATACCCGGCAATCCGCTCGCGGTGCAAAACTACGCATTGGGGCTCGCGGAAATTCCATTCGCGAAGTATGTGGCAGTATCCCTGCCCATACAGTACGTCCAGATTTTCGGTTATGTGTACCTCGGGGAGGGTTTCTTTACGGGCGGGGCCGCGAAAATAGCGATTGCGGGTTCGTTTTTTGTGATTCTGGCGATAGTGGCGCGAATGCTCGACAAGCGGTACGGGCACAAGCTGAGGGGGGGCGGCGATGGAGTTTCTTAAACAGAGCGACGAGGTTCTGGGCGTCGGGGAGTTTTCGCGCCGCTTCAAGATGCTCGTCAAGACGCGGATTCCCGAGCTGTGGCTGAAAGGGGAGATCTCGAACCTCAAAACCTATTCGAGCGGGCACACGTACTTTACCCTCAAAGACGACGAGGGGGCGATTTCGGCGGTGCTGTTCAAGGGGTATTCGCGCGGAATGTCGTTGCGGCTCGAGGACGGAATGCGGATTTTCGCCTTCGGGGAGATTTCCATTTACGAGGCGCGCGGAAGCTACCAGATAGTGGTGAAGGCGGTGATTCCCGACGGCGCGGGAAGCCTTGCGGCGCGCTTTCAGGCGTTGAAGGAAAAGCTGTCCGCCGAGGGGCTTTTCGACGCCGCGCGCAAAAAGCCGGCGCCGCTTTTGCCGCGCCGCATAGCGGTCGTGACATCGCCGTCGGGGGCTGCGATACGCGACTTTTGCAGGATACTCTCGCGCAGGGGCTGGAAGGGAGAGGTGGTCGTCATACCCTCGCGCGTGCAGGGCTCTGAGGCGGCGGAGGAGCTTGCGGAGGGGCTTAAAAGGGCCTCTGAATTCCGCTTCGGCGACGGCGCGGGCTTCGACCTCGCCGTCCTTATGCGCGGCGGGGGCAGCCTCGAGGATCTCTGGCCGTTCAACGAGGAGGCTCTCGCGCGCGCCGTCGCCGCGTGCCCGCTGCCCACGATTTCCGCCGTGGGCCACGAAATAGACTTCACTCTTTCCGACTTCGCCGCAGACCTCCGCGCGGAGACCCCGAGCGCGGCGGCGGAACTCGTCTCCAGCGCGGCGATAGAGGCGAAAACCAGGCTCGACTCCGCGGAAGCCGCCCTTAAAAACGCGGCGGCGGCGCGCCTCCAAGCCCTGCGCGCAAACCTCGAATCGCTGTCCGGATCGCTTAGGCTAAATTCGCCCGAGGCTAAAATAAGGGAGCGTTGGCTCGGACTGGACTCGCTCGAAGCGCGCATTGCGGCGGCGGCGGCGGGCGCGCTTGCGGGGCGCAAGTCGGAGTTTTTGCGCATCCGCGCGGACTTTGCCGCTCTGTCGCCCGCGCGCAGGATCGAAATGTATTCCCAAAAGCTCGACTACCTCGAAAAGCACATAGGGCTGCTCGGGGTCGAGAGCGCATTGCGCCGCGGGTTTGCCGTCGCCGTCGATTCCGGAGGGAGATTCATTTCGAGCGCGGCGGAGGTTCCGGAGGGTACGTTCGGGCTGCGCTTTGCCGACGGGGAGGTCTCCGTCAAAAAGGCCTGATTCATCGCCGCAACGCACAGGTTGGGCGGCGTCGCGAAGGCGCGCCATATGGCGCAAGGCAGAAATGCGGCGGCTGAGGCTTTGGAGATATCCGCCGCGGCGCGGGCGTAAAGCATGGAAAGCCCGAGCCGAACGATGGAATCGGCGAGGGCGGGCTCGGGGCTGCGGATACCGGAGAAGAGAAAGCTCCATAGAACGTTTGCCGCTTTCCGAGCGCAGCGCAAGCCCTATCGAAATTCCGGCGAGGATGCACAGAGTTCCCCACGCTATCGGGAAAACTCGGTCGGGAGGGGGTGAAGAGCGGCTTCGCGAGGGACGGATAGCAGCTTTCGAACGCGCCAGCTTGGGCGATCGACGAAACGCCGCCGGCGGGCAGGCGCAAAGGAGTGCGGTTTTTGCCGCGGCGGATTTGGAGGCGGCATTTCACATATGCAATGCGACAATTCCCGCACGGATTTGTCTCCGAAAAATTTTCCCTCCGATTCCGCCGCCGCGCGCGTTGCGGCTTGACTTAATCGCGGCGCGTCCGATACTCGGGGTATGATGAATCTCCGGAGACATTTTCGGGGAATTCGGTTTTTGCAATGTTTGTAGACGAAGCCACAGTAATGTTGAAAGCCGGCGACGGGGGCAGGGGCTCCGCGGGATTTCGCCGCGAGAAGTTCATTCCCTACGGCGGGCCGGACGGCGGCGACGGGGGCAAGGGCGGCGACGTCTACGCGCTCGGCGACGAAAACGTCTCCGACCTCGAAAAGTATTCCTTCACCCCGAATCTCAGCGCGGGCGACGGCGGCGACGGCATGGGCCGCCAGAAGACCGGAGCGTCGGGGGCGGACGCCTGTCTGCGCGTTCCCCCGGGAACAGTCGTAATCAATGCCGAAAACGGCGCTGTCGTCGCCGAAATCCTGCGCCACAACGAGAAAATCCTGCTTCTGCGCGGCGGCAGGGGAGGGCTCGGCAACCTGCATTTCAAGAGCTCCACAAACCGCGCTCCGCGCCAGTTCACCTACGGGGCGGAGGGCGAGAGCGGCCAGTTCAGGCTCGTGCTGAAATCTATCGCCGACGCGGGACTCGTGGGCTATCCCAACGCGGGGAAGTCGTCGCTCGTGTCCCTAATAACGCGCGCCAACCCCAAAATCGGCGCGTACCCGTTCACGACACTTCACGTGAATATAGGCACCCTCGAATATCCGGAGCGTTACGAAAAGCTCAGGCTCGCCGACATTCCCGGGCTCATCGACGGAGCGAGCGACAACAGGGGGTTGGGGCACAAGTTCCTGCGCCACATAGAGCGATGCAAGGCGCTCGTGCTGATGGTGGACATGGCGGGGACCGACGGGCGCGACCCGTCTGACGACTACGAAAATCTCGTGAAAGAGCTGGGCCTGTATTCGCCGGAGCTTCTCAAAAAGCCAATAATAGTGGCGGCCAACAAGATGGACGAAGACGCCGCCGCCGGAAACCTGAAAAATTTCAGGAAGAGGCACAATGGGCTCGACATAATCCCGATATCC
Organism: uncultured bacterium; assembly: GCA_905214995.1. Lineage (GTDB taxonomy): Bacteria > Verrucomicrobiota > Verrucomicrobiia > Opitutales > Intestinicryptomonadaceae > Merdousia. The sequence continues at coordinate 12,675 of CAJMOT010000041.1, read as the reverse complement.
TGCCTGTCGGAAGAGGGGATCTCAAAATTAAAGTCTGAAATATACGATATTTGCAAAAAATCTCCATAAAACGCTCTTAAAAACTTTGACAATCGCCCCACGCGGGGTTAGACGTTTTTTTCACACATGGAAAGCCATACTTTTACCCCTTTTAGCCCCGCCAAAAGAGGCGGTTTTACCCTTATAGAAATTTTGATCGTCATAGGCATCATCGTGCTGCTTATGGGGATTACCACGCAAATGCTCGGCACTGTCGGCGAGGCGCAGGGGCGCGCGAAAGCAAAGTCCGACATGGCCCTCATCGCCACGGGCATAGAGGCCTTTTTCAACCAGTACGAGACATATCCGCGCATAACCTCCTCAGGGAACGAAAAGCAGGCGGCGGGCGATCTCTACAAGTGCCTGACCGGAAAAATGGCCGCGAAAATCCAGAATGCGCAGATCGTCATGAGCGATGTCGGCGCGGACAACAGGCCGTTTGTCGACGTCTCCAAACTCACGATAGCGGATCCCTCCGATCCGCACCTCGAAAACGTCGATCCGGAAAAGAGCGGGGTGTATTTTGTCGACCCGTGGTTTGAGCCGTACCTTTATTTTTACAATACCGCCAACACCTTGAATACGGAGTCCGCCACATGGCGCGGGCAGGGGTTTATACTGCTCTCGAAAGGCCCGGACGGAAAGGAGAAGGACGTGCGCTCGATGTATTCTACGGGAATTATCCCCGACATCGACGACTATCAGGCGGAGCCTGAAAATATCGACAACATAATTCAGGGCATGGAAGAATAGCCTTCGCATTTAAAAGAAACCCCAACCCCCCGATTTGAAAGGAAAGAAAAGGAACCCGCATGAAATCCGAAAAACAAGGTTTTACGCTCATCGAACTGATGATAGTCATCTCCATAATAGGCGTGCTCGTCGGACTGCTCACGCCCATGATTTCCAACGCCCAGAAAAACGCGATAAAGGCGACATCAAAGACGCTGTTCTCCAATATGGTGAACGGACTGGAGCGATACAAGGACGAGTACGGGTATTTCCCGAATTTTCTTACCTCGCGCGATCGCACGAATCTCGACGACGGCAACAACGCCGAAAACTTCGTAAAGGCCGTGACCGGCGTGGACTGCGACGGCAAGAAGCTCTCGCAGGCGGACAGGGCGGAATACAACCGCAAGAGCCGCAAGTTTTTGGAATTTAGCACCTCCAACCTCGTCCAGTTGAAGAAAAAGTGGAAGATTGTGGACGGGTTCGGAAATCCGAACATTTATGTCTGCGTCGACAACGACGGCGACGGCTTTATAAAACAAGGTTTCCCGACGGTGACGGACGGGATTCCCGCGGACGAGCTGCGCGACATAGTTCCCAATCCGGAGCGCGGGCTCAGGGCGCGCGCCATAGTGTTTACCCTCAAAAAAGACGGCCGCAGCGCCAAGGCCGAATGGGGCGCCGAAGACATATTCTCCTGGTAACCCGCCATCGCAATACCTATGAGAAGCTCAAAACAGGCTTTCACCCTCATCGAGATGCTCGTGGTCATCGGCATTATCGCCATACTGTCCACGGGGATTTCGATGCTCAACATGAAAGATTCCGCCCAGCCGATGTACGCAGCCAACAGGGCAATGATGGCGGCTTTTCACGAAGCCCGCACCAACGCCATAAAAAGGCAGACGGAAACGCGCGTGATCATTTACCGCGGGGACGATATCTCGCGCAAGCTCAGGCAGGTAGGCGTAATATATAAAGTCAAGGGCGACGACGACGAAGTTAAGGGATGGGTGGCGCTAAACAGGGGCGTAATGCTTCCCGAGGGCGTGTTTTTCGTCCCGCCGGAGGGAGAGTTCTCCACAATGGTGAAGCTTCAGAACGGGCTGTCGGATTCCGACGTTTACAAGAGCACTTTTAACAACGGGTATTCCGGCGCTTTCAGCCGCGTGGGAATCAGCGAGTTCCCCTCGGCGCATCCGCTTTCCGTCTCGGAGGGCAACGGCGACTGGTATTCGTACCAGTTTTCCTCTGACGGGCTCTCCTTGAATCCCGGGGCATATGTTATGCTCGTGGCGGGAAATCTCGATGCGAAGGGCGTTTTGCTCGTAGACAACGCGTTCTCGCAGATGGGCTTTGTCGTCAGGCGCCTCGGCAATACCATACCGTTCGCCGATTACGGCGAAATGGAAGAAACCATTCAGTGATATGAGAACTCCCCTTAAAATCAAACGCGGCGCGTTCACCCTTGTAGAAGTCATGCTCGCCGTCGGCGTCATGGCGATAGCCATATCGTCGATGATAGGTCTGCTTTCCGCGATTACCGCCAACATCAACCAAATCCGCCAGCAAAACAAGGCGGTGACCCTTATAGCGAATGTCGAGACCATTCTGAAAGAAAAGAATTTCGACACCGTTTACCAGTGGGTTTTGAATCCCACCGAGCCGCACGTCATATATTTTTGGGACGAATATCAGAATCCAGACGATCCCGACAATTCGAGCCTGGTCACCATCTCTTCGGAGCAGGAGGGCATGATGTCCGGAATGCCGCCGGACAGCGAGCATCTCAAACGTTCCGAGGGCGAGGTTTACAGGGTGCTAGTCTCGGTCTATCAGGAGGGATTGAAGGGCGAAAAAATCACGGTTGGCGATTCTTCGGAATACGGCGGCGGCGCGCTCCCGGGCGATTCCCAGATGTACGCGGTGGCGTACCTGCCGATAAAGGTGGAAATTCTCGCCGATCCCCGCGACGACATCATTTCCGGAATGGGCGAGGAGAGCCAGAACGTCCAGAGGCGCGTTTACGACGATGTAGTTATAAAAATGCGATAACACGATGAACATTTCAAGAAACATTCCATTGCGCCGCGCGCGCGGCTCTTTTGCGAGGGCGGGCTTTACGCTCGTGGAAATCCTCGCGGCGAGCGCCATAATGAGCCTGATAGTCGTCGCCGTGCTTTACGTCACGTCGGCCATTATAAATACTTGGAACCGTTCAAGCGGCCAGCTTCAGACGTACTTCGACGCGGGGGTTGTCGGCAGAATACTTCAGGACGACTTGGAGAGCCTGCTGATTAAAAAGGACGGCGGATCGTGGCTGCAGGTGGCGTACCCTCAAAATGTCGGAATGCTGACGGGCTCTAACGAGCTTGAAGACACCCCGTTGCGGCCGCCGGAAATAATGTTTTATTCCCCAACGTCGCTCAGGCCTCGCTATACGAGGGAAAATCTATCCTCGTCGGTCCTCGACCCCTCCAACGCCATACCGATTCCCGGGAGCGTATGCGCGATAAAATACCAGCTTTGCGTCAAGAGCCCGTTTTTGCCCGGAGCCGGCGACGAATCGTCCAATGCGAGCCAGTACAACGCATTTTACGGCCTATACCGCGCCGTGATCGATCCGAAGTCCACCGTGCTCGAAGCCATGGGCCCCGAAAAGCAGGGCACGTACGAGTCGGAAGACTACCGCTACGCGCTCCAAATGAATCTTTGGGCGCAGCGCTGCACGGTCATAGACGAAAACGGCGTCGAACAGCCCATGCAGGACTTGAAGACGTGGACTCTCGCTCCGGAAAACCTCCTCGTGATGAACCTTGTGGATTTTAGGGTGAGGTTCGCGATTTCCTACGACAACCCCGCGTATACGCCGGGGGCGAACATTTCCAAAAAGAAGATCGCGTTCGTTCCGCCGGGAGTCGGCTTTGCAGTCGGCAAAAAGATTCTGGTCGAAGAGCCGCTTTATTCCTACGCGGCCGGCGGCGGAAAGGAGTCTGTCGCTCCGACAGAAGTGGAAAACGGCACGCTCGCGTACGCCGACATCTCCATGACGTTCATTTCCGACGCGGGCGCGCGGGAAATGCGCGCTCTTATGAAGGGTCAGAATTTGAGCCTTGAAAAATTCAAAGAACTGGTTCTCGCGCACGGCAACACCGTCACGCGCCGCGTGATATTTATGTCGGAACCCGTGGAGTAATGCAATGGAACTTAGCGAACGTCAGAAAGAGTCCGTAAAAAAGTGGGTCGGCGAGGGCAGGGGAGTCTCCGAAATCCAGAAACTGATCTCGTCCGAATTCGGAATCGACATGCTGTATATGGATGTCCGGTTTTTGATCGACGACATCGGCGCCGAAATTCCCGACGCGGGCGATTCCGCCGCGCCCGATTCGGCTGAGTCCTCTCCCGCGCCCGAGGGGGCCGACGCAAATGGGGCGGACGCCCAAGTTCCCGATTCCGGCTCTTCCGGCGGCGTGCGCGTGTCCGTGAGCCCCATACAGAGGCCGGGAACCGTCATGAGCGGAGATGTAGTATTTTCGGACGGAGGCAGGGCGGAATGGGCGCTCGACGCCGCCGGCAGGCTCGGGCTCAATCCGGAGACTGAGGGGTATGCGCCGCCGCAGCAGGATATGCCGGAGTTCCAGAAGAGGCTGCGCGAGGCCCTCGGAATGGGCGGCGCGTAGGCGGCGGTCCGCGGGCGATTCCCTCCGGAGCCGCTTTTTATCTCATGGGCGTCGGGCGGGTAAGCTTGGGCGCGGACGGCGAAATTGCCGATAGTGCGCGCGGCAATGGGCTCTTCCGCCGTAATATTTCTCTTATTGGAGAAGAGAGCCCTATTGTCGCCTTTTTTAGCCGCGCGCCAAGACTGTTTCGCTGAAGGGCGGGAGAATGGCCGGCGCGGAGCGCGGTTTGCGAATCATCCGCCTGCCTTTCCGCCCCTCTTGCGGTCTTTCCCAATCCGTTCGGCCTTGCGTCTTTTCCGCCGGCCTTTTGAAGCGGGGCGCGCTGCCGCAAATTTGCATGCGGATTGCGCGTTAGGCGAAGATATTTTTTGCGACGGAGGCGAAGGCGTTTCCCCGCGGCCGGAGGATTTCCCAATAAATCTCCCGTTTCGGATTTCCCAAAAAAAGCTTTGAACGGGAAATATTTTTATTGCTTTCGCCCGAATAATCTTCTTTTATAAGGCGTTTAAATTCCATGGGGTTTGATCCGGGGTTTTGCGGCATGGGGCGCGCGGGAATTTCGCGCGGTTCGGCGAAAGACGGTTCGAAAGCGCGTCCCGTGGCAACGCAATATTTGAAATACTGATATGGCAAACAATCGATCATCCAAAAAAGATATCCGCAGAACGGCGACCCGCACGGAGCGCAACCGCGCCGCGACAAGCCGCATAAAGACATTGGCTAAAAAGCTCGAGGCCGCAACGGACGCCGAATCCGTCAAGGCCGCCGGCAGCGTTCTCGCTTCCGCGATGGACAAGGCCGCCAAGAGGGGCATTGTGCATCCCAACAAGGTCGCGCGCGTGAAGAGCAGGATAGCCGGCAAAATCAAGGCCGCCAAGTAGTCGCATCAAAAGTTTTCGCGTCGGTTTCCGATTCCTCTCGGGAGGGTCGGAACTTTTTTTAGGCGGGCCGCCTTTGAATCCTTTACAAATTGCGGCCGCTTACGATACAATATCTGAGTCCGGCTGTTTTGCGGACGCCGGAGATTTTCAAAAATTTCAGATGAGCGATTTGGTAAGAGCCAGCGTGGAGGACGTGTGCCCTTCGCCTTACGGTTATGCGGTTTTTCTCTCGGCCGGTTCCAAGACTTTCGTCGTATATGTGGACAGGTCGAGAGGGGCGGCGTTGCAGAGCGCGCTCGATGGGCTATCCTCGGAGAGGCCGCTCACCCACGAATTTGTCATGCAGATGCTCGACGGTCTCGACTGCCGGATTGCCCGCGCGGTGATATACCACGTCGAAGACGGCACGTTTTTTACGCGCCTGACTGTTGAAATGTCGAACGAGATAGGGGAAAAAATCGTGGAAGTCGACGGCAGGCCGAGCGACACGTTCGCCCTCGCCATGCGCGCGGGGGCTCCGATTTTTATAGAATCCTCCGTTCTCGGGACGCTTCCGGATATGTCGGGCGCCTTGAAAAAGCTTCGCGGAGAATCCTGACCGACATGCCTGCGCCGTTTGGAAAATCGGGCTTGGCGACATTTCTTGCGCCCATGCAGGACATCACCGGCGCCGATTTTATGGAAATTGTCGCCCGCCGCGGAAGTCCCGACTTCTATATCGCCGAATATTTCAGAATCCACGAGTTTTTCGAATTGGAGCCCCGCGTTTTGCGCGCGGTTTTGTCGAGACCCGGAGGCCGTCCGGTCTCCGCCCAGTTTATCGGCGGAGACGAGGGGCACATTCTAAGGGCCCTGCGCGCGCTCTCCGAATATCCGCAGATAACCTCGCTCGACCTCAACCTCGGATGCCCCGCGCCGAAAATATACCGCAAGAACGTCGGCGGCGGGCTCTTGCGCAGCCCCGAGAAAATCCGTTCGCTCGCGCGCGCAATGCGCGAAAATTGGGGCGGGATTTTCAGCGTGAAAATGAGGCTCGGCTTCGATTCGCCCGATTCGTTTGAAGAGCTGTTTTCCGCGGTCTTGGACGGCGAACCGGATTTTGTGACGATCCACGCGCGCACGGTGAAGCAGCTTTATCGCGGGGAGTGCGATTACTCGAAAATCGCCCTCGCCGTGAAAATGTCGCCCGTTCCCGTGGTCGCCAACGGCGACATACGGTCGGCGCGCAAGGCGCTTGAAGTCGCGCGGCAGACGAATTGCGCCGGCGTAATGGTCGGCCGCCATGCCGTTCGCAACCCGTGGATTTTCCGCCAGATTTCCGAGGCGTCGCGCTCCGAAACTCCGTATTCGCCGACACTCGGGGAGGTCAGGGAATACGTAGAGGACATTTTGCGGGCGGTTCTCGCTTCCTCCGCGCGCTATCCGGATTCGCGGATGAAAAAGTTTTTGAATTTCATAGGCGCCTCGGTCGATCCAGACGGGGCGTTTTTGCGCGAAATGCGGATTAGCCGCGGCGTTCCCGAACTCATGCGCGTGTGCGACAAATACATGCTCGGCGGGCGCGAGCGCCTTCCGTTCCCGCAGGAACCCTATGCGGGCGTGTGCCCGCGCCCCAACCGCGAGGACAGATGACGGGTTCGGAAAAAATAGAGGCGCTTTGCGCGAGGCTGAATCCGTCGAGAGTCGCGCTGATGCGCCGCGCGCTCGAATGGCGCACGCGCAGGCTCACCGTCGTATTGGAGGACGTATTCCAGCCGCACAACGCCTCGGCGGTTTTGAGAACCTGCGATGCGCTCGGGATTCAGGAGGCGCACATTATAGAAAACCGCAACCGGTTCGTCCCGAGCCGCAATGTGGACATGGGCGCGTCCAAATGGATGGACATACGCCGCTACGCGCTGCCGGCCGCGCGCAGGAGGAGGAAAGAGCCACGAAAACTCGAAATAGGCGAAGACTGTCTCGCCAACACGCGGTCGGCGCTTGAAGGGTTAAAGGCGCGCGGATTTCTTCTCGCCGCGTCCACGTTGCGGCCCGGGGCTGCGGACATTTCGGAAGTTCCGGTGGACGGGCCGGTCGCCGTCATGATAGGCACGGAACTTACCGGCCTGACCGGTGCGGCGCACGCCATGGCGGATATCCTATTTTCCGTGCCCATGCTCGGCTTTGTCCAGAGCATGAACCTGTCGGTTTTCAGCGCGCTTTGCCTGAGTTCGCTCGCAGGCAGGATGAGAGCCCGCTCCGACGAATGGAAGCTGTCGGACTCCGAGCGTGAGGAACTCATGCTCGATTGGCTCGGCAGGTGCGTTTCCGGCGCGGGGGAGCTCTGAGTTCGTAATCCCGACGATACGGGGCGGTTTGCAGGCCGCTCGCGCGGGCTTGTCGGCGCGCGCCGGAGCGTTTCGGAATTTTTTGTCTTCCCTCCCTCACGAATTTTATCGTTCCGCAGGCGTCGTCAAAATCTCCGCGCTCTCTTGAATAGCCGCCCATCGTTTTGGAGAGGCTTGCGCGCGCCGCAGATTCGCCCGAAGCGTCCATTCGGGCATCGTAAAACGCGGGCCGGAAATATGGGGCAAGGCGCGGAAAATTTTTTAAGCGGTCTTATCGAGGGCATGAGATTTTGCGGCCGCCTTTTATTATCGCGCCGCAAATCCCGGGCTTTATTTGTCAAATTGCATTATAAGACTGTTATATGCCGGCAGATGCGCAATCTTTGAGCATTTTATCGACCCATTCTCCCAATTCGGCGACGCTGGAGAAAATCGCCTCGGGGCGCAGGGATTCAAGCTCGGAGAGGCCGGAGAGCTTGGTTTGGGCCCACGCCGCGCATAATGGGCGGATTCCCGCCGCCCGCGCGTCCAGCACGTCTTGCGCGACATCCCCCACATACCATGCGCGCTTGGGATCGGCTTTCCATTCGCGCATGAGGCTCGAAATATTTTCGGGTTTTACGGAGCCTTCGAGCCCGCCGCACCTCACGCCGTCAAATATGTCCCGCATTCCATAGCGGACGAGCGACGCCTCGGCAGTTCTCGGGTGCTTGCCGGTCACTAACCCGAGCTTCCAGCCGGCGCCCTTTGTCTTTCGGAGAATTTCGGCGATTCCCGCGAACGGTTCGGGGGAGTATTTCTCGTGCAGGGCGCAGTATTCTTTGACGTAGGATTCAAAGAGGGCTTCGGCGCTTTCCGGGGCCATTTTTAAGAACATTCCAAATTCGTTGGCGCCGAAGTTCGACGTTATCGAGTTTTCGGACGGAACGGGCAGCCCGTTGTCGGCGTAGGCCGCGCGTATCGCCGCAAGCGAGAGCGGAATGGTCTCCGCTATCGTTCCGTCGAAGTCGAATATGAGGGAATTTTCCATCTGTATGTTGCATTCGGCCGCCTTCCGGCGACATTGCCCGCGTATATTTGTAGATTTTTCCGCCGAGTCAACAAACAAAATCCGCCGAATCCGCGTTCGCGCCGCGCGGTCACGGAGGTTTTATTTTGGCTTGAAAGAAAATCAATTTGCTTAGAATGGGGAGAATTGCGCTAACGTGCGCGCGCTTCATGAAGGACAAAATTATAAACGGGTACGTTTTGGGCGACGGCGAGGCCATCGAGCTTTGCCGTTCGCTTTCCGCGCGCGAACTCGGCGAGATGGCGGACGCCGTGAGGACGCATTTTCTCGGGCGCAGGGTTGATACGTGCTCCATAATGAACGCGCGCTCCGGCAAGTGTTCGGAGGACTGCAAGTGGTGCGCCCAGTCGGCCCATTACAATACCGGCTGCGGCGTATACGACTATTCCGCCCCCGAGGAGGCTGTAAGGCATGCGGAAAATTCGAAGCGTTTGGGCATCGCGCGCTTTTCGCTCGTCACGAGCGGCCGCTCCATACCAGACGCCTGCATAGAAAAAATGTGCGAGTGTTTCCGCGCCCTGCGCAAAATCGGCGGAATCGGCCTGTGCGGGTCTTTCGGGCTGCTGGCCGCCCCGCAGTTCGCCAGGCTGAGGGAGGCGGGAATGGAGAGGTTTCACTGCAATCTCGAAACGGCGCCGTCCAAATTTCCCGAGCTCTGCACGACGCACACGATAGCCGACAAAATCGCGGCCATAGAAGCCGCAAAAAGCGCCGGAATGTCGATTTGCTCCGGCGGAATAATCGGCATGGGCGAGACTATGGAGCAGCGCGTGGAGCTCGCCTGCAAGCTGCGCGAAATCGGCGCGGACTCCATACCCGTCAATATCCTCCAGCCCATAAAAAACACCCCGCTCGAGGGCGCGAAACCCCTTTCGCCGGAGGAAATCTTAAAGACTTTCGCGATTTTCAGGCTGATAAACCCGCGCGCGCACATAAGGTTCGCCGGCGGGCGGCTGTCTATAAGGGATTTTCAGGAAAAGGCTCTGCGTTCGGGCGTGAGCGCGATACTCATGGGCGACATGCTCACGACGGTCGGGTCTGGCGTCGCCGACGACTTCGCGATGCTGCGGCGCATGGGATACGAATTTTAGCATGGATCCAACCGAAACAGTCCGGTACGACATGCGCCACGTCTGGCACCCGTACTCGTCGATGAAAAACCCGCCTGTTCCGCGCCTCGTGGAGTCGGCGGAGGGCGTGCGGCTGAGGCTCGCCGGCGGCGCGGAGCTGATAGACGGGATGTCGTCGTGGTGGGCGGTTGTGCACGGCTACAACAATCCGCACATAAACGCCGCGGTGCGCGCGCAGCTCTCCAAAATGAGCCACGTGATGTTCGGGGGCCTTACGCACGAACCCGCCGTAACCCTCGCGCGCAGGCTTGTCGATATGACCCCCCCGAGGCTGCAAAGGGTGTTTTTTTGCGACTCGGGCTCGGTCGCGGTCGAGGTCGCGATGAAGATGTCGCTCCAGTATTGGCACGCGCTCGGAAGGCCGGAAAAGAACAAGTTCGCCTCCGCCCTCGGCGGATACCACGGCGACACATGGCACGCCATGAGCGTCTGCGACCCCGTTGGCGGAATGCACTCGATGTTTGCGGGGAGGCTGCCGGCAAGCTTTTTCGCCCCGCGCCCGGAGCCCGCTTTCGGCGCGGACTGGGAGCCGTCGTCCTTCGCGGCGTTGGAGGGGATTTTGAGGGCGCATGCGGATGAGATCGCCGCGTTTGTGATAGAGCCGATAGTGCAGGGCGCGGGCGGAATGAGGTTCTACCATCCCGAATACCTGCGCCGCTTGCGCGCGCTTTGCGACGAGCTTTCCATACTGCTTGTTCTCGACGAAATCGCCACGGGCTTCGGCAGGAGCGGAAAGATGTTCGCGTGCGAATACGCGGGGATTGAGCCCGACATAATGTGTCTCGGCAAGGCGCTTACGGGCGGATACGTGAGCTTTGCCGCAACTCTCGCTTCCGACGGCGTGGCGGACGCGATTTCGGAGGGGATTCCGGGACTTTTCATGCACGGGCCGACCTTTATGGGCAACCCCATCGCGTGCGCCGCCGCCAACGCGAGCCTCGACCTGATTGGGCGCGAGGGGCTTTTGGAGCGCATACGCGAAATCGAAAAAATCCTCTCGGACGGCCTCGCCCCGCTGCGCGGCTCCGAGAAAGTCGCGGACGTGCGCGCGCTCGGCGCGATAGGGGTAGTGGAGCTTAAAAAGGCCGCGGATATGGAGAGGTTTCAGGACGCCCTCGCGAGGCGCGGGGTGTGGCTGCGGCCGTTCGGCAGGCTGCTTTACGCAATGCCGCCCTATGCGATAAGCGACGCCGACCTTAAAACCGTCGCGCGCGCGATGGTAGAAACCGTGGAGGAGTGCGCCCAGCCATGACGGACGCCGCGGCGGAAGACATCTTGCGGAGGTTGCGCGAAAGCGGGCTTTACCGCCGGCTCGTCCCCTCGCGCGTGCGCGGCGCGCGCGTTCGGTGCGCGGGCGAAGAATACGTCAATCTTGCCTCCAACGACTATCTCGGCATTTCCGCCGACGCCGCTTTGCAGCGCGAGTTTCTATCGTCCCTTTCGGAATCGGACGGATTTCTGATGGGGTCGTCGTCGTCGCGGCTTTTGGGCGGCGACAACCCCGCGTTCGGTGGGCTTGAAAAATATCTTTCGGCGGCGTATTCGGAGGCGGCGGGCGCGGAGAGGGCTGCCCTATGCTTCAACTGCGGCTACCATGCGAACGCGGGAATACTGCCCGCTTTGGCGGGCCCGCGCGACCTCGTGCTGTACGACAGGCTCTCCCACGCGAGCCTGATAGACTCCATCGGTTCGCTGCCGTGCAAATGGGCGCGCTTTCCCCACAACGACATGGAAGCCCTGCGCCGGATTTTGAAATCGCGCCGCGCGGATTTCGACAGCGTATACATTGCCACCGAAAGCGTGTTCAGCATGGACGGCGACCGCGCCGACATCCGCGGGCTCATCGAAATCAAGCGCGAGTTCGATTGCTCGCTGTACGTGGACGAGGCGCACGCGGTCGGCGTCTTCGGGGGCACGGGGCTCGGGCTGTGCGAAGAGCTCTCGGCGGCGGGCGGCGCGGATTTCATAATGTGTACCCTCGGCAAGGCGGCGGCTTCCGCCGGAGCGTACGTCGTCTGTTCGCCCGCGCACAGGAGGCTTCTGATAAACCGCTGCCGCACCTTCATTTTCACGACGGCACTTCCGCCTATAAGCGTTATGTGGACGCTGTTCATATTCAAAAAAATCCGCGGAATGTCGGAGCGGCGGGCGAGGCTCGGCAAAATTTCCGCGGAGCTAAGGGGAAGGCTCCGCGGGCTTAAGACGCTCGGCGACACCCAGATCGTCCCGGTCGTCCTCGGCTCAACCGAATCCGCTTCCGCCGCGGCGGAGGCTATGAAAAGGGCGGGGATATGGTCGCCGCCCGTAAGGCATCCTACGGTTCCTAAGAACTCGGCGCGCCTGCGCCTTTCGCTGAACGCCGCCCTGTCCGACTCCGATTTGTCGCTTGTAGCGGATGCGCTGAACTCCTTTGCAGAGGGCGGAAAATGAAGACTGCGTGGATAAGAAAGTCCGGCGCGAGGCGCGTCGTGGTATTTTTCTGCGGGTTTGCGTGCGACGCCGATTTTCTGCGCGAGTCCGACCTCCCGGACGGCTGCGACGCGGTTTCGGTCTACGACTACGCTTCTTTGGATTTTGACTTGGACGTTTCGGAGTATCCGGAAATCGGGGTGGCGGCGTGGTCGTTCGGCGTGTGGGCGGCGGACCTTGTGTCCGAAAAGCTTTCGCGCGCCGACGCGCGCGCGGCCGTGTGCGGCTCGCCGTATCCGGTGGACGCGGAGCGGGGAATCCCCCCGAAAATATTTGAGGCAACCTTGAACTCCTTCGACGAGCTCGCCAAAGAGAAATTTTACCGCAGGGTATGCGGCGGCGCGCGGT
>CAJMOT010000040.1 GCA_905214995.1 uncultured bacterium | reverse complement strand
GCGCGCCTCGGAGCTCGCCGCGAGGGACCTCACCGAGACCGCGATGGCAACCTCCGACATAGCCGCGTATCTGCCGAAGGCTCTTTCCCGATATTAATTGGCTTGATAATCGCGCAGGCGCGGTAAAATCGTATGGAGAATAACGATTTTGCCCGCCGCTGCGGGCGGTTTTTTTCGGAAAAATGGAAACGGGATTCAATCCGTCATTAGCCTTAGCGGTACTTCCCATATATGTTGTCGTGTCAGTCGGGTGGCTCGCGCGAAAACTGGGATGGCTCGCCCCTGAAAGCGACAAGTCTCTAATGAGGCTTGCCATAGACATATCGCTGCCATGCTTCATATTTTACAATATGATAGGCAACGAGAAGCTCGCAAGCGTAAGCTACGCCGCGTGCACCATATCCCTGGGAATATTCGGGATATGCGCGTGCCTTGCCGTCGCGCGGATTGCGGCAAAAATTATGGGGCTCAAAACAGGGGAGGGGGCGCGGACATTCACAGTCACGACGGGAGTGCACAATTACGGATTTTTCATAATAGCGCTTGTGGCGATAATCTATCCGGACGACAAAGACTTCATGGGGCTCGTCCTCACCCACAATGTCGGATGCGATCTGGTGTTCTGGTCGTTGGGGCTGGCAATGCTCTCATCCGCAAAAAAATTCGGCCTTTCAATATTTTTAAAAGGCCCGGTGCTCTCCGTATTCATCGCCCTATTTTTCATATGGACGGGAATAGCGGATAAAATTCCCGAATTTGCGCTCTCGTCGCTGAAACTCATCGGAGGGGCGTCTATTCCGATAAACCTATTGATGTTCGGCACGCTCATATGCGATTTGTACTCCCGCGAAACCTTCGACGCGAAAACGGTCGGAATTGCGGTTTTCCTGAGAATGGGCATAATGCCCTGCATATTTATCGGAGCCGCCGCAATACTGCCCGTCGACGCCTCGCTCAAAAAGCTGTTGGCGTTCCAGGCGCTGTCTCCATGCGGGATTACCGCCGCGGTGCTCGCCAAGCACTTCGGCGGCCGCCCGCAGATGGCGGTGCAGATAACAGTCGCGACCCTCCTCGCGGCCCTCCCCGCCGTTCCCTTCTGGATGTGGGCGGGAACGTCGCTCATCGGGGCGTAAAAATTCGGGCGGCCGCCAAAAAAAGCTTGCGTTTGGGAAAATAATAGTATTGTAGTACTATAATTCTATTAAAGGAAACCCGCGTGCCATCAAAAGTCCTCAACATATCGGAATGCTCGTCGCTCGCCCTCCACGCCGCAAGGGCGGTCGCCCGTTCCGGCTCTCCGATGACGGCCGAGCGCATCGCCGGCGACGCGGGCGTCTCCAAACACCATCTCTCGAAGGCTCTGCGCAAGATGGTCGAGGCGGGGATAATATCCTCGTCGCGCGGCCCAAACGGGGGATTCTTCTTTACCGAGGAACAAAAGAGGCTGCCGCTTATGCGCATAATGGACGCCACCGGCTCAGGAGAGGCAAAATGCCGGTGCATGTTCGACACCCCGCGCTGCGGCGGAAACGACTGCCTGTTCGGAACCCTGCTTAAAGACGCAAACAGGCTTTACAACCGCTATTTCTCAAAAACCAGAATTTCGGATCTGGCAAGAAAACGAAAACAGACTAAACAAAGGAAAACATCATGGCAAAAAAAGTGATATGCTCGGTATGCGGCTATGTCTTTGAAGACGCCGACAACCTTCCCGACGTCTGCCCCCAGTGCAAGGCGCCCAAGTCCAAGTTCGTCGTCAAGGACGACGCCCCCGCAGCCTCGTGGGCCGACGAACACAAAATAGGCGTCGCCGCCGGCCTCGACAAGGAAGTCGTCGAAGGGTTGCGCGCGAACTTCACGGGCGAGTGCACGGAAGTCGGAATGTATCTGGCGATGAGCAGGCAGGCGGACAGGGAAGGATACCCGGAAGTCGCGGAAGCGTACAAGAGAATCGCGTTTGAAGAGGCTGAACACGCGGCGAAATTCGCCGAACTCCTCGGAGAATGCGTCTGCGCGGACACCAGGAAGAACCTCGAACTGCGCGTTGAAGCCGAACGCGGCGCGACGGAGGGAAAGCTGATGCTCGCAAAGAAGGCGAAAGAGCTCGGGTACGACGCCGTCCACGACACGGTGCACGAAATGTGCAAAGACGAAGCCCGCCACGGCTCGGCCTTCCAGGGGCTCCTCTCACGCTACTTCTAATTTGACGGCGGGCGCGCGCCCGCCGCTTGCGCCGTTTGAACCGCCGCGGGATATTAGCCTCCCGACGGCGGTTTTGCATAAGCCGAATTTCCTCCCGCGCGGGCGAAAAACCGTTTTATATAAAATGCGGCAAGACGCGCCGCTATGCGTTGAAATGCCAGTTATGCCGTTTAAATTTGCCGCATTAATCTATCCGGAAACGCCTATACGCCTCCCTGCGCCCTGCGCTTTCAGATTTGTCCAGGGGGGACGGCGCAAATGCCGAACGGCGGGAATTTCCGCGAGCGGATATAATGCGGCGGCATATTGCAATCAACGCCATTTCCCCATTTTTTGAAACCCAATACGCTACAAAAGGCGGCGCGGCGGCGGAAGCGTCGCGGATTATTCCAATTTAAAAGAGACAGCCGGCGCAAATGCGCCGGCATACATTGCCTTGCGCCGCAAACTCCCGCAAAATGCGGCATCGTACAACCGGCGCGCACCGGGGGCAAAATCCGACCGGCAGAATTTATTTGCGCTTGGACTCGTAGTAATCGTTGATTTTCTTTGAGACGTCCTTGTAGGAAATGTCGGCGGAGTAGATTTCCTTGAACTCATTGAAGGCCTTTTCGGCTTCGCCCATCTTTTCGTAGGCGGTGGCGAGCTCGTAGATAATTTCCTTTTTGGCGTCGTTCATTATCTTCGACTCCTTCTTGGCGGTCTCGAGTTGGTCGACGGCAAGATCGTACTTGGCGCCGAGAATGAACGCCCTGCCGAGGCCGAGAAGCGATTGGAGGCGAACCTTCGGGTTGCGCTGCGAGAGCTGGAACTGCATGATGGCGTCGTCGAGCTTGCCGTCCTCAAAGAGCAGCTGGCCGTAGATGTAGCGGTAGTTGAAGTCGTTGGGATAGCGCTCGACCATCAGGCGCGCGTTGTCGAGCTTGTAATCGTGCTCCTTCTTCGAGAGCTCTTCGAGTTCCGCCTTCGTCGCGGCGTCGCCGGGATTTTCCTCGAGCTTGGCTTTGAGCGTCTCGATCTTGTTCTCCATGTCGGCGACGATAAAGTCGTGCTCCCACTTTTCAAGGGTGGTGTCGCCCTTGCCGAGGGGCTGCTGGCGCGCCTGGCGCACATATTCGAGAGCTTCCGAATAGCGGCGGAGCGTGCGGAGGTTGGCGCAGATTTCGCGGTAGAGGTTGACGTTTTCGGGGTCGGTTTTGATTTGCTCTTTGAGCCTGTCGACCATGCGGCCGAGAGTTTCCTCGTCGCTGACGAGGCTCGCCGCCTTTTCGAGATCGGCGGTTTCGTCGGAGCTCTTGAGCTTGTCGCGGAAGTCGCCGCCCTCCTTTTCCCAGTTGCCCTTGTTCATCGTCTTTATGACGGACGCGCTGCGCGCGAGGGCCTGCGCGTCGCCGTTTGTGGGGTTGCGGCGCAAAATCTGCTCGCACACCTGGGCCGCCTCGTCGGGCTGCTTGTTTTTGACGTAGGCGTTGGCGAGGGCCAGAAGGTTCTTTTCGTTCTTGGGCTGGAACTGCGCGATGGCCATATACGCGGACGCCGCCGTCCCCCAATAGGAGAGCGATTCCGCCGCCGACGCAAGCGCCCTGAGCGCCGATGCGTTCTGCGGGCACTGAGAAAGGAGATGTTCGGCCTGCGCCATGACTTCGAGCGCCTGCCCTTTTTTAATCATTGACGGGGCTTTCAGCGATAGAACCAGCCCCTGTATGTCGCCGGAGAGCTTGGCGATAGGGTTGCCCTTCCCGTACTTTTTGAACTGCGCCTGGCGCATAATCTTGCGCACGTCCACACACGACGGATACTTCGCCAAAATCGTCGCGCAAATGTCTATTGTGTATCCGGGATTTTTGTCGATCGACCTCTCTGCGGATTCAAGCTGTTTTACAAAGCGGGGATCCAAATCCTTGATTTGGGTTTCCACTATTTCTTCCGTGGGTTCTGTGGGTTCGGTTTCTGCCATAAATAAAGCCTGTTCTTCGTTAAAGCCCGAACGTTAAAAAAAACCGGCGGTTATTTCAAGTCTATTTCTGTCGCGCCGAGCAAAAAAGACATGCATTTTTGCGCAATTTCGGGGTCCGGAGATTCGGCGAGCAGGCGGATTTTTTTTTCCGTGCCGGAGTATCTGACAAGTATGCGGCCCCTGCCGCCGAGCAAGTCTTCGCACTTTTTCATGGCGGCCGAAAGGTTCGGAGCCTCCTCGAACGGCATTTTTCGAGCTACGGCGACCGCCCGGGAGACGCACGGATACATGGATATTCCGCCCCTGAGCTCCGAGAGCTTTTTGCCGCTGCGCGCCGTCACGGACAGCACCGCGAGCGCGGCGGCGAGCCCGTCGCCGCACGGGGATATGTCGGAAAATATGAAGTGGCCGGAATTTTCCCCTCCGACGTTGCAGCCGCGCGCGAGCATTTCCCCCATAACGAGCCTGTCGCCGATTCCGCATCTGTAAACCCTTATGCCGTCCGCCGCGAGGGATTCGTCGAGGCCGGTGTTGCTCTGAATGGTGGTGACTATCGCGTTTGAGGACAGCGCCCCGCGCGCCATGCGCTCCCGCGCTATAAGGCCCAAAACCTCTTCGCCTTCGAGAATCGAAAACTTGTCGTCGCACACCACCACCCTGTCGCCGTCGCCGTCGTGCGCGAAGCCCGCATCCGCGCCGCACGAGCGGCAGAGCGCCGCGAGGTTTTCGGGGTGCTGGCTGCCTACGCCGCCGTTTATGTTGAAGCCGTCCGGCGAGCGCGCCGCCCCGACAACTTTTGCGCCGTACGCCTCAAAGACCTTTGAGGACACTCCTGAAGTGGCTCCGTTTGCCATGTCCACGGCGACGGTAAGCCCGCTGAGAAATCCGGGCTCAAAGAGCGAGCACATTTTTTCGGCATATTCCCCGAGGGCGAATTTTCCGGCGGAAATTTCGCGCGGGGCGAAAGACTTTTTGGAGTACGCGCCGAAATCGCAGGCCATCGCGTCCGCGCGACGCTCGATGTCGAGCTGGAAGTCGTCGCAGGCTTTTCTGGCGCGGGAGTCGAAAAACTTTATGCCGTTGTCCGAATACGGGTTGTGGGAGGCGGTAATCATCGCGCCGAGGGCTGCCTTGCGCTCCAACACCGCATAGGCGAGAGCCGGAGTCGGCAGCACCCCCATGTCCTCGACCCTTCCGCCGCGCGACGCGAAGCCCTCGCAAAACGCCGCTTTGAGGGAGTCCGAAGACGCGCGGGTGTCGCAGCCGGCCACGGCAAAACCCCCGCCGCTGTCCGCGAGCGCGTCGGCGCACGCGGCGCCGAGGTTTCTGTAAAAGGGCTCGCTGACTTCAAAGTCCCCGTACGAGCCCCGGATTCCGTCGGTTCCGAAATATTTCATTGCCGCCTCCTGTCAGGCATGTTTTCCCTCAAAATGTCCGAGAGCTCGGCAGGGGAGGTCTCTTCAAGCTCCTTTCCCCTGCGCTTCAAATCCTCGAAAGTTTTTATGACGGTCTCCGTCATGAGCTCGTGGGTTTCCTCGGTTCCGCCTATGAGCGAAAATTTTTCGGCCTGCGTGACGCGCTTGTGCCCGTCGCCGTCGAGCCCTATTCCGAAGAGATGCGCCGATTTTTTCCCCGCCATTTTCAGCCCTCCTCCGGTTCAGTATCGCCGGTATCTCCGGACGGAGCGCCGCCGATGCGCTCGCAGTAGATTTCGCCGAAGCTCTCGTCCTGCGATACCGAGAGCTTTCCGAGGCGCGATAGCTCGAGCATGGCGATGAACGTCGCCACTATCGAGACTATGCCCGCCTTTCCGCCCTCAAAGAGCGACGAAAACGAAAACTTTTTTTCGGGGACGGACAGCAAAAACTCCATGCGGTCGGCGACGGTCACATTTTCCTCGCGGATTTCGCCCTGCACGAGCTTTTCGGCGAGCCTTCTCAGCGCGATGTTGAAGGCGCCCCATATCTCCATTTTGTCGGAGCGTTTCAGCGGCCTTTCCGCGGCCTCGCCGCCGGAGGAAATCGCGCGCTCGCCGTAATTGAGGCGGGCGTCTATGAGATCCTCCAAGCCGTCCGCGGCGAGCTTCACTTTCTTGTACTCGAGAAGCTGTTCAACAAGCTGCCAGCGCGGGTCGGCCTCCGAATCGGGCTCATCCTCCGACTGGACCGCGCGCTCGTCCGTGGGCAGCAGCATTCTGCTTTTTATGTACATCAGCGTAGCCGCCATCACGAAGAACTCGCCCGCCACGTCGAGCGACAGGCTCTTCATGGAGCGCAAAACGCCCATGTACTGCCGCGTCACCTCCGCTATCGGAATGTCGTAAATGTCGATTTCGTTCTTGCGAATGAGGAACAGCAGGAGGTCGAGCGGTCCCTCGAACACGTTGAGCCTGACGGACATTTCGAGTCCGCCCGCGAGCGCGTCTTCCGAAATTGGCAGGTCGTCGGGCATGAAATCAGAAAATCGCCATGGAAATGCGGGCCCCGAAGGAGAAATTGTTCTGGCGCGAAGAGCCCGAGCGGTAGGAGATCTGGTACTCTACCACCCACGAATTGCCAAGGCGCGTCCAAAGCGTATAAGTCTGGTCGGTGAGCATGCTCAGGCGGTGGTCGTAGGCCCATCTGGCGAGGATTCTGTACCGCTCGCTTATGCGGTACTCCGCGAGCGCGGAATACTGGGTTATTGCGCCGTCGAGATAGCTCGAAATCAGGTAGAGCGAAAACTTGTCGGAATCGAAGAGCCCGATGTAGGCGTTGGTTTCGGGGACGTTGAGGTTTTCGATGTTGAAGCGGTTGTAGCAGCCG
This sequence comes from uncultured bacterium, assembly GCA_905214995.1. GTDB lineage: Bacteria > Verrucomicrobiota > Verrucomicrobiia > Opitutales > Intestinicryptomonadaceae > Merdousia. Next base: position 9,468 of record CAJMOT010000040.1, on the reverse strand, counting down.
ACGGTCAGCCAGCGCGCGGGAGAGATCGAAACGTTCGTATAGAGATCCGAAAACGAAGACTTTTTGAAGTCGTTTTGCGCGAGGACGCGCTTGTCGAAATTAAAATCCTGAAATATGTCGAGCCGCGCGAGCTCTCGCGAGCCGTAGGTTTCGTCGCGCGTTTCGAGGGTGTTTTTGAGGCCGATGCGCAGGGTGTTTGTCTTGAACAGGCGGTCGGTGTTGCGCATGTCGCCGAGGTCGAGAATCGGAGGATAGGTGAAATCATCTATGCTGATTTCGTCGATTCCGGGGATAGCGCCCGATCCCTGCGCGGCGTTGGGAATGTAGCGGTAGCTTATGACGGGAGTCATGTGGTGGCGCAAGCCGTCGATTCCCATTGTCCGGCTCTTGTATTCCCAAGCGCCCCACACGTCCATCTGCGCGTCGAAGCCTATCTGCCCGAGCAGGCGCGTATAGCTTGAATTGCCGTTCTTGGGGTTGCCGTAATACGTCAGCCTGCCGCCTATCACGGGCGTTATGGTGCTCCACGAATTGAGGCGTATGGGGCGCATCAAACCGTAATAGGCGTCCACGCGCGCGGTCTCGAAAGTCTCCGAAAGCAGCTGCTCCGGCCCGCTGTTGCGCAAATATCCGGCGGAGGCGTACATCGTCTGGTAGACGCCCGTGTTGAAAATCTCGCCGGGCTGGAGGTCGAAGCGCGCCTCGGGCAAACGCTGTTGGACGATCTCCCAGTTGTTGGGCGCAAAGCGCGAAAACAGCGAAACCGTGTACGACGGGCCGTAATAGTCGATCTCCGCGAAGTTGTCGGGGATCTGGTCGCCGTAAAAGAACTCGGGGCGGAAGTCGCGCGTGACGAATTCGTCGCTCCACCACGCGAGAGACCCTATCACCGCTATGTTGTCGGAAACCATCTGCGCGTGGCGCATCTGGGCGAAGAATCTGTCATGGCCTATGCGCCTGCCGAGCGAGTCCACGCCGAGGACGTCCGCGCTTCCGTGGTCGTTTATGTATGCGCCCTGGACAAATCCGCGCAGCCACGTCTCGACGCCCTTGTAGTCGTAATTGAGCGCGGGGCCGAAGAGAACGGAACGCTCGGTGTAATAGTCGAGCAAAAATCCCGGGTCGAAACTCCCGAGGCCGTTATATATTACGGTGTTCGCCAAAAACGCTCCGTAGTCGGAATTGTATCCGACTTTGGTCTGAATGTCGAACGGGGGCTTTTCGAGGCCGTACTGGGAATAGTAGGGGGCGTAAAAGACGGGCACGGGGCCGATGGACACGACGGCGTCGTCAAATTCGAGAAGCTCCGACTGCGTGTCGTACCTTATCTGCGAAGCCGAAGCGGTCATAGAGTAGGGGGACGGCTCGCCGATATACACGGTCGGATTGTCGAAGGAAACCTTGTTTTTGGCGGAATTTATCTCGTCGGCCTCCACGAAAATCGGAGATGAGCCGAAGCGCGCGTGGGGCGTGGAGAACTCCTCCTTGGAGAAATTTAGGCGAAACGTTTCGGTCGCGACGCGCGCCTGCCCCATCGACGCCTTGACAGCCCCCGACGCCTCCGCCGCGCCCGTATTTTGGGAGTACTTGATTTTGCCCGCGCGCAGCTCGAACTTCTCGTCCTCTATTTTTGCGTTGCCGGTAGCGACGAGGTCGCCGTCGCCGCCCTGCAAATAGTCGAACTTGTCGGCGGAAATCTCGGGAGCCGAAACTATGCGCGATAGCGGCGACTTGCCGTCCGATTTTTTCACAACGGGAACTTTTTCCCCCTCGTCCGCGGCGGCGGGCCTTGCTTCGAGGCTCCTCTGGTGCGACAGCGACACCCACGGGACGTCCGCGCGCCTGCGGGGTTTGACATTTGCATCCGCGGCGGCCGCAGCCGACGCTCCGCAAAATCCGGCAAGCCACGCAAAGGCGAATAAAGTCCTTGATAATTTCACGCCGGATATTTTCTACATATAGCCCGCGCCATAACAAGCTTTTTGTAAAAAAATCCCGAAAGCAAAACGCGCAATCCGACAAGGGGGAGAATCGCCCTCCTGCGAAGATTGCGCCAACGCTTTTATCTCCCCGCCCGCAATAATCTGACAAAAACGAACCTCGTTTTCAGGAAGTTCGCCTTTGCCGGATTGGGGATAGGCGCATTGCGAAAGCAATCGCAACGGGAGCGTATTCGCCCCGCCATAAAGCGCGCGCTTCGGCTCAAATTTGACGCGACAAAGTTAGATGAAGAACGCATAAAAAGAGCCCCGAGACTGCCTGCGCAGTTCAAATACGCCGCGCGGCCTCGGGGCTTTTTTAGCGGAGTTATTCGCCGGCCTTGTTCGTCAAATGGCGTTCGGCAAGGTATTTATACTTTGCCCAGCGGGCGTTGATAAATTCCTGTTCTTCCGCGTCGAGGCGCGCCGCGCGTTCGGGATTGAACGTCTGGAGCATCTTGAAGCGGTTTTCGACTTTCATGTACTCGGAGACGGGAATCTTCGGGTCGCGGGAGTCGAGCTTGAACGGATTTTCGCCGAGCGCGATCTTGCGCGGGTCGTAGCGGTAGAGCGGCCAGTAGCCGGAATCGACCGCCGCCTTCTGCTGCGCGGGTCCGAGCGTGAGATTGTAGCCGTGCGATATGCAGTGGCAGTAGGCTATGATTATCGAAGCGCCGTCGTAGCTGTTGGCTTCGGTCATCGCCTTGATTGCCTGCATTTCGTTTGCGCCGAGGGCGATCTGCGCCACGTACACGTTGCCGTAGTCGATGGCGAGCATTCCGAGGTCTTTCTTCGGGGTCGCCTTGCCTTCGGAGGCGAACTTGGCGACCGCGCCGAGGGGCGTGGACTTGCTCATCTGGCCGCCGGTGTTGGAGTAGACTTCGGTATCCATGACCATTATGTTTACGTTCTTGCCGCTGGCGAGAACGTGGTCGAGGCCGCCGTAGCCGATGTCGTACGCCCATCCGTCGCCGCCGAGAATCCAGACAGTCTTGTTGACGAGATCGCCCGCGAGGGCGGCGAGCGCCTTTGCCATGAGGGAACCGTCTGAGGCGAGCTTTTCTTTTAGCGCCTCAACGCGCTTGCGCTGCTCGGCAACGCCCGCTTCGGTCGTCTGGTCGGCTTCAAGAATCGACTTTACGATATCGTCGCCGAGCTTGGGAGCCATCTTGACGAGCATTTCGGAGGCCATTTCCTTTTTCTTGTCGAGGGAAATCCTGTACCCGAAGCCGAATTCCGCGTTGTCCTCAAAGAGCGAGTTCGCCCAAGCGGGGCCCCTGCCGAATTCGTTGACGCAGTAGGGTGTCGTGGGGAGGTTGCCGCTGTAAATCGAGGAACAGCCCGTGGCGTTTGCGACGTAAAGCCTGTCGCCGAAGAGCTGGGTGAGCATCTTGACGTAGGGGGTTTCGCCGCAACCCGCGCAGGAGCCGGAGAACTCGAAGAGCGGCTGGCGGAACTGCACGTCCTTGACGGAGTCGGTGAGCCTGCTCCTGTCCGGATTCGGGAGTTTGATGAAGAATTCAAAGTTCTTCGCCTCGCGCTCGCGGACGGGCTCCTGGGCGACCATCATGAGCGCCTTGACGCCCTCTTCCGTCCTGCTCTTGCCCGGGCAGACGGTCGCGCAGAGGCCGCAGCCGGTGCAGTCCTCGGGGGCTACCTGAATGGTGAACGAGCAGTCGGGGTTGTCCTTGGAGCGGAACGCAACATGCTTAAAGCCCTCGGGGGCGTTTTCGAGCTCGCCGTTCTTGTAGAACTTGGCGCGTATAGCGGCGTGCGGGCATATCGTGGAGCACTTTGTGCACTGTATGCAGAGCTCGGGATTCCAGCCCGGGATTTCGATTGCGATGTTGCGCTTTTCCCACCGGGTCGTCGCCGAAGGCCACGTGCCGTCCACGGGGAACGCCGAAACGGGGAGCTTGTCGCCCTGCTCGCGCATCATGACCGCCGTCACGCGCTTTACGAAGTCAGGAGCCTCGTCCGCCACGGTCTGCGGGAATCCGCAATCCGCGGTGACGGCGGCGGGCACTTCCACTTCATGGCAGTTTTCGACGGAGGCGTCGACGGCCGCGAAGTTCTTCTCGACGACCTGCCTGCCCTTCTTGCTGTACGTCTTTTCGATGGCGGCCTTGATCTTTTCGATGGCCTCTTCCCTCGGCAGCACGCCGGAGACGGCGAAGTAGCAGGTCTGCATTACTGTGTTGATCCTGCCGCCCATGCCGGTCTTTTTGGCGACCTCGTAGGCGTCGATGACGTAGAATTTGAGCTTCTTTTCTATTATCGCGCGCTGGACGTCGCAGTTCAGATGGTTCCAGACGGTTTTGGCGTCGTAGATGGAGTTGAGCAGGAACACGGCTCCCGGGGCGGCGCAGGCGAGCACGTCGTACTTTTGCATGAACGAGAACTGGTGGCACGCGACGAACTGGGCGTTGTTTATGAGGTACGGCGCGCGTATCGGATTGGGGCCGAAGCGCAGGTGCGAAACCGTGAGGCCGCCGCTCTTCTTGGAGTCGTACACGAAGTACGCCTGGGCGTAGTTGGGGGTTCCGTTGCCGATGATTTTAATGGTGTTTTTGTTGGCGCCGACCGTGCCGTCCGCGCCGAGCCCGAAGAACACCGCGCTCATCACGCCGTTTTCGTCGAGAACAAAGGATTCGTCGTAGGAAATCGAGTTGTGCGTGACGTCGTCGTTGATGCCCACCGAGAAGTGGTTTTTTGGCGACTGGGCGGAAGCGTTGTCAAACACTCCCTTGACCATCGCGGGGGTGAACTCCTTGGAACCGAGCCCGTACCTGCCGCCGAGCACGACGGGGTCGAAAGAGCGCGGCAGAAGGCCGCACGCGCGCGCCTCGGCGATGGAGGCGGAAACTTCCTGGTAGAGGGGCTCGCCCATGGCGCCGAGCTCCTTCGTCCTGTCGAGGACGGTGACGACCTTCGCCGTCTGCGGAATGGCCGCCGCGAATTTTCGGACGCTGAACGGGCGGAACATTCTCACTTTGAGGACGCCCAATTTTTCGCCCTTGGCGTTGAGGGCCCTGACGGTCTGCTCGACCGTCTCCGCGCCGCTGCCCATTATGACGATTATCTTTTCCGCGTCCGGCGCGCCCTCGTACTGGTAGGGCTTGTATGCCCTGCCGGTGAGCTTGCCGAGCTTGTCCATCTTTTCCTCGATTATGTCGGCGCACTTCTCGTAATAGGAATTGCGCGCCTCCCACGACTGGAAGAACACGTCGGGATTCTGCGCGGTGCCGCGGATGAACGGCCTGTCGGGGTCGAGCGCGCGGGCGCGGATGTCGAGAACCTTGTCGTAGTCGATCATCTCGCGCACGATTTCGTCGGGAATCATGTCGTAGGTGTTGACCTCGTGGGAGGTTCTGAAACCGTCGAAGAAATGGAGGAAAGGCACGCGGCTGTCGAGGGTGGCGGAGTGGGCGACGAGCGCCATGTCGTGCGCCTCCTGCACGCTGTTGGAGCAGAGCATCGCAAATCCCGTCTGGCGGCACGCCATCACGTCGGTCTGGTCGCCGAAAATCGAGAGCCCGTGGCTCGCCACGGCGCGCGCGGAAACGTGCATCACGAAGCTCGTGAGCTCGCCGGCGATCTTGTACATGTTCGGAACCATCAGCAGGAGCCCCTGCGACGCCGTGAAAGTCGTCATCAGCGTGCCCGTCTGCAATGCGCCGTGCACGGAGCCCGCCACGCCGCCCTCGCTCTGGAGCTGGCTTATGGACGGAGTAGTCCCCCAGATGTTCTTTTTGCCTTTTACCGCCCACTCCTCACAATTTTCCGCCATGGGCGAAGAAGGTGTGATGGGATATATCGCGATGGTTTCACTCACGCGGAAGGCGATCGAAGCGACGGCTTCGTTTCCGTCCGTAATCACGCTGTTTTTGCTTTTCATATAGTCCTGTTATAAATGCCGGATTGGATGGGAATTTCCCTCTATTCTGCGCCGGGAAACCCGCCGCGGGCGCAGAAGGCATTGCGGCGTTAAATTGGCTGCAAAGTTTATTCCCGCCGAATCGGTTTCGTCAACAATTTTTAAGCGGTTGAATATCTATCGGCGAATATTTGCCTCATTCAATTAGAGAACAAAAAGATAAAGGCCGGAAAATGCGCAGGATTCCGCCATTGCTCAAACGAATGAGCTCCGATAAAAATTCCGCCCGCCAAAAGATTGCTGTGGACAAGCGCGCCGCCGAAAACGTATATTTGCCGAACGCTTGCCATTGGGCTTTCCGCGGCGGCGCAAAGTGATGAAAATTTCGACAAAAGGCAGATACGGGCTGAGGATACTCGCCGACATCGCCCTGCACCAAAACGGGGCGCCGAGGCTCATTAGGGAAATCGCCGAAAGCCAGAAACTCTCGCAGAAATACGTAAGCCGCATAATAATCAGCCTGCGCAGGGGGGGATTTTTGGAGTCGATACGCGGCGCGCACGGCGGGTACAGGCTGGCGCGGCCGGCATCGGAGATAAACCTCCTGGAAGTGTTTGAAGCCACAGAGGGGAAGGTGTGCATAATAGACTGCGCGGAATGCCCCAAAAAATGCGCCCGCGCGGATGCGTGCGCCGCACGCCCCGTCTGGAAACTGCTTAACGAAAACATAAAAAAAACCCTCGCCGGCATAACTCTGGAGGAAGCGGCAAAGAAAGCCTCCGACTCCGGCGGAGCGTACGACTACTGCATTTGATTTTCGCGCGGGGAACCAAAGCCGCGCGAACGCGAACAAGGCGGCGCGCAATCCGCCGCGCTGCGCAAATATTTCGCCGTTCCCAAAGGCTGTAAAGCGAATCCGCGCGGATTCAAAACTCGCCGAATCGAAGCGAAAACCGCTGCGCGCGGCAAAAGAAAAACTCCCTATTTGCAAAAACCTCAATGCCCCGAACTCCCCGCCTCCCCCGGCTTCGGAGCGCGCAGCCGCAAACGCTCCGGAACGGCAAACCAACGCGCCTCCGGAAATGCCCAGCAGAAAATATGCGCCGAAAACCGCCGAGAAATTTCGGCAAAACCTCGCGAAAATTCCCCGTCCATCCTCTTTTCCGTCTGCGCGCCGCCCATTTCCGCGCCATGCCGCGCCTCCGGAAAATTTGCCAAAAAAAACGGTTGACAGGCGGCGCGCCTGGAAAGAAAATGAAACCAAGTTTCAAATAATGCGCAACGGCGGAGTTTCCCGCCGCGCCGCAAATCCGAATATTATGCATATGAAAAAAATCGCGTTCCTAATCGCCGCATTCGCGGCGGCCTCTGCGGGGTTCGCCCAGTGGAAGCCCGCCGGCGACAGAATCAAAACCGTCTGGGCCGACAAAGTAGACCCCGAAAACGTCCTGCCGGAGTATCCGCGCCCGCTAATGGAACGCCCGCAATGGCTGAACCTCAACGGGCTCTGGAACTACGCCGTCGTGAAAAGGGACGCCCCGCTCCCGAAGTCGTTCGACGGGAAGATACTCGTGCCGTTCGCGATAGAGTCGTCGCTCTCGGGCGTGGGCAGAACCATAAGCGGCGACCAAAGCCTGTGGTACGAGCGCAAATTCAAAATCCCAGAAGAATGGAAGGGCAAAGACGTGCTCCTCAATTTCGGCGCGGTGGACTGGAAGGCGGAAGTGTTCGTAAACGGCGAAAAAATCGGCGAGCACACCGGCGGCTACACGCCGTTTTCATTCAACATAACGAAATTTTTAAAAGAGGGCGAAAATTCCCTCTCCGTGCGCGCATGGGACTCCACCGGCAACGGCATTCCGCGCGGCAAGCAATCCGCCAACCCGCGCGGGATATTCTACACCGCGGTCTCCGGAATATGGCAGACGGTGTGGCTCGAGCCCGTGTCGCCGACGCACATATCCGGCGTCAAAATCACTCCGGACCTCGACTCTTCCAGCTTCGACATAAGGGTGGATTCCGCCGACCCGAAGGCGGTCGCGGAAATAAAAATCCTCGACGGCGGCAAAGTCGTGGCGGAGGCGAAATCCGCCGCGAACAAGACCGCAAACCTGCCCGTCGCAAACCCGAAGCTATGGTCGCCCGACTCCCCGTTCCTATACGGCCTCGAAATAACCCTCCGCAAAAACGGCGCGCAGACCGACTCCGTGAAAAGCTACGCGGCCATGCGCAAATTCGGGATAAAATCCCACGGAAAGTGGGGCGGCGTGGACTTCACGCTAAACGATAAAAAATTCTTCACATTCGCCCCGCTCGACCAGGGCTGGTGGCCGGACGGCCTCTACACCGCCCCGACCGACGAGGCGCTGCTCTTCGACATTCAAAGGACGAAGGATCTTGGCTTCAACTCAATAAGAAAACACGTGAAAGTGGAACCCGCGCGCTGGTACGCGCACTGCGACAGGCTCGGCATAGTCGTGTGGCAGGACATGCCGTCGATGTTCGGGGAGGGCAACGCCTGGCAGCCGCGCGGATTTTTCCAAGGCGAGGAAAAGCCCGTAAGCAAACAGTTCGAGGCGACATTCCGCAAGGAGTGGAAGGAAATCATGGAGAGCCTCCACTCGCACCCCTGCATCGCCATTTGGACGCCGTTCAACGAATCGTGGGGGCAGTTCAAGACGAGGGAAATCGCCGAATGGACCAAGTCGCTCGACCCGTCGCGCCTCGTCAACCCCGCCAGCGGCGGAAATTTCTTCGACTGCGGCGACGTGATAGACTGCCACGACTACGGGAACCCCACGATGTTTATCTTCAACAACCAGAAAGTGAACACCGTCGGCGAATACGGCGGGCTCGGCTGCGCGGTGGATGGCCACCTGTGGGTCAAGGACAAAAACTGGGGCTACGGGAATCTCCTGGCGCCCGAGGAAGTGACAAAGCGGTTTATCGCGCTCACCGAAAGGCTGATAGACATGGCAAAATACGGCTGTTTCGGGGCTGTCTATACGCAGACCACCGATGTGGAAATCGAAGTCAACGGGCTCTTCACCTACGACAGAAAAGTCCTGAAAGTCGACGAGGAAAAAGTGAGGGAGGCCAACAAAAAGCTCTCCGATATTTTTAAATGAAATCGGGGAAACCCTTCCCGCGGACAATCCCCAATAAAAAACCGCGCTTTAAGGCGCGGTTTTTTACATCCAAACTCTGAAACGCGCCCGCAGACGGCTTCACGGTTGCGCTTTGCGGAAATTCGCCAAGCTCAATCAGAGAATAACGCGGCCCTCTGCGGAAAGATATGCGTCAGAAACGCCGCACGACGCGAAAAGCCGGGATCGATTGCAACCCGCGCCGCGCGGCGCAACCGCGGCATTTGGAGTCAGAATACATCATCGCCGTCGCGCTCGTCCCAAAACTTTTTTGGGCGCGGCCCATAACCGCCGCCGGAACGTTTTTTGAAGCCTTCCCCGTCCGGGCGGAACGGCTTTCCGGAATGACTCCCGAAGCCCCGCCGGAAATCTTTGCCGAAACCTTTGCGCGGCTTGAATCCGCTTGGCGATCCGCCGTCCTCCCGAAAATTTTCCCGAGCCGCGGAATCGCCGCCGCGCCGGAATC
>CAJMOT010000039.1 GCA_905214995.1 uncultured bacterium | reverse complement strand
TGCGGGGGCAGCGGCGGGCTTTTTGTCGGGCTGCATTCCTCTGGAAATCGGCGAGTTTAGAATGTTCGACTTCTCCTCGGCCTCGTACCGCAGGCTCGAGCTGCGGCGCGCTCAAAAAATTCAAATCCCGAAAAAATCATGAAAAACGCGAAGAGAGAAAAGTGCGCCGACCTCGGCGAGATAACGGCTTTTATGGACTCCTGCCTGCGCGTCGGGGAGTTCAAGGACTACGACGGCGCGAAAAACGGCCTGCAATGCGCCAACAGCGGGAAAGTGCGCTCGATAGCCTCCGCCGTTGACGCGGGGCTCGGGGAGATGAAGCTTGCGGCGCACATGGGCGCGGATTTGCTCATCGCGCACCACGGCATGTTCTGGTCGCCGCCGATTCCGTTTACGGGGCGCAATTACGAGAAGATAAAAACCCTCGCGGACTCCGACCTCGCAGTCTACGCCTGCCACCTGCCGCTCGACGCCCACCCGCGCATAGGCAACAACGCGCTGATCGCAAAGGCGCTCGGGTTGAAAGCGATCTCGCGGTGCTTCGATTTTTGCGGGGAAAAGATAGGGGTTCTCGCCGCCGCGCCGAAGGGCGGCAGGGACGAGCTCGAAAGGCGGCTAGGCGCGCTCTTTCCGGAGACTTTCAAAGCCATTCGCTTCGGCTCGCGCGAGCCGGAGAAAGTCGCGGTGTGCTCGGGCGGAAGCGGGAGCTGCGTGGAGGAGCTCGCCGCAATCGGCGCGGACACGCTTGTGTGCGGGGAGCTCTCGCAATACCGCTTCACCGTGGCGCAGGAGCTTGGGCTCAACCTCTATCCGTGCGGGCATTACGCCACCGAGAGGTTCGGGGTGATGGCCCTCGGGGAGCTCGTCGCCAAGAAGTTCGGGCTGAAGTGCAGTTTTATAGAAATGCGCAACCCCCTGTGATTTTTTTCTTCTAATGCGCATTCAAAACGGTTAAAGATTTACGGAAATAAAAAAATGAAAACCATCGCCCTCATAAACGGTCCAAACCTCGACAGGCTCGGGAAGCGCGAGCCCCAAATCTATGGGCGCGCGACGCTCGCCGACATCGTGTCGGGGCTGCGCGCGGAGGCCGAAAAGCTCGGAGCGGAGATTGCGGACTTCCAGTCGAACTGCGAGGGCGCGATAATCGACAAAATTTACGGGTTTGCCGATTCCGGAGTGAAGTACGGCATAATAAACCCCGGCGCCCTCGCCCACACGAGCGTCGCGCTGCGCGACTGCATTGCGGGTTCCGGAATGACATTCGTCGAAGTCCACATTTCCAACGTGGCAAGGCGCGAGGATTTCCGCCATTTGTCTCTCACGGCTCCCGTCTGCGCGGGCTCGGTCGCGGGGCTCGGGGCGTTCGGGTATTCGGCGGCCCTGAGCTATCTCGCATCCATAGCGGATTAAAATTCCCGCGCGCGGGTTCCGGCTGATTCGCCGCCCGCGCGCTTCTTTGCAAGTGCGCAGACTCGACATAGATTTTGAAGGCGAGCTCAACCCCGACCAGCTCGCCGCGGTCACCTCCCCGTGCGACAGGCCGGCGCTCGTGCTCGCGGGCGCCGGGTCGGGAAAGACGCGCACGCTGACCTACCGCGTGGCGTGGCTTATCTCCGAATGCGGGCTCTCCCCGCGCGAGATAATGCTGCTTACTTTCACGAACAAGGCTGCCAGCCAGATGCTCGCGCGCATCTGCGCGCTGACGGGCAGGGAGGCGCGCGAATTTTGGGGCGGAACCTTCCACTCGCTCGGCAACCGCTTTCTGCGCATAGAGGCGGAGGCGGCGGGGCTGTCGCCCAACTTCACGATTCTCGATTCCGACGATTCGGAATCGCTCATAAAGGCTTCGGCCAGCGAAATTTTCCCGTCGTATTTCGCCGACAAGGACAACCCGAGGCCGAAGCTTTTGCGCGATATCATAAGCTACGCCCGCAACACGCGCTCCGCGGTGCGCGACGCGATGGCCGACAGGTTTTCGTGGCTCGAATCCCCCTACGGCGACATAGAGGAAATCGCCGAATATTACGCGGAAAAAAAGCGCGCGGCAAATTCCTGCGACTTTGACGACCTCCTCGAGCTCTGGTATATGCTTTTGCGCGACAATCCGGAAATCCTCCAAAAATATTCGGAGCGCTTCAAAAACATTCTGGTGGACGAATACCAGGACACCAACAAACTGCAGTCCGACATTCTCGACATGCTCGCCTCGCACGGCAGAATCAGCGCGGTCGGCGACGACGCCCAGTGCATATATTCTTGGCGCGGGGCGGAGATAGGCAACATTCTGGAGTTTCGCGACCGCTATCCGGCGGCGCACATCTACAAAATCGAGCGCAATTACAGGAGCACGCCGCAGATATTGGCGTTCGCCAATTCCATACTCGCCGAAATGGATTCGGACGAGGCGTACCGCAAGACGCTCGTGCCCGCGCGCGGCGGGTTTGAAAAGCCGTTTGTAATCCGCGCCATGGACGGCGTGTCGCAGGCGAGGAGAGTGTGCGACGCCATATCGGAGCTCGTGTCCGCAGGGCGGCGCTCATACTCCGACATCGCCGTCTTGTACCGCTCGCACTTTCAGGCGATGGACATGCAGCTGCAGCTCCAGCAGCGTTCGATACCGTTCGCCATCACCAGCGGCCTGAAATTTTTCGAGCAGGCCCACGTCAAGGACGTCGTAGCCCAGCTGAAATTCGCCGCAAACCCGAGGGATTCGGTGTCTTTTATGAGGTTTGCGAGGTTTCTGCCGAAAGTCGGCGAAAAGACTGCGGCGAAGATATTTTTCAAGGTTGCGGAAATCTCCAAAAAGAGCGGAATCGGGGAAGTAGAGGCGCTCTCGCACAGGGACGTTTTGGCGAAAGTTCCGTCGGCGGCGCGCGGGGCGTTCGCGCTCATGGCGGCGGACTTGCTCAAAATTTCCAAGTCGCTCGACGCCATGAAAGCGGCGGGTGAAGCGGCCCGCCCGTCCGCCGCGCCCGCGCAGGCGGACTTTTTCGACGAAATGCTTTCCGGTGGCGGGGGCGCGAAAGCGGATGCGGCGCAGCCTCCCGAGCCCGCCGCCGTTCCGCTTTCGGGCCCGAAGGAAGCCGTGAGGCTGGCGTGCTCGGGCTGGTACCGCGACGCCATGAAAACCGCCTATGAGGACTGGGAAGACAGGTGCCAGGATTTCGACTCGCTCTTCGAATACGCGTCGCGCTTTGCGGGCATGGAGGATTTTCTCGCCAACGTCACGCTTGAAATTTCCGAGGCGGAGAGCTCTCAGTCGGCGGATTCTTCCGACAGGGTGAGGCTAATGACCGTCCACCAGGCGAAGGGGCTCGAATTTCCCGTGGTGTTTCTGATAAGCGCGGCGGACGGGCTGTTCCCGACGAAGCGCAGCATAGACGACGGCGACGTGGACGAGGAGCGCAGGCTGTTCTACGTGGCCGCCACGCGCGCGATGGACTGCCTCGTGATATCCTACCCGCGCGTGAGCGTTGTGGGCGGCAACTACGAAATGCGCGAGCCGAGCCGCTTTTTGCAGGGCGTCGACCCGAGCCTCTACACGGTTTCGGAATAAATTTTGATTCCCCGGCAACTCCCGAAATATTTCGGGGGTATGAAAGCGCCTGCCGCAGTTTTCGCGGCGCCGGAAATCTCCCGCGGGGAACGTCCTTTCGGAAAGGAGTTCCGCGCTCCGTGAAGAAATAATATCTTGTTGACTAAGCGGGGAAATTTGCCATTCTCACCGCTTAAATTTTCACATTTTCAGCCGGCATTTTTTTATGCTGAAAGGCGCCTGACATGTCATTGATCGTTCAGAAATACGGCGGCACGTCCGTCGGAAACACAGACAAAATTCTCAATGTCGCGAAGCGGATAAAGACTTTCGTGGACGGCGGGCACAAAGTCGTCGTCGTCGTCTCCGCCAGGAGCGGCGTGACCAACGACCTCATCGCGCGCGCCAAGACGCTCAACTCCATGCCCGACGAGCGGGAAATGGACATGCTGCTCGCCGTCGGGGAGCAGGAGACGATCGCGCTCACCGCAATGGCCCTCCATTCGCTCGGCGTAAAGGCGGTCTCCCGCACGGGGGCTCAGGCTGGCATACACACGGATTTTGAGCACACCCGCGCCAGAATCGTCGAAATTACCGGCGGGGACATAAAAAAATGCCTCGACGACGGCAAGGTCGTAATCGTCGCGGGCTTCCAGGGCGTCGACGGCGACGGCAACGTGACGACCCTCGGCAGGGGCGGAAGCGACTTGTCCGCAATCGCCCTTGCCGCCGCCCTGAAAGCCGACGTGTGCCAAATCTACACCGATGTCAGCGGCGTCTACACCGCCGACCCGCGCATAGTTAAAAACGCGAGGAAAATTCCCGAAATGTCGTACGAGGAGCTCCTTGAAATGGCGTCCCTCGGCTCGAAGGTCATGCAGGCGCGCTCAGTGGAGTTCGCCCAGAAGCACGGCGTGGTATTTGAAGTCAGATCAAGCTTTAACAACGAATCCGGAACCATCGTGAAATCAGAAGCGCCATCAATGGAGGACGTCGCAATCACGGGCGTCGCCGTCGACAAAAACCAGACAAAGGTCACCGTCAGGGACATCCCCGACAAGCCAGGAACTGCCGCCGAAATCTTCCGCGAGCTCGGCGAGGCCGGCATACTCGTGGACATGATAGTCCAGAATCTGGGCCGCAAGGGAAGGGCAAATCTCACTTTCACGGTCTCCAAGGACGACGCTCCGAGGGCCGAAAAGCTGCTCGACAAATTCTGTTCGTCTTTCGAGGGGGCGTCTGCGGAGCTCACGGGCGACATCGCGAAAGTTTCGGTGGTGGGCACGGGAATGCGCTCGCACAGCGGCGTGGCGGCGAAGTTCTTCCGGGCGCTCGCCGACAACGACATCAACGTGCAGCTCATCACGACCAGCGAAATAAAGATTTCCGTTGGCATAGACCTCGGCGACTCCGATAAGGCGGCAAATGCCCTGCACGCGGCCTTCGGGCTCGACAAACGATAGGTCCGCCGGACTATGAAATTCATAAGCACGCGCGGGGAGGGCGGAAGGCTTTCGTTTCCGGAGGCGGTCGCGGAGGGCCTGGCTCCGGACGGGGGGCTTTTTGTGCCCGAGCAAATGCCGGACATATCCGGGCGATTGAAAAGCTGGGAGGGGCTCGGATACGCCGAATTGTGCTTTGAATTTTTGAGGCTCTTTGCGGACGGCGTTCCGGACGGGGATCTGAAAAAAATCGTGTCCGAGTCCTACAAAAAATTCGACGATCCGGCGGTCGCCCCGCTGCGCGGGCTCGGCGGCTGCCTTTGGATGCTGGAGCTCTACCACGGCCCGACGCTCGCTTTCAAGGATTTCGCCCTCCAGCTGTTGGGCAATCTCTACGAGTACATGCTCGCCAAAACTTCCCGCAAAATAAACGTGCTCGGCGCCACGAGCGGCGACACCGGCAGCGCCGCCATAAGCGGGCTGCTCGGCAAGAAGGGGGTGAACATTTTCATACTCTATCCCGAGGGCAGAATTTCCCCGTTGCAGGAGAGGCAGATGACGTGCACGGGGGCGGACAACGTGTTTCCGATAGCCATAGACGGCACTTTCGACGACGCCCAGGCGATAGTTAAAAAGATTTTCGGCGACAATTCCTTCAAGGCGGAATGGGGGCTTTCTGCGGTGAACTCTATAAACCTTGCGCGGGTGCTCGCGCAGTGCGTTTACTACATATACGCCTGGCTGAGGCTCCCCGAGCCCGCGCGCGAAAAGGCGGTTTTCGCCGTTCCGACCGGCAATTTCGGCAACGTTCTCGCCGGATGGATGGCGTGGAAATGCGGAATGCGCTGCGGCGGCTTCAGGGTCGCGACAAACCGGAACGACATACTGTTCCGCCTATTCAACACGGGCGTTTACGAGGTGTCGGAAGTCATGCCGAGCTTCGCCCCGTCGATGGACATTCAGGTCGCCTCAAACTTCGAGCGGTTCATATATTTTTCAGAAAACGGCGATTCCGCCAAAGTGCGCCGGATAATGTCGGAATTTTCCAAAACAGGAAAATGGGTTTTCGAGGGCTTCGACCCCGGGAATTTTTCGGCCTCCAGAATGTCGGACGCGGAAATTCCCGCCAAGATTTCGGAGGTTTGGGAGAAGCACGGGATTGTCATAGACCCGCATACGGCGTGCGCCTTCAAGGATTTGCCCGATTCTCCGGCGGTCGTGCTCTCGACGGCAAGCCCCGCGAAATTTCCGGAGCTCATAAAAAAGACCCTCGGGTTCGAGCCGAAATCGGATATTCTCGAGAGGCTTAAACGCGAGAAAATCGTCAAGACCTCCATGCCTGCCGACGCCGAAAAAATCCGCGCTTTCATACGCGAGCGCGGCATTAGATAGCCCGTCCGCTGCGGCGGGCGGGCGCAATGCGGCGGCTCCGCGAAGGAGGCGGGGCGAAAACTTCGGCATTAGATCAAAAAAATTTCAAATGAAAAAGGTTTTCATATACGACACTACTTTGAGGGACGGAACGCAGTGCGAGGGAATCTCGCTCTCGGTGGCGGCCAAATTGCGGCTCGCCGAAAAAATGGACAGCTTCGGAATCGACTTTATCGAGGGCGGCTGGCCGGGCTCCAACCCGCGCGACATGGCGTTTTTTGAGCAGGCAAAAAATTTGCGCCTCTCCCACGCAAAAATAACGGCTTTCGGATCGACTCGCCGCGCCAACGTCCGCGCCGAGGACGACCCGCAGATCGCCCTGCTGCTCGAGGCGAAGACGCCTTATGTGACAATTTTCGGCAAGACGTGGCTTCTGCACGTCACGGAGGTCATCAAGACCACTCCGGAGGAAAACCTCAAAATGATAGAGGAGAGCGTGGCGTACCTCTCCAAAAACGGAGTCAGGGTAATCTACGACGCCGAGCACTATTTCGACGGGTTCGCCGACAATCCGGAATACGCTCTTGAAACGCTCGCCGCCGCAAAGCGCGGGGGCGCGGAGTGCGTCTGCCTGTGCGACACGAACGGCGGGACGATGATGGGCGCGTTTTCGGAGATCGTCCGCAGGACGGCGGAATTTATGGGCGACACCCCCGTCGGCGTCCACTGCCACAACGATTCCGGCCTCGGGGTCGCGCTGTCGCTTCTGGGCGTCGAAAACGGGGCGTCGATGGTGCAGGGCACCCTCAACGGCATCGGCGAGAGAAACGGCAACGCCAACCTGTGCACGATTATCCCCAACCTCTCCCTCAAAATGGGCCGCGAGCTCTCCTGCGCGGGCAGCCTCAAAAAGCTCCGCGACCTCTCCCTGTTCGTCGACGAAATGGCGAACCTGCGCAGCGACACCCGCCTTCCGTACGTGGGGTCGTCGTCTTTCGCGCACAAGGGGGGCGTCCACGCCGACGCCGCCAACAAGGTAAAGCGCAGTTACGAGCACATAGACCCGTCTCTCGTCGGCAACAAGACCCGCGTGCTCGTGAGCGACATGTCCGGCAGGGCGTCCGTTATGATGAAGGCGCGCGACATGGGCGTTGACGTAGACTCAAAAGACCCCGCCATAAAGGAGTTTCTCGACGAGCTGAAAGATCTCGAATTTCGCGGGTACGAGTATGAGGCGGCGGACGCGTCGTTCGGGCTATTGCTCGCAAAATGCCTCAAAAAACACAAGCCGCATTTCAAGGTGCGCGGGTACAGGGCGATAGTAGAGCGCGACGAGCTCGCCGGAACCACGAAGTCGGAGGCCACGGTGAAGCTGGAAATTGGCGGAACCGTCGAGCACACCGTCGCCGAGGCGCACGGGCCGGTTGCCGCACTCGACCTCGCGCTGAGGAAGGCGCTCGTAAAAAAATTCCCCGCGATAAAGTCGATGGATCTCACCGACTTCAAGGTGCGCATAATCGACAGCGGCGCGGGCACCAACGCAATCACGCGCGTCATGATAGAGTCCAAGGACTCCGGCGGGGAAATCTGGGGAACCGTCGGGGCGTCGGACAACATAATAGTCGCGTCGTGGGAGGCGCTCAAAGACTCGTTCGAATACAAACTCTCCAAAGAGGATTGATTTTCGCGCGGGCGTCTGCCAAACTCTCTTTCCATGAGCGAGGGTCGAAAAAAGATCATAGATTTGCGCGCCGGCATAAAAAATCCGCTGCTCGCGCGGCTTTTCGGCCTTGTTGAAAGGCCCGTGGAATCGTTTTTCGGTCTCCGCCGCCTCGACGAGTCGTACCGCCGCCTCCACGCTATGGACGACGGGCGCAACTTCTTCGAGCGCGCAATAGACGTTCTCGGCGTAAAGTTTGAGGCCGACCCCGAGGATATCGCTAAAATTCCGGCGGCGGGCCCGCTGGTGGTGGTCTCGAACCACCCGCTCGGCTGCGTGGACGGGATAATCCTCGGGGCGGTTCTCACGCGCGTGCGCAAGGACGCCAAGATGATCCTCAACTCTATGCTCTCGCCGATGGACGAAATCAACGAGTGCTCCATATCCGTCAACCCGTTCGGGGGGAAAAAGGCGGCGGCGCAAAACGTCTCCGCGATGAAGGAGATTGTGAGGACGCTCAAAAACGGCGGCTGCGTCGGAACTTTCCCGTCGGGGACGGTCTCGTACCTGCGCCTGCGCGAGCGTTGCATCACCGACCCCGAGTGGAACACCAACATCTTCCAGATGGCGCGCCGGATGGGGGCGTCGATTCTGCCGGTGTTCTTCGAGGCGCGCAACTCCCCTCTGTTCTATCTTGCGGGAGTCGTCCACCCGCGCCTGCGCACTGCGCTTCTGATAAGGGAAATGTTCGCCGCGGCCTCACGGGGGCCGGTGAGAATGCGCGTGGGCTCTCCCATTCCGCCGCGCAAAATCGCCGGATTCAAGACCGACGAGGAGCTCGCCGGTTGGCTGCGCATAAATTCCTACATTCTCGGCGGAAAGAACACGAAAGGCACCAAGGCGTCAGCCCAGCAGATTTCGGCGTTTCGCAAGAGCATGGAAAAGTTTTTCCCGAAGAGGGAAATGCAGGAGCTCATTTTGCCTATTTCGCCCGAAAAGATGGAGCGGGAGATCGCTGCGCTGCCGGAGTCGTGCAAAATGGTGTCCGTCGGGAAAATCTGCGTGTACTGCGCGGAGGCGTGGCAGATAAAGTGGACGCTCGTGGAAATCGGCAGGCTGCGCGAAAAGACTTTCAGGGAGGTCGGCGAGGGCACGGGAAAGAGCATCGACAACGACGAGTTCGACCAGTACTACCTCCACATGTTCATGTGGGATTCCGAAAACAGGCGCATCGCCGGCGCCTATCGAATCGGGCGGACGGACAAGATAATAAACTCCATCGGCGTCCAGGGGCTCTACGCCTCCACGCTCTTCAAAATCCGCCCCGAGCTGATGGAGCGCATCGCCCCCGCGCTCGAGATGGGGAGGTCTTTTATCGTCAGCGAATACCAGAAGAAGCGCTCGACGCTCGCAGTTCTCTGGCGCGGAATCGGCGAATATCTCTACCGCCACCCGCAGTACAGGACGCTCTACGGGCCGGTGAGCATAAGCACTGAGTACAACTCCATATCCAAGGATTTGATAGTCCAGTTCCTCTCCGAAAAAAAGACTTCCGAGGAGCTCGCCAAATTTGTCAAGGCGAAAAAGCCCCCGAAGCTGCGCATGAAGAACGTGGACAGGCAGACCCTCATGAGCTGCGCAAGCGACATAGAGCACATATCGGCCCTCGTCTCGGAAATCGAGTTTGACAACAAGGGGATTCCGACCCTCTTAAAACACTACTTGAAATTGGACGGGGAGCTGCTTGCGTTCAACGTGGACAGGGAATTCGGCAGCTGCATAGACGGCCTGATAATGGTGGACATGCTAAAAACGGACCCCAAGCTGCTGAAATCTTACATGGGCGCGCGGCAGACCGTTGAATACCGCAAATTCCACGGGTTGGAAACCGAGGGCGTGGAGATCCCGAAAGGCGAGGCGGATGAAGCCTGAGTCCTGGAATTCGAGGTTCGGCGCGATTCTCGCCGTCGCGGGCAGCGCGGTGGGGCTCGGGAATTTTCTGAAATTCCCCGGGCAGGTGGCGATGTATGGCGGGGCGTCGTTCATGCTCGCGTATGTGATTTCGTTTTTTCTGCTGGGGCTGCCGATCGCGGTTTGCGAGTGGACTATGGGCAGGCACGGCGGCGCCAACGGCTACCATTCTCCCGCGGGAATAATGGGGTTTTTCGGCGGGAGCAAGAAAACGGCGTACATCGGGGCGATCGGGGCGCTGCTTACGATGATAATTTTCTGCTACTACGTCTACATAGAGGCGTGGTGCCTCGGATATGCGGCAAACTTTCTCTTCGGCTCGCTCGACTTCAAGACCCTCGGTGAATCCGGCGGATTTTTCGCCGACTTCGTGGGCGCGGGCGGGGACGGCAGTTCGCTCAAATTCGGGCTCGGGGGAGTGCTCGTCTATTTTCTGTTTTCGTTCGCGCTGAATTTCGTCCTCATATACCGCGGAGTGTCGAAGGGCATAGAGCTCTTTTGCAAATACGCAATGCCTACCCTCATCGTCCTTGCGGTGGTGATCGTGGCGCGCATGATGACGCTTTCGGATGTCACTCCGGAACACCCAGAGCGCACCATTAACCAGGGCCTTGGGTTCATGTGGAATCCGGTAAAAGTCGTGTTGGAGGAGAACAGGGGCGGAAAATGGGTCGAGGCGCAGAGGCTCGTCGGCGGCATCGAAATGCGCGCCGCGGAAAAGAAAGTCGCGGAGGGCGGAGGAAAGGTCCGGATACGCCGCATTTCCGTTTTGGAGCAGCTTTCAAACCCGTCGATCTGGATAGCGGCGGCGGGGCAGGTGTTTTTCAGCCTGACCGTCGGGTTCAGCGCCATAATGACCTATGCAAGCTATTTGAAGCGCAATGACGACATAGTTCTAAGCTCCGTGACATCGTGCAGCGCCAACGAATTTTGCGAGGTTTGCCTCGGCGGCATGATAACGGTTCCGGCGGCGGTGGCGTTCTTCGGAATATCGGGCGTGATGGGCGCGGGGCTGAGCCTGTTCGACCTCGGCTTCAAAGCGCTGCCGCTGTTTTTCGCGCAGATTCCGCTCGGGTGGGCTTTCGGCTTCATGTTCTTCTTCCTGCTCTACCTCGCGGCGGTGACGAGCTCGCTTTCAATGCTCCAGCCGAGCATGGCTTTCATAGAGGAGGCTGTGAGGATAAAGCGCAAATTTTCGACGCTGCTTCTCGGGGTGATAGCGTTTTTCATATCGGGGTTCGTGGTCTACTTCTCGGAGAATTTGAAGGCGATGGACACTTTCGACTTCTGGATGGGGCAGGTGGCGATATACTTTTTCGCAATAGTCCAGACGATTTTGTTTGCGTGGCATTTCGGGGCGGAGCGGGGCATGAGGCTCGCGAACATAGGCGCGCAGATCCGCCTTCCGAAATTTTACGCCTTCCTCATAAAATACGTGACTCCCGCGCTGCTGATAGGCGTGTTTTTGATGTGGCTTGCAAAGGACGTTTTCGGGATCGTCGGCAGCGGCTCTATAAGCCCGTACATCCTCGATCTGGTCGGCTCCGAGTCCCACCCGCGCAATCCGGTAGCGGTAATGGCGGTCGCGATAATCGGCGCGCTTTACGTATTTTATGCGATGATACTTTCCATGTCGCGCAGGTATGACAGATTTCCCGGCGGGAGGGCTGAAAAATGAGCTTAGGCGGCTGGGCGACTTTCATTCTGTCGGTGGGCTCCTTTACCGCCCTCTTCGCGTGGTGCCTGTATAAGGTGCTTTTTTCGGAATCCGCGAAGGGCGAAGAAATTCCGGCGCAGCCCGATTCCGCGGGCGGGAAATCCGGCTCTCCGAAGGGCGCGCGCCGCCCCGGGCGCCGCAAATAGCGCGGGCTTACAGGAGCTCGACGGCAACCGAGTCCGCAACAAGCCTGCCCGCGCGCGTCAGGCGCAGCCTGTCTTTCGACGCTTCAAGCAGCCCGAGTCCCTCGAGAAATTTTATGCTCTCCCCGTACCTGCCGCAGTCGGCTTTCGGAAAGCGCGCCTGCAAGACGGACAAATCCACGCCCTCGTTCATTCGCAGCCCGAATATGAGCGCGCTCGAGAACATCTCGTCGTCGTCGAGCCTTACGGCGTCCTCGTATGCCGGCGCGGAGTTTTCTATGCCGAGTTTCCACTTCTCAAAATTCGGGGCGTTGCGCCTGCGGCATCCGCCGAACTGCGACGCCGCCGAGGGCCCGACGCCCGCCCATTGCGCCATGTGCCACGTAGACAGGTTGTGCAGGCACTCCCCGCCTTCGCGCGCGTAGTTCGATATTTCGTACTGCCTGAACCCGAGCGCGGGGAGTTCGTCCATGGCGATTTCAAAAAAATCGCCCTCCCTCGCGCGCTTTTCGATTTCTTCGGCGCCGGTTATCCCGCCGCAGCAGGAAGTCCCGCTCTCAAATTCGAGGCAGTACGCGCTTATGTGGTTTACGGGGCATTCGGCGGCTCGGCGCAGGTCGGCCCTCCATTGGCTTTCCGTCTGGCCTTTCGCCCCGAAAATCAGGTCTATCGAAAAATTTTCAAATCCCGCCTCCGCCACGGCGTCTATTGCCTTCAGCGTCTCTTTCAGCGTGTGCGCCCTGCCGAGGGAGCGCAGGACGCCCTCGTCGAAGCTCTGCACCCCGAGGGAAATCCGCGTGACTCCGATTCTCTTAAGCGTTTCGAGCTTTCCGCGCGACGCGGACGACGGCGAGACTTCTGCCGTCCACTCCCGCGACGGACGGAATCTTCCGAGCGCATCCGCCAGGCTTTCAATTTCGCCCTCCGAGAGCGAGGACGGGGTTCCGCCGCCCCAGAACATCGTGTCGATTTTTTCGGGGACGCCCTCGCGCGCGAGCGATTCGGCCTCCGCCGCGCAAGCCCTTACATATTCGGCGATGTCCTCCGGCTTCGGGCGCAGCTTGTAAAACCGGCAGTACCCGCACGGCTTCGAGCAAAACGGGACGTGCGCGTAAATTCCGAAATTCTCGAAAATGGCTTGCATGGGAGGCGCTATTATTTAATAAAATCAACGCAATAAAACAAAACCGACTCATATGGCAAAAAAATTATCACTCGTTTTTTCCGCGGCGGCCCTGCTGCTCTCCGGATGCGCGGGGCTCACAAACCTCACGCCCGAAAGAATGCCCGAAAACTCCTCGGGGCTCTACACTCTCAGCATGAGCGCGCACATAAACGACGGCTCAATTATCCCCGGTTCCATAGAACCCTTCATCGTAATCGACGAGAAAACGATTCCCATGAAGGCGGTCAAAAATCTCGAGAACGAGCGCATTTACGAGTACGACTACCGTTTGCCCAAGGGCAGAAAATACGCAAGATACTACTTCACCTTGAAATACAAGGTGAAGAACACCGTAGAGAGCGAAGAGCAGGAGCGCACCCTCACGAGCCCCACGGTCTATACGCTTGAACCCGTCCGCAGGTACGTCGTCACCCTCCAGAGCGAGAGGGGGCCGGTGGGTACCGTCGTCCCCGTGCTCGGCAGGGGGTTTGACAAGCTCGACAAAATTGTCATAGGCGGAGTTCCGGCCGACACCGAATACGTTTCGAGGGCGACGATAAACTTCATAGTTCCGCCTCTCAAATCCGGCGAGGACTACGAAGTCAAGCTCGTCGGTTCCGACGGCGACATGTGGATAGGCCAGTTCAGGGTCGACGCCGCCGAAATGCAGGTTTCCCCCAAGAAAATCGACATAAAGAGCGGGGAGATCGTAAACGTGATTTTCGGCATCGGCTTCACCGCCCCCGAGGGCGGCTATCCGATAGACGTTAAGACCAATATCCCCAGCTCCGTCATAATGGACGAGGCCGTCGTTCCGGAAGGGCGCTCGAGCGTCAGCGTCGCCTTGAAAGGCGGCGCGGAGGGAGAGGGCTTCCTCTACATTCAGGGCGTCGGGTTCGACGAAGTCAAAATCCCCGTTTCCGTCAAATCCTCCCAGCCCAAGGACGAGCTCCTCTCGGGCGTTTCGGAGGCGGTAAACGAGATCGACTCCGCGGAGGGCGGGGAGCCCGCCGAAGCGGAAAAAGCTCCCGCGGGCGGCGAAAATCCCGAGATATCGAAGCCGGACGCTTCCGCCAAATAGCGCAACTTCCAACTTTTCGAAAGCCGATTTATGAAATCCAAAAAAGCTGCTGAACTGAAAAAGTATCCGGAAACCGCGGCCGAAAAGAGCTGCGATCAGCCCATTGAGTGCGCTTTCGAGGGAATGTCGGAGCGTCTCATGCGCATTCAGCGCGACCTGTTGATGCCCGCGTTCATATTCGAGCAGGAGAAAATCCAAAACACAATAACCTTTTTCGGGGCCTCGCGCATAAAGCCGGAGGACGCGGCGCAAAAGGAGCTTGCGGCCGCCAAGAAGCGCTCGGGCTCGAAGGAGGGGTTGGAAGCGGCAAAAATGGCGTGCGAAATGTCCAAATACTACACCGCCGCCGAGGAGCTCGCGCGCAGGCTGCAAGAGTGGTCCAACTGCCTCGATTTGCCAGAGGACGAAAAATTTTACATAATGACGGGCGGCGGCCCCGGAATCATGGAGGCCGCCAACAAGGGCGCGTACAAGGCTGGCGGAACCCCCGTGGGGGCCACCATCGTGATTCCCGACGAACAGAAGCGCAACAAGTATCTCGACAGGGGCGTATGGATAAACTTCAATTATTTTCTCATGCGCAAATTCTGGCTGCTGTTTTTCGCCAAGGCGCTCGTCGTCTTTCCGGGCGGCACCGGAACATTCGACGAATTCTTTGAGGTTTTCACGCTGATGAAAACCCGCAAGACGCATTCGTACATTCCGACGGTGCTCTTCGGCAAAAAATTCTGGGAAAACGCGGTGGACTTCGATTGGCTCGTAAAGACCGACGTCATAACGAAGTCCGACCTCGGCTTTTTCGAGTACGCCGAAACCGTGGAGGAGGCCTACAACATCGTCACCTCAAAGCTCGAAAAGATGATGAACTTGCGCAAGGTTTAAGCGCGGTTGGCGCGTGAATGTCCGGAGGCGTTTTGCCACTCTATCATGCCGGGTTTGCGGAGCGCCATTACAATATCAGCATGGCGTCGCCGTAGGAATAAAAGTCGTATTTTTTCTCTATGGCGAGCCGGTAGAGGTCTTTCAGCATTTTGACGCCGTCCGCGTCGCCGGGGCTTAAAAATGCCGCCACCAGGCACATCAGGGAGGAGCGGGGCAGGTGGAAGTTGGTGACGAGCGCGTCGGCGGAAAGTATGCGCTGCGGCGGATAGACGAATATTTTTGCCGAGTCCGCGACAGGCCGCGCGCAGTCACGGGGCGGCGCGCCGTTTTTGCGCCAATAGTCCTCCATGGCCCTGAGCGACGTAGTTCCCACCGCGAGCTTCGGGCGCGAGGCGTCGCCCATCGCCGCGAGCGTTTCGGCGGGGATTTCGTATATTTCCGAGTGTATTTGAAAATCCTCCACTCTTTCGGTCTTCATGGGCCTGAACGTGCCGAGCCCCACGTGCAGGGTGAGCGAATGGAAGGCGTGCCCGCGCGCGCGAAGCCTTTCGTCGAGTTCGGGCGTGAAGTGCAGGCCCGCCGTCGGAGCCGCCGCAGCGACGCGCTTGGAGGGGTCGGCGTAGACAGTCTGGTAATATTCGTTGTCGAAGTCCCTGTCGTAGTCGGGCGACTTTTGGTCGCGGGCGATGTACGGGGGCAGGGGAACCACGCCGACGCGCTCGCTCATCTCTATGACCCCCCCGTTTCCGAAAGTGTCGAAGCGCACGGCGGCGTTGCCCTCGGCGTCCTTCGACAGCACCTCAGCCGAGAAAACGCCGTCGATTCCGAAGCGCGAGCCCGCCGGCAGCCGCCTGCCGGGTTTCAGCATGCAAAGCCACTCGCGGCCGCCGTCGAGCGGAGATAGCAGGAGGCATTCGACTCCCCCGCCGGTCGGCTTGCGCGCGAATATCCGCGCTTTTAGCACGGATGCGGAGTTGCGGAAAAAATTGTGGGGTTTTTCGAGAATGTCCGGCAGATCCGCGAACTTCGCGTGCGCGATTTCCCCCGTCTTGCGCGAGTACGCCAGCAGCTTGCAGGCGTCGCGGCGGCGGGACGGGAAGCGCGCTATGCGCTCTTCGGGCAGGTCGTAGTCCAGTTCGGAGGAATCCATCGTTTGAATCGAAAAATTCCGGACATTTTCCCCCGATTCGCCCCTTTTGCGAGAACTTTTTTGCCTATTTTTGAAAGCCGCGCGCTTCTAGGCATTTTACCGACGGGGCGACTTTTTCTATTTGCGGGCGGTCGGGTGCGGCGTCGAAGATCACGACGCACCAGCCGTCGAACTCCGCGAATTCCCCAGAAATCCGTCGAGCGGCAAAACGCCCTTTCCGTATTCCTCGCATTTGCCGAACGCCGTCAAATCCTGAATGTTCACGGCGGATATTTTCCCGCCGAGTTTTTTCAAGCGCTTTTTATTATGTCGAATCCCGAGCGCTCCCAGTCCCCGCAGTCGGGGAACGCGCCGAGACCGTCTTTTCGGGCGTCGAATAGGGCGGTTCCGCCATTCCGACTTTCCGCCCGACGGGGCGGTCGTAGAGCCTTGCCATTATGCCGTATTCCTTTGCCAGCCCGCCGTAAGTCGGAAGGGCGCGCGCCGGAGCCTCGGCGGTCATCGTTTCCGCGCCGAGATATTTTGCGAACATCGAGACATTGCGAACTCCGATTTCCCGCAAATCGGAGAGCATTTCGGTTATAGTCACCCTTTGCCACGGTAGACGCCCGCGGCGATTTTCGCGCCGAGAGCGGGGCGGAGCGCGAGCGAAACGGCGATTGTCAAAAAAATCTTTTTCATATTTTAAACCGTATTTTGAAAACAAAAATATCGCAGGAAAAACTTTTTTGCCGTTAAGCTTCAAATCCTTTTGCGGAACGGTTCGGCGGGCGCGCGCGCCGCCGCGGAGGATTCCGTTTGCCTCAAAAAACGACCGAAAAAAAGTTTTGCAAATCGCCGTCTTCTCTGGGAGGATTTACCGATTTTTAACTTGCAGCATCGGCGCCCAAAATGCCTTTGCGCAAAAAAAAACGCACGTGTTATGAAAATGAAAATCCTCATGATTTCCCCGGAATGCGCCCCCTTTTCCAAGGCCGGCGGATTGGGCGACATGGTGTCGTCGATTTCCAAGCGGTTCGCCGAGACGGGCTGCGACGTAAAGATTTTTACGCCGCTCTATGCGTCGGTAAAGCGCTCCGGAGACATGAAAAAGCAGATGGACAACCTTTCGGTGCGCATGGGCCTTGGGCTCGAATACGGCGCGTCCGTGTGGTCGGCGCCCCTCGGAGGGGCGGAAGCCCTGCTTTTGGAGTTCAACATGTATTTCGACCGCCCGGGCATATATAATTACAACGGCGCGGACTACTCCGACAACGGCGGGAGGTTTGCGTTCATGTGCCGCGCCGC
>CAJMOT010000038.1 GCA_905214995.1 uncultured bacterium | reverse complement strand
TCCGCCGTATTCTTCTATTATTCTGACGAACGCCGGCGCAGTCGAGCGCAGCTTCGCCTCTCCGACGCCCTTGATGCGCGCGGCTTCTTCCAGCGTGCGGGGGCGGAGGCGTGCGAATTCCGCGAGGGTGGCGTTTGAAAAAATCTGGTACGGCTTTACCTTGCGCGCGACGGCCAGGCGCATGCGCTCTTTCGCCATGATTTCGTAGAGCCTGCCGTCGGAGGAATCGAGCTCTTCGGGCGCTTTTTTGCCGCGCGGCTTTTCGGGAGCCTCTCCGCCTTCAAAAGCGGGGTTTTTCGCGCGCTTTTTGCGCTTTTCCGGAGCGGGGGAGGGGGAAGTTCTCGGGTAATGCATTCTGACGGTTGTTTTGGAATCGAGCAGAACGTCCACGCCCGCGTCGGTTATGCCCAAGAGCGGGTATTCGCCATCGAGCGCGGTCTCCACGAGCCCCGCGTCGGCGAGCGCGTCAAACAGGCTGTTGACGAATTTTTTCCCGAAAACTTTCAGGATTCCGTGCGTGGAAATCTTGTCCAGCCCGAGCTGGCGGATTCTGGCGTCGGAGCTTCCGAGCAGCGACTTCACTATCATTCCCCTGCCGAAGCGCGGCAGCCATGCCCGCGGCCCGGCGCGCCTCGAAAGCCTCGCCACCCCGCTGAGCGCCTTTCTCACGACGGTGAGCTCCATGGGCGACAGCTCGCGCGTTTTGGCGTCCGAAGTTCCGGTTGCCGCCGCGCAGTTGTCGCACTTTCCGCAACATTCGGCGTCCTTTTCGCCAAAGTAGTTTAAAATCCACCGCTGGCGGCAGTCTTTTGCGTAGGCGTAGGCGATTACGTCGCGCAGCTTGGCCTCGTCGCGCCTCCGCTTCTCCTCCAGCATTCCGGGCGGGAAAACGATGTCTTCGGGCTCGATGTCGGGATCGGGAAGCCGCGTGCCTCTAACCCTCGAGCCCGCGACGTCGAACCGCTCGACGAGCCCGCGCTTTCTCAATATGGATATCGCGCTCGAAACCGCCATGGGGTTCGCCCCTCCCGCGCGCATCGGACTCTTTGCGCCCGTCCGGCGGGAAAATTTTCCGGCTATAATGTCCGCTATCGTTTCGATGTCCAGAAGGCACGACGCCGACTCGTCTGCGTTGTTTTTTATCGCGCGGTACACGCTTCTTATAAAATCCGGCGAAGGGTTGGAACCCTCGATAAAAAATTCCTGAACCCGCTTGTCGGAATACATCATCAGCATCTCGCAGCGCGATTCCTGCCCGTCGCGCCCGGCGCGTCCGGACTCCTGATAGAGCGCCTCGACGCTCCCGGGCAGCTCGTAGTGGCAGACGAACCTTATGTCGGGCCTGTCGATGCCCATGCCGAACGCGTTTGTGGCGACCGCAATGTTTTTTCTTCCGCTTATGAAGTCGTCCTGCGATTTGTCCCTCTCCTGCGGCGACATCGCCCCGTGGTAGAGCGTATGGGCTATTCCGCGCTGCGCGAGCTGTTCCGACAGAAACTCCGCGCTCTTTCGCGTCGCGCAATAGACGATGCCCGCCCCGCCGCCGCCGGCGAGCTCGCAGATTCTCGAAACCTTTTCCGCCTTGCTCGAAACTTCGCGGACGTTGAATGAGAGATTGGGCCTCGCGAATCCCGAGACGTAGACTGCGGGGTCGCGGAGCATTAGCTGTTTGGAGATGTCCTCCCGAACCTCCGGTGTGGCTGTCGCCGTAAATGCCGCGCAGACGGGGCGCCCGAGGATTTCGAGAACCTCCCCGAGGCGCATGTAGTCGGGGCGGAAGTCGTGCCCCCATTGGCTTATGCAGTGTGCTTCGTCCACCGCAAACAGGGATATTTTGACGCCCGCGAGCGCCCGCATGAACGACCGCGCCCTGAACCGTTCCGGCGCGATGTACGCAAGCTTCAGCCTGCCCGCTGCAAGAGCCTCCAACGCCTCCGATTGCCTCGCCCAAGACTGCGAGCTGTTTATCATGTCCGCCGGAATCCCGCGCGCCCTGAGGGCGTCGACCTGGTCTTTCATCAGCGCGATGAGCGGCGATATCACGATGGTGACCCCGTCCAACAGCATGGCCGGCAGCTGGTAGCAAAGGCTCTTGCCGCCTCCGGTGGGCATGATGGCCAGCGTATCCGCTCCCGAAACGATGGACGCGACGATTTCGCCCTGCGGCTTTCTAAAACGCTCGTGGGAAAAATACTTTTTTAGCGCCTCCGTCAGGCGCGACTCGTCCATTGCTTCCATTCGCCCAAATAAAAAAACTCTCCGCCAAAAATTCAACAGTTTTGAATTACAAAACCTGTGAATTTATATAAGTTCTAAGATGAAATTTGTCGGCAATATGGCGAGGTTAATATTGTCCGAAAATTGAAGGCGAAAGATTCTATTGAAACGCATTGACAAAATAATTCTTTTGAGTGACTTAGATAAGATGGAAAAAAACGAAAATCTACGCGCTGTGATATAGTGTAAAGATTCTTTTAATGGGGCGGCAGGGGATTTCTTGACCGTCTCAGGGCGATTTTCGCAATGGATAAAGTCTTTCTCAATGCGGCATTTCCCGTTAATTTCACTGACTTGGAGGTTGACCCAAAGAACATAACGCTTATCTTTCTTTCAATATAGACACAGACTTGTGCCGAAATATCGTATTATTACAAAATAATATAAATTTTATTGTTACGATTTGATCGAAATCAATAAAAAAGGCGCTATAACAGCGCCGGAAAAATGGAGCGGGCGGTGGGGGTCGAACCCATAACCTCAAGCTTGGGAAGCTCGCGCTCTGCCAATTGAGCTACGCCCGCGTTTGATTGATTCTGCCTTTATCCCATTTTATGCCGTTTTTGTAAAGACATATTTTTTCTCTTGCCTGTTTTTGGGGAGATTTTTCGCCGCGTCGTTTTTATTGGGCGTTATTTTCGGTACGCGCGTTGGCGTTGCCGTCTTTGTCGCGGCGGTTTCGCTTGCCGCCGTTTTTATTCGGCGGAGAGTCCAAGCAGTTGGTACGCTATCGCGCGCGCCATTTTTTCATGGCCTTTCGCGTTGGGGTGCAGGAGGTCTGTGTCCTTTTTATGGAAAAAGCGCGCGTGGGAGGCGGCATTCGGATAGAGCCCGCACAGCGAATTCAAGTCTATCACCGGAACCGCCCATATGTTCCCGGCTTCCTTGACGGCGTCGACGTAAGAGTCCGCGTAGAGCCCTATGCGGTTCGGAAAGGATTCGTCGGGCTGCACATTGTCCGGGCCGAATTGCGCGAATCCGCGGTGTATGGGGGTAATCAGGATAATCGGCTTTTCGGGAAAGTTTTCCTTCAAAAACGACATGGCGGCGTTTATTCTGCCCCTGAAAGCGGAGGCGTCCATCGAGGGCGTTCTGCGCTTGCGGACTTGCGTTTTGCCGCCGGCTATCGGAGCTTCGGCGTCGGCGTATTCGTACCACTCTCCGAGCTTTACGCCTCCGTTGTAGTCGTTCGTGCCGGCGAATACGATTATCGCGTCTATGTTGTCCGCCCCGTCGGATTTCAGCTTTTGGGCCTGTTTGAGTATTCCGCGGAACGTGTCGCCGTTGATTCCGTAGACGCGCGGGGATATGCCGAGGATTTCCTCCAAAAACTGCCAGTAGTTTTTGGTCGTTCCCACATGGGATTTGTCGGTGATGGAGTCTCCGAGAAATGCGACGCGCTTGGATTCCCACTGGCTCTTGATTTCGGGTTTTCGGGGCGCTTCGGGGGCTTTCGCGGCGATGGCGGCGGGGAGCAGTGAGAGCGCGATGGCGGCGAGTGCCGCGGCGGATTTGAATTTTTTTGCGGAAAACATTCCGGACATTTACGCGCCCGCGGGAGGTTCGTCAATTTTTTTCGCGGGAGTTTCGCCCGCAGGGGCTTTTGATTGGCGCATTCGGGGAATTTAGGGGGTTCAGGCGGGGAAATTTCAATTGACAACCCCCGCCGATTGTCGTTTTTGTGTGGATAAAGATTGGCGGGGGAGAGGCTTGGATCAAATCCGGCGTTTTTCGCCGCCGAAAGCCGTCTTTCTTCGTCGTTCGGCGGGGAGAGAGGCGTCAATTTACCTCTTTTTAAGAACAATAAAATCAGCATATTATGGCCAAAATAATTGTCGACGGGAACCAAACTTTGGATTTGGGCAAAAAGGGCCGCCCGGGCGGTTTTAAATTCGAGCGCATTTTTACAAAGGAGGGCGTTTTCGCCTACGATACGGCCAAGTGGGTTCGCAAGGACATAAAAATGTTCGCGTCGGGCGAAATGGTCTTTTCGCGCCAAAATGTAGAGGTTCCGGCCCACTGGGGCGACAACGCCTTAAAAATCACCGTCAGCAAATACATTTTCGGGAAAGACCCCGGCACCGTCGAATACGAAGACTCAATAAAGCAGATTTTCGACCGCATCGCGAATACCTATACGGTCTGGGGATACCAGCTCGGATATTTCGCAAACGAGAAATCCGCATTCGTCTACAATCAGGAGATGAAGTACATGCTGCTTCACCAGATGTGGGCGCCCAACAGCCCCGTGTGGTTTAACATCGGCCACTGGGAGCAATGGAGATGGGGGCGTCCGGATTTGCGCGAGCTGCTTGGCAACAAGGGCAACGACGCATATTACGGCGTCGAGACCAAGAACGGCGTGGAGGCGAAAAAATCGCCCAACGCCTATGCAAACCCGCAGGCGAGCGCGTGTTTTATCCTCGGCGTCGAGGACTCGATGGAGGCTATTTTAAAGCACCAGTACACCGAGGGCAGCATATTTTCGAGCGGCTCGGGCGTGGGCATAAACATTTCCTCAATCCGCAGCGAAGGCGAGCCCATCGCGGGGAAGGGGTCGGCCTCGGGGCCGCTATCCTTCGACAGGGGCTGGGACAAAATGGCGGGCGCCATAAAGTCCGGCGGAAAGACGCGTCGCGCCGCGCGAATGGTCGTGATGTACTCCGACCACCCCGACGTCTTTGAATTTGTCAAGACGAAGTTCAGGCAGGAGGAAGTCGCCAAGGTGATTTTGCAGGAGCACAACGTAATCTGCGGGCTCCGGCAGCTGGCTAGGCAGAAGCTCGCCGACGGCACGCCCGAAGAGCAGATTGCGGCCAAGATGCTTTTGAGCTCTCCGTTCGTAGTCGACAAGACTTTCAGTCCGGCGATGGACGACCTCATTTACGGGCAGACGCTCTCGAACCAGAACGCAAACCACACGGTCTCCATGAAGAGCGGCTTCTGGCTCGCCTACAAAAACGGTACGAAGTATGCCACCCGCTGGGTGAAAGACCCCTCACATATCGTGCGCGAATACTTCCCTAACGAGATGCTCGCGCAGATGGCAAACGCCATTTGGAACAACGCCGAGCCCGGCCTGCACAACAACGACATCATCAATTTCTGGAGCACTTTCCGCGACGAGTGCATGATTGAGACGAGCAACCCGTGCTCCGAGTATCTCGGCCCCGTGTTCAGCTCGTGCAACCTCAGTTCTTTCAACATTATCCGCTTCTACAAGAACTCGAAGTTCGACATAGAGAAATTTAAAAAGGCCGTGGAAATCGCCATGGTCGCCGCCGACATGAACATAACCAAGGGCGGCTTCCCGATTCCGGAAATCGCGATAAACACCGTCAACTACCGCACTACGGGAATAGGCTTTGCGAACATCGGAGGCCTCCTTATGTCTTTGGGCATTCCCTACGACTCGTCGGAGGGCAGGGCGATAGCCGCTTCCCTCGCGTCGCTGCTGACTTCCGTCTGCTATTCCACGAGCGCGAAGCTCGGCGCGGCCCTCGGCGAATTTGCGAAATACCCGCTCATAAAGGGCAGCATGCGCAGGGTTCTCAACATGCACGCTCTGATGAACGACGAGCTCAAAAAGCTCCTCGGGCTAAAAGCGCACGCGCACAAAAACGAGGAGCTTCCGAACGAGGAGTCTTTCACGGCGCGCGACGCGATAGATGGCTTTAAAAAGAGCGTCGGCGAAAAGGTTTCCCTCGGCTCCGAGTGGAACGACGTGGCGGAGGAGGCGGGCAGGCTCTGGGATTCCCTCAAAAAGGAGCCGGTTTTCCGCAACAGTTTTGTCACCTGCATAGCCCCGACCGGCACCATCAGTGCGCCCATGGGCATCTACGAGGAGGGCACGACTTCCGCCGAGCCCGAATATTCGCTCGTAAAGCACAAGCAGCTCAGCGGCGGCGGAACCATGACCCTCATAAACGGCCTCGTCCCGCAGGGTCTCGCAAAGCTCGGATATTCGTTTGAGCAGATTTTGACGATTATCGCCGAAGTTTCGGGGCTTGCGGGCGCGGAAAATTTCCTCCATTCCAAGCACGTTTCCGAACACCTCGAAGCGCTCAAATCCATCGCCGACGGCGGCGAGATCTGCCGCGAGATTTCCGCGCGCCTCTCTTCCGTCCGCGACGAGGCCGAGTACCGAGATCTCTTCAAGCGCATGTGCTCCCAGTCCGAGAAAGGCACTCTGCCGTTCTCAGACGCCGCCATCTACTTCGGCTGCGGCCACATGGAGGGCGTCCCATGGGTGGACGAGCGCACCCTCAAAGTATTCGACTGCGCCAACACCGCTTTCGGCGGCACGCGCTGCATAGCGGTGGACGGGCACGTCAAGATGCTCGGCGCCCTCCAGCCGTTCATCTCGGGCGCTTCCAGCAAGACCATCAATATGCCCGCCTCCGCCACCGAAGAGGACATAGTCAAGAGCCTTGTCGAAAGCCACGAGCTCGGCGTAAAGTGCATCGCAATCTACCGAGACGGCTCGAAGGCGAACGCCGTTTACAGCACGCGCCTCGACTCCGGCGAGATTCAGGACGCATGGCGCAGGGTCGTCGAAACCGCCGCCCAAATCAGGCAGCAGGAGCACGCCAATCCCGTCCGCAAGCGGCTCCCGTATCGCCGCTGGGGGCAGACCGTAAAGTTTACGGTCGGCGACGACATAAACGGCTACATGACCGTAGGCGTCTCCGAAACCGGCTATTGCGCCGAAATCTTCGGCAGGCTGGGGCAGGGCGGCTCTTTCATCAACGGCATGTTCGACGCCTTCTGCAAGGCTTTCTCTATCGCCCTCCAGTACGGCGTGCCGTTCGACGACTTCATCGGAGCATTCCGCTACATGTCTTTCGATCCCTCCGGCTGGGTGAGAATC
This sequence comes from uncultured bacterium, assembly GCA_905214995.1. Taxonomy (GTDB): domain Bacteria; phylum Verrucomicrobiota; class Verrucomicrobiia; order Opitutales; family Intestinicryptomonadaceae; genus Merdousia. Next base: position 10,491 of record CAJMOT010000038.1, on the reverse strand, counting down.
GGCGACTACAACGAGGAGGGCGACAAGCCCGAAATCCACACTTGCAAGAGCATAGTCGATCTGCTCATGCAGCTTCTCGACTGGATGTTCCCGTCCGAGAACGGACGCCGCCTCCGCCAGCTCGACCAGGACTACATCGCCGCAATGTTCACGAGCAACGGGCGCACCATGACCGTAAAATCGGTCGAACGCGCCCCCTTGCAGACCGAACTTCCGCTTTCGACTCCCGCGCCGCAAAAGAAGAAAAAGGATATCGCAATGTCCAGCGCCCTCACTTGCCCCAAATGCCATTCCTACGCGTATGTGTTCGACGGCAAGTGCCGATCCTGCCGCGATTGCGGATACAAAGACGGCGGTTGCGGTGCCTGATTTGGCGAATGCTTTTGGGCTAAAAACGAGTTGCTTCGCGATAACGGCGACTTTCGCGTATGTCAAAATACGCTTCAATCCGCCGTTTCGCTTGCGCCCCGTTTTTAGCTCCAAAATCATTGCGCCAAATCGGGAAGCTGAGGTTTTTTTGGAACGAACTCCGGAAGGATTAACGAACCTCCATTGTGGAGTTCGTTTTTTTTTAGGAGAATAGTAGAGGTGAGAATGTCTTCGCGATAACGGCGACTCTTGCGTATATTTAATACGCTTCGACCCTTTGTTTCGCTTGCGCCGCGTTTTTTAGGTTTAAAATGGATTCGCTCGCCTATTTGCGCTGCCGCTTTGCGCGTTTCTCGCCGGGAACGCCGCGTCTTGTGCAGTGGAATTTTGGATGCAAAAGCGGAGTCGGATTTGCAGGCGATTGCCTATTTTTCGCCAGGCGCGAATTTTTTTGCCATGTTTTCCGCGTAGGAGGAATCTGTCAGCAGGTATTTGCCCATGAAGGCCTCTAGCGGCGTCTTGCTGTCGGTGAATGCGGCAATCTTGAATTTTCCTCCGTCTTTTAACAGGTACGCGAAGTCCGGGCGCGGGGGTTCGCCGTCTTTCGTGCGCAAAAATATCATCGCGTATACGGGGCTCGCGTCCATCGCCTTTAAGTATTTTTTGCCCCATGAAAAGTAGTCCCCCAGCGTTTTTCTGCGCTGCTCTTCGGTCATTGAGCCGAATTGCGCGTCGAAAGCCGCCTTTGTGCGCGGCGTCAGGAACTTTCCGTATTCGTCGATTTTCCATGAATAGAACACGTTTTGCGCCGCGCGGTAGAATTTCGAGGCCTCGTGCGAATCCGCGTCGGGCAGTTCTTCGAGCGACACGAGCGGGCCGTTGGCAAAGTTCAAAAACGGGAGGGATTTTTTCTCGAGCTCGGCGAGGATTTTGGCGTCGGATTCCGTCAGGGGCTTTATGGCGCCGCGGCTCGTTTCGCGCGATTTCGCGGCTCCGTCCGCCATGACTTGCAGGATCGGGTCGTTGAAGGACGGAAGCCAGGCGTATTTTTCGGAATCCCTTTTGAAGACCATAAAATTGACGTTGGGCCGGCCTTTCGGCATGGGCGCGGAGGCGGCGGGAAATACCGCAAAATATTCTCCGATTTTCGCCGAGGCGAGAAATTTTGACGGGTCGGGACGGGCGATTTTTTTGTACGCGGCGGCGCGGCGGGCGTCGGAGGCGGACAGCCCGAGCTCTTTCGGGTCGGACGCCAGGGCGAATTTGGCGGCCTCAAAAAGCCCCCTTTCGTCCTCCGGAATTTCCGCGACGACCGCGGCCTTGGATTCTATCGGCGCGGAGTCCGCGGACGGAAACGATACGGGATAGGCGCGCAGCCGCGCGGTTTCGGCGGCGCAGAGAGCCGCATTTAGCGATATTGCGGCGGCCGCCGCCGGAAGGTATTTTAGGATATTCATAAATTCAGTGGTGGTATCCCGCGTTTGCGGATATGGTCTTTGCCCTGTAAATTTGTTCGAGAAGCACGGCGCGCGCGAATTCGTGCGTGAAAGTCATCGGCGACATAGACATTACGACGTCCGCCCTCGCGCGCACCCTGTCCGACAGCCCGTAGGGGCCGCCTATGGCGAACGCGCTGCCGCCGCGTTGCAAGTCGACCTCAAGCGCGCGGGAAAATTCGCGCGAGCCCATGAGGATTCCCTCATCGCTCATCGCGTAGACCCGCCCCCTGAAATTCGCGAGCTTTGCGAGTATGGCGTCGGCTTCCGCCTCCGCGCCGGCGTCCCTGACTTCGGCGATCTCGACGCCGCCGTAGCGCGAGAGCCTTTTGGCGTATTCCGCGCAGAGGGATTTGAGTTCGGCGCATTTCATTTTGCCGACCGCTATTATTTTGGTAGCCATCTTATTCGCCCTTGCCGCCGCGCGGCGGGCGCGGGCGGGGTGAGTTCCCCTAAATATAAGGGCTGCGCGCGGCGCGCGGTCAAGCATTATCGCGGGATTTGCGGGACGTTTTGTCTTGCCGGAGCGCGCGGAACGGGTTTAAAGTCCGGCAAGTTTTTTCAAGAAATGGATCCCCTATTCGAAAACATAATACGCCCCGCGCTGTTTACGCAGGACCCCGAGACTATGCACGAACTCGCCCTCAAAGCCATGACGATAGTCGGGGCGGTTCCGCCGCTCAGGGCGGCGATGGAGTATTTCAATCTCATCAAGACGCCGAAGCCGATAAAGATTTTCGGACTTGAATTTCCCAACAGGGTGGGACTCGCCGCCGGATTCGACAAAGACGCCTACGCGTGGAGGGGCGCGGCCGCGATGGGCTTTGGGCACGTCGAGATAGGAACGGTTTCGATGCTCAAACAGACCGGCAATCCCCGCCCGAGAATTTTCAGGTACCCGTCGAGCGAGGCTATCGTAAACGGCTGCGGGTTCCCCAACGACGGCGCGGAGCAGATAGCCGCGAGGCTCTCGAAAGTTTTGGGCAAACATAGGGACATAACGAAAAAATGCCCGCTTGGAATCAACATAGGCAAGTCCAAGATAACCCCCCTCGAAGAGGCGGCGGCGGACTACCTTTTCAGTTTCAACGCCCTCGCGAATTTCGCGGACTTTTTCACGATAAACGTGAGCAGCCCCAACACCCCCGAGCTTCGCAGGCTCCAGGGCAGGGATTTTCTCCCGAACCTTTTGGCGGCCATTTCCAAGGCGAACGAGGACAGGGCGAAAAAGCTGGGGGTGGCGCGCATTCCGATAATATTGAAAATCGCCCCCGACCTTTCGTTTGAGGAAATCGACGCGATACTCTCGATTCTCGAAGAGCTGAATCTCGACGGGATATGCGCCACTAACACCACGGTATCGAGGCCGGCCGGCCACCCCGAGTACGAAAAGACCGGCGGTCTTAGCGGCAAGCCGCTCTTTGAAAAGTCGCTTGAAATTGTGAGGTACATCTCCAAGGCGACCGACGGAAAGCTGCCGATTATCGGCGTCGGCGGAATCACCGACGTGCGGCGCGCGGGCGAGATGATGAATGCGGGCGCGAGTCTCGTGCAGATATATTCGGGCATGATTTACCGCGGGCCGTTCTTCGCGCGCTCGATAGCCAACTCCTTGATTTGGCGCGACTCCGAATGGGTTTAGCCGCCGCGCCGCTCCGAAAAAATTGTTGACCGCCCATGCCCAACCCCTAACCTTTCACACTCTTTTCATCGCAAGGGCCCCCCGCGCGGCTTCCGGCGGGGCGAAACTCCAAAACAGGCAAAACACAAAACGCAATGGCATCACCAACCGACATCAGAAAAGGCAGAGTCATAATGTACAACGGCGTCCCGCACGCCGTGATGAGCATGCTTCACCGCACGCAGGGCAGGCAGGCGGGCTTCGTCCAGACGGTTCTTAGGAACCTCTCAAACAACTCCTCCACGGCGGTGAAATTCCGCTCCACCGACTCTGTGGAATTCTGCCATACAACTAACAAGCCGTTTGAATTTTCCTATGTTGACGGCGATCACTTCCATTTCATCGACCCCGAAACTTACGACGATATCGTACTGATGCAGGACACCATCGGCGACGACGTGAAGTGGCTTGTGGAGGGCGTGCAGTACAACATTCTATTCGTCGACGGCAATCCCGTTTCGATCGAGCTGCCCAACAACATGGAGATAAAGGTCGCCGAGGCCGCCGAGGGGCTGAGGGGCGACACGTCGTCGGCGCCGACAAAGCCCGTGACGCTCGCCAACGGCGTCGTAATCCAGGTTCCTCTCTTCATCAAACAGGGCGACGTCGTCAAGGTTCGCACGGAAGACAATACCTACATCAGCAGGGCGTAGCCTTGCGCGGGGCGCGCATTCCCGCGCCCGAAAAACGCAAAAATAAAAATTTAATATACCGCGATGGAAAAAGCCGGCACGGACATACGCAAAGTCACCATAAAGGCGTCCGACTTGCGCGGAATATTGGAGTATGTGCCGATCTACCGCGGGCAGACTTTCGTCATCGCGCTCGACGGCGCGATAATCGCGGGCGCGAATTTCGCGAACGTCGTCACTGACATCGCGGTTTTGCGCAGTCTGGGAATAAACGTCGCGCTCGTGCACGGCATAGGCAGGCAGCTCGTCGACGGCGCGCGCGAGCGCGGCATAGCAATCAGCGACGTCCACGGCGAAAACCCCGTGGACGACGCCACCATTTCGCTCTCGCGCAAAATATCGGGGTTTGTGGCGCAGGCCATAGCCGACGCTTTTTCCGCGCGCGATTTGCGCTGCGTTTCGGCGAATGTCGTGAGGGCGACGGAAGTCGGGATAATTTCCGGCGTAAACTACCTCAACGCCGGAAAGCCGGAAAAGATAGACTTCAAGGCGATTTCCGACCTGCTCTCGCTCGGAATGGTTCCGGTTTTGTCGCCGGTAGCGGTCAACAGGCATGGGAGGGTTTTCAGGCTCAATTCCGACGCCCTCGCCTCCGAGGTCGCGGAGGGGCTGCGGGCGACGAAACTCATATACCTCACGTCGTCGTCGGGCATACTCGCGGGCAATCCGCATCCGAAGGCCTTTCCGGTCGAGGAGCTTCGGGGGCTGGTCGAAAACTCTCCGGAGTCGATCAAGCCGGAGCTTCTCTCCAAGTGCCGCTGCGCCCTGAAAGCGCTCGACGGCGCGCACACGCGCAGGGCGCACATTCTCGACGGCGGCGAATTCGCGTGCCTGCTCACCGAACTCTTCGAAAAGGTCGGGTGCGGCACTATGATTTACGCCGACGAGTACCAGAAAATCCGCCGCGCCACGCCCGACGACGCGAACGCCATATACCACATTTCGATGGTTTCGGCGCGCACGCAGAATCTCGTGTACAGGCCGCTCGAGGAGATACGCGAAAACATTTCCAGCTATTTCGTCTACGAGCTCGATTCGAGCATTATTGCGATAGTCAGCCTGCTCGACCTCGGAGAGGGGGCGGCGGAGCTGGCGAGCCTGCACGTCCAGCCGTTTTACCAGGGCAACGACGTGGGCACGCGCATGGCGGAGTTCATAGAGCGCGAGGCCCGCAGAACGGGTTTCAAACGCCTTTTCTGCCTTAGCACCAAGAGCGCGCCGTTTTTCACCGACGTGTGCGGCTTTGCGGAAGTTTCGCCCGAAAAGCTCCCGAAGGCGCGCCTTGAAAAGTATGTCGCCGGCGGACGCCATTCAAAAGTTTTCGTGAAGGATTTGTAATTTTTCCCTGCGCGGGGGTCCGAGTCGGTTTTTTTAAGCGGAATATCGCAAACGTTTGAGGAAATCGCTTGCATTTTTATAAAGCAGTCCGTATTTTTGGGTTTAAACGGAAATAATTATGAAAATGCCGATTTATTGCCCCAAAAAGCTTTCGATTTATGCCGCGGCTTTTGCGCTTGCAGCCGTTTCGCATGCGGAAGATTACGAATTTAACGATCCGTCGGACAGATGGGTGTCGTGGAACAGCGAGTCCGCGTGGACGCCGTCCGGCATTCCAGGCGCCTCGGACAATGTGACAATCTCCGCGTCTTTGTCCGGAACCGACGAAATCCAACTCGGCGACTTTACGGAAGTCAACAATCTCACGATAGACGGCCTGTATATCAACGCGCGATTCTTTATAGAAATAGCTTCGTCCGCTCCCGGAAGCGTCATCCACGGCAATGTCACGATAGGGGATACGTATTTGACAGATGGCGGGCTTTGGCGTTGCGCGGCAATCAGGGGCAGGGGCAAATCCGTCACGATAGAAGGCTCCATAATATTCAACGCAACGGGGGAATCGAGGACTATCAACGGCATGGAGCACGAGAGCAATCCCGCGTTCAATTTGGGCGGAGATTGGAGCTCCACCGTTTGCGGGAGCATTGAGGTAGGCGCGAACGCGGCGGTTGACTCGAGAACCGGGCTGAAAGCCGCAATCATTCTCGACACTTCCGCTTCCGGCGTATATCAGTATCTCAATATCGGAGCTGTGTCCGATCCCTCAAAAGGTGTCGTAATACACAATGTCGTTCAGATGAACTACGCCGAGGGGCAGGCCGATACGCGCTTTACGATAGCGAAGATAGGCGGCAGCTATATTTGCGACCAGAACATCTCCATTGGCGGTATAAACGGCTACGGAACTCTCGCCACGAGCATGGTCAATGTGGACGCAAACGGAGATCCCGTATCGCCCAAGGCCAATCTTACCTTTACGAATGCGGCCGGCGTCCACACTGCGTTTTCCGGAAGCGTAATACGCGAAAACGATTCATACGGCGAGACTCTCCATATAACGATGGACGGGCAGGGCAGGCAGACTTTCAAGGTCACGGGAGGTTCGGGCAACATATTGCAGTCGGTCACCGTGAAGAACGGCACGTTTGAATTTTCCTCCCCGTTTAATTCGGGCGCGCTCAGCGTCGAAGGCGGCGTTTTCAAGGCAATCGACGGCGGGGCGTCTTTCGCTTCCGCGACGTGGTCGGGAGGGGCGTTCTCCTTTGGCGCGGACTCTTTCTTGATAGGGATGTCCGACAAAATTTCCGTCGATGGCAAGTTTGTCAAGGCGGCAGACGGCAAGATTGCCATAGACTTTTCAGGGTTCGACGCCGAAGGCGTGCTAGGCGCGACTTACGACCTCATTTCCGCGTCGGTTTTCGAGGACGCGACCGGAATAAGCCTCACGGATTCCGACGCCGACGAATATTTTTACGCCTTGAACCTGATAAACGCCTTTGCGGATTTCTCTTGGAACGGGAATACCCTGCAAGTGACTTTCTCGGAAGTTCCGGAGCCCGCGGCGTTCGCGGCTGTCATAGGCGCCGCCGCGCTCGCCCTGGCGGTTCGCCGCCGCAAATAGGGCGCGGAAAATTTGCATTTCCCCGAGGAGGCTTCGCAATTTGCGGAGCCTTTTTTTTGCGCCCGCGCGGAAGTCCGCGGACAGTTTTGCGTTCTCTGCGGGCGGTAGCGGCGGAGAAAAAAATTTGCGCCGGAGGAAGAGATGTTTTTTTCGCAAGGGGTTTTTTTGTCGCGGTGAAGGTCGAAAGACGAGCGCCGGAAGCGATTTTAACTGTTAAACAAGAAAGAGGAAAATATCCCTTGCAATAGAATGTGATAGGTTTAAGAAAACAAACATTAAACCGGTATCTGTTATGAGAAATATCCCGAATATCAAAAAATTGCGCCTGTCGCCCGCCTTTGCCCTTGCTGCGGCCGCCTTTTTCTCCCTCTGCTGCGCCGCTTCCGCGTCCGCCCAAGAGTCCTATTATTATCGCGGAGGAAACTGGGACGAAAAATATTCTACAAGCAATCCCCTTTGGTATGCGAATCCCGAGGGAACCGAACTTCGCGAATCTTCCCCGTCGTCCACGTCCGACCTGATTTTCGACGCCAACAATACCGGCATGTCTCAGGCGCGCCTCGACCAGAACGTAGGGGGGCTTACCGTCAATTCGGTGACGGCGACCGTGGAAACGGAAATCAATATGATGAATCCCATGACCGTCCTAAGCGATTGGTCGAGTTACGTTTCCACGGATGCGAAATACTCTTCCTCATACACCGGAACATCTTCCAAGTCCCTCAGAATAGTCGCCGATACCGCAAATTTCCTGACCGTTGACGGCGACATGACGCTTTCTACGGACAAATATTTCACCTCGCGCTTCAGACTCGGAAATTCCAGCAACCAGTGGGCGTTCACATTGGCGGTCGGAGGGGCGTTGAGCTTTGTCAAGAACGGTTCGGACGCCGTCGGCTATCACGCCTTTGACATGATTGCTTCCGACAGCAATACCGGAACTGCGTTTTCGCTAAATATCGGAGGGTTGAGCTCGAGCGGCAAGGCGGTTTACATGACGACCGCAAAGAACGGCTCCGTGGGCATAAACTTTAACGACAATTCCTCCGGCGCGTTTGCGGGCGGCTCGTTTGAGGGGGTGTTTGCGACAGATAGCGGCGTGAGTTCGCAGCTCAACATAACGATGAACGGCAGCGGCAGGCAGGAGATGGCTATCTACAAGGCTTCCAACGGCTCCCTCCGCGGCTTTGAGAATGATCTGGACGGCAAGAGCGACATGTCGATAGGCAATCTCACGGTAAACGACGGCGAATTTATAATGAATACGGAAGTCGCGGTCGAGAACTTGTATCTCTCCGGCGGGAGGCTTAAATTTTCCTCCGCCGAAAAGGTGGGGGGCATGACGATAGACGGCGGGACGCTCCTGTTCGGCGGGACAATAAATGTCGGGGATTTGACGGTGGCGGCGTATTCGGCGGACGTGATGTTTTCCGCCGAGGATTTGGCCGCGCACGAGATAACTGTGTTTGAGTTCGACTATTTGACTGACGATTTTGACGCCAATAGCGTGTTTTCCGCGTACAACGAGTTCGGGCAGGAGCTCGGGGGGAGGTTTGAGCTGATAGGGGAGATGGGCGGCTCCGGAAGCCTCGTGTACGTGGTGCCCGAACCCGCGGCGGTTGCGGCGTTCATTGGGGCCGCCGCGCTGATGTTCGCCCTCCGCCGCGGCGGGCGGCGATAGCGGCGTTCGGTTGATAGCCCGCAAAAAAATCCCCGCGCCGGCGTCCGCGGGGATTTTTTTGTCTTTTGGCGGCGAAGGGCGCCCGATTCGCTATTATCTCAAATTTTCGAGCTCCCGGGCGTCTATATGGGGGCTGGCGCGCATTTTGGCGAGCAAGTCCGCCCTGAACGGAGATTTCGAGAGCGCTTCGGCCGTCCCGACCGTTCCGCTTTCGACGAGCGCGAGGAGAGAGTCGTCCATGGTGAACATTCCCTCGCGCTTTCCCATCTGCATTGTACTGTATATTTGCGGCACTTTCTGTTCGCGTATCAGGTTTCTGACCGCTGAATTTGCGACGAGCACCTCAAAAGCCGCGATGAGCCCTCCCGCTTTCTTTACGAGCAGCGTTTGGGTGAGCACGCCTATGAGGTTTTCCGAAATCATCATTCTTATCTGCGGCTGTTCCGCCGCGTCGAACTGCCCTATGAGCCTGTCTATCGTCGAAACCGCCGTGCGGGTGTGCAGGGAGGCTATCACAAGATGCCCCGTTTCCGAGAGCTCTATGGCGGTTCGCGTGGTCTCGATGTCGCGCATTTCGCCGATTACGACGATGTCGGGGTTTTCGCGCACGCTCGAGCGCAGGGCGGAGTAGAAGTCCGGCGTGTGGACGCCGACCTCGCGCTGAGTGAACAGAGACTCGCGGCTTCTTATCACGTGCTCTATCGGATCCTCGATTGTGAGCACGTGCGCCTTGCGCGTGGAATTTATTATGTCCAACAGCGCGGCTATGGTCGTCGTCTTGCCGGAGCCGTTCGCGCCGGTTATGAGAAACAGCCCGCTCTTGCGGTTGCATACGTCGGTGACGGAAAACGGAAGCCCGATTTCGCCCGCGCTCATGCGGTTGGGGGGAATCATTCGCAGGGCGGCGCCGAGCCCGTTTTGGCTCCTGTAAATGTTGGCTCTGAGCCTCATTCCGGATATGCAGGAAAACGCGCAGTCCACATCCTCGCCCCTCTCGTATTTTTCGAGCATTATCTTCTTTTCGTCTGGCGAAAGGTTGTCGAAAATCTGGCCGACGAGCGTCTCTATGTCGGCGGAGCCGCATTCGGGGAGCTCTACGAGCGCGTTGTCTATGCGTATTCTCGGGCGCATGGCGCCGCGCAGGTGTATGTCTGTTGCGTTCCTGCGGTAGGCGGTTTCTATTATCGAGTCAAGTTCGTTCATGTTGCCTTTATTTTGAATATTATCTGCGACGGCTTTCCAGCCGATTTCTTGCCGAGTCTCCGCAGCTGCTCGAACTCGAACGCGAACGGCTTGGGGGCGTTTTCGAGCGAAAAGTCGGCGGGGGCTTCGAGGACGAAAAACATGTCTTCGCGGCAGATTTTGCAGAACATCGAAAATATTTTCACGGCCGTTTTCGGGTCGCAAAGCATGGAGTAGGGCGGGTCGGCGAAGACTATGTCGTAGCGCGCGCTCTCGAATAGCGACGCGCTCTTCACGCAGTCGCACGGCACTATCCGCGCGGAGAAGTCCGCCCCCGCGCCGGCCGCCGCCCTCTTTACGCGCTCTATGTTGCGGCGCAGAGCGGCGAGCGCCAACCGGTCGGTTTCGGCGAATGTCACGCCGGCCGC
>CAJMOT010000037.1 GCA_905214995.1 uncultured bacterium | reverse complement strand
ACTGCGCCGCGGGGCATGCGGGAGCTCCGCGCGGGCATCCGCGCCCGCACCAGTTTGAACAGCACGCCGTGAGGCCTATAAGGGCCGCGGAAAATAACGCCGCCGTCAGTATCTTTTTCATGTATTGCCTTTGTTAAATCGGTTTTTGGGGAAGCGGCGCGCGGGCGAACCGCCGTCCGCGCACATACCCGCTTTCCCCCGAATCCTCTATTATAAACAACGGAATAATCCGGATAGTTTCAAGGAATTTTCCAAGCGGCGCGCGGATTTCTACGCAATGCCCGCGAATACAGACCCCTCTCTGATATGTAGGCGGCTACCTCCGGGTCAAGATCAGCCGGCGTTTTCCCCGCCGCCAAAGCCGCCCTTGCGGACGCTGACGACGCGGAGCTCGAAACGAACGGCACCTCCGCGACTTCCGCGCCTTTCGGAAGCGCCTCCAAACCCGAAATCGAATCCCCCGCCCTTTTGAAAAACGCGAAAGAGGCGAGTTCGGAAAGCTTTTCTATATCCTTCCATCTATGCAGACCGGCGGCGCGGTCCGAGCCCATTATCCAGTACAGCCGCGCTCCGGAAAACTTTTCCGCCAGAACCCGCGCGGCGTCCGCCGCGTAGAAAACGCCCTCGGCGCGCGCCTCGGCGTCGCAAATCTCAAACGGCCCCGGGAAATTCCGCAGGGCGATTTTCAGCATCTCGACCCTGTCCGCAAACGGCGCCGCGTGCGAGCCGAACTTTGGGGGCGACGAATCCGCCGGAAGAAATACGACGAGATCGAGCCCGAGAAACTCGCGGGCCCTCTCCGCAATCGCCACGTGGAACATGTGGGGCGGGTCGAAGCCCCCGCCCATCACGCCTACCCTGCCGGCTCCCACGCCCGAACCCTACTTCGCCGCGGTTTTCGACAGGAGGATTTTGAGGCATTCGGCGGGGGTTTTGGCGTCCCTGCAAGCCTCCTCCATCGGGCACATTCCGTCGCCGGCCCTGTTCTTTATATGCGGAACGACTTTGCCGTAGGATACCTCTATGCGCAGGGCGTCGAGCATTTCGAGCGCGGGGCGGGTTATTATTTCCGCGTAGAGCTCCGCGACGCCCGCCATTGCGAGAACGGACGCAGCCGCCTTGCCGACCGCCCTGTCCGCGACGAGCGCGCCCTTGAGCAGCGGGCGGCGGTTTTGGTAAAGGTCGAGCAAGTCTTCTATGCCCGGGCGCGAAAACGCGTAAACCTCCCCGTTGCCGACGACGCACGAATACCCGCCCTCGGAGAATTTCTTTTTCACGTCGCCCATCAGGGCCGCCTGGCGCTTCAAGTTTTGGACGTACTTGTCGATGCGCCTGAGCTCCTTCGGAATGTCTATGCGCTGCGGGCAGTGCGGCACGCACTGTTCGCAGCCCGTGCACAGGCTCGCCTGGCGAAGCTTGGGAACGGAGCGGTCGTAGCCCACGAGGTACGCTCGCCGCGCGCGCGCGTATCCGGGCTCGAGCCTGCTTTCGGGAACCATGCGCTCGTTCAGGCACTTGTTGTAGTGCAAGAGGATCGCCGGTATGTCGAGCGAATACGGGCACGGCATACAGTATTTGCAGTCGTTGCACGGAATCGTGTTAAACTCCATCATGCGCTCGGCCGCCTCTTCGAGAAATGCGAATTCCTCGCGCGTGAGCTCTTTGAGGGGCGAATAGGTGCGGAGGTTGTCCTCGAGGTGCTCCATTTTCACCATTCCGCTCAAAACCGTCAGCACCCGCGGGAAGCTGCCCGCGAACCTGAACGCCCACGACGCCACGCTCATCTCGGGCTCTCGCCGCTTGAACTCGGGAACGAGCGTGTGCGGTATGTTGGAGAGCCTGCCGCCCAAAAGCGGCTCCATTATCACGGCGGGTATTCCGCGCTTGTCGAGCTCCCCGTAAAGGTATTCGGCGTCGGTGTTGCGGTCGTTTATCTGCTTGGCGTGCTTCCAGTCGAGATAGTTGAGCTGGATCTGCACGAAGTCCCACTTATAGACGTCGTGTTTGGAGAGCAGGTAGTCGAAAACCCTTATGTCGCCGTGGTAAGAGAACCCGAGGTTGCGTATGCGCCCGGCCTTGCGCTCGGCGAGCAGGAATTCGAGGATTCCGTTGTCCATGTAGCGCGCCCTGAACTCCTCCATTCCGCCGCCCATGCCGACGCCGTGCAGGAGCATGTAGTCGATGTAGTCCGTCCGAAGCTCTTTGAGGGAGTTGCGGTATATGCCTATCGACGCTTCCCTAGTCCAGGTGGCGGGGGCAAAATTGGAGAGCTTCGTCGCGATGAAATACTTTTCGCGCGAATGGCGGCTGAGGGCGATGCCCGTGGCGCGCTCGCTCTTGCCGCGGCAGTACGCGGGAGAGGTGTCGAAATAGTTGACGCCGCCGGCTATCGCGCGGTCAACGAGCTCGTTGACCGCGTTCTGGTCGATTTCCCCGACGCCCTCGCGCGCGGTTCTGCCGTCGAGCGACGGCCAGCGCATGCACCCGAACCCGAGCAGCGAAACCTTCTCGCCCGTCTTCGGATTTTCGCGCACGGTCATTTCGCCCGCCGGCGCGGAAGCCCCGCTCCCGATCTTCGAGCACCCGAAAGCGGGAACCGCCGCCGCGCCTATGGCCGCGTTTTTCAAAAATCCCCTGCGCCCCAAAATGTTCTTACGGCAATTTTCCATAAATTTTTCCTCCGTTTATATGCGGTTGTGGCTCGGGTTGCCCTCCACGCAAATCGCGGCGACCGGCCGCGCGGGGCATAGGTTTTCGCACGCGCCGCAACCGATGCACCGCGCCACGTCCACCGTCGGTATTTTCAGCGATTTCGGATCCTTCGGGTCTTTGGCGACCATCTGTATGGCTCCCGTAGGGCACTGGCGGAAACAGTTGTCGCACTGCATTCCGTCGGCGTTGACAATGCACCGCGAGGCCGTCCAAACGGCGCGCCCGATTTGCGTTGAAGCCTTTTCCTCCGGAGAAATCGGCAGTATCGCCCCCGCGGGGCACACTTTGGAGCACTCCACGCACTCTATCCCGCAATAGCCGTTTTCGTAAGTCATCTCCGGCTGCATAAAGCCCGAGAGCGAGCGCGACGGGACGAGAACGCGCGACGGGCACGCCGAAACGCAGAGTTGGCACGCCGTGCACTTATTGGCGATATTCGCAATCCCTCCGGAGCCGGGGGGCGATATTTTAAACGCGCGCTCCGGCCTGCGCCTCGCCCGTATGGGGGCGAGCCCCCCGTCCACTTTCATCGTCTCGGCGGCGTCCGCGGCGGCTCCCCCCGCGAGCATAAAAAGAGTCGAGAAAAATCCCCTGCGCCCCTTTCGGAAAACCGCCGGCGGCTCTTTCTTCGCCGCGGAAAATTCCGCGTGCGCCCCCTCCGGACGCGCCTCCCTTTCCGCTTCCGCGCGTTTTGCGGCGGCCTTTCCTGCGAAAGCGGGCGAATAGGAAATGGCGGATTTCCTGCAAACGCCCACGCAGTCAAAGCAGGCGACGCATCTGGAATAGTCTATCGAGTGGTTCTTATAGTCTATGCACTTGGATTTGCAATTCCGGGAACACAAACTGCACGAATTGCACTTAGAAGCGTCTATCACGGGTTTGAATAGGGAGTATTTCGCGAAAAACCCGAGAACGGTTCCGACGGGACATACGGTATTGCAATACGTCCTGCCGCCCTTCCACGCGAGAACGCCGACCGCGGCGAGCGTCGCCGCGGCCGCGAGAAAAATCCCCGCTCCCTTGAACCATATTTCGACGGGATAAAAGGCGTAGCCGCCCGCAGCCTCCGAAAGAGCGGCGAGGGCGTTGTTGCCGAGCGCCCACACCGGCGCCAAAAAGTTTGACGCTATTCTGCCGTACGCGCTGTAAGGCGCGACGAGCGAGGCGACGGACAAAAGCCCGAGCGCCGCGAGCGCGACGAACGCGGCGAGAAACCCCGCCCTGACAAGCGTCATCGCGGGAGCGTAGGCGAACCTGTTGCGCTTCCGCCTCCCCGCGGCGTGCGAAAATACGTCCTGCAACACGCCGAGCGGGCATATCACGGAACAGTAGATTCTGCCGAACAGGAGAGTCAGCAAAACGAGCCCCGCCACGACCGCGAAATTCGCCGCCAAAAGGGACGGCAAAAACTGGATCTTAGCCGTCCAGCCGAACCATTCCGCGGCGGTTCCCGTGAAGTCGAGGAACAAAAGCGTCACCGCCGAAAAAAACAGCGCCGCCGATGCTATTCTTATTTTGCGCAACATAAAAAGCCTTTCCGATGGATTCGCGCCGCAAACGCGAGTTTATATGTCGTACCTTATGCCCGAAAGCCACTTCACCATTTCGGGGTCTCGGTGGTCGAAGAAACAGCTCTTTCCGGTGTCGAGAGCGGCGATTGCCGACATGTCCGAATCGTCGAGCGAGAACGAGAACACGTCGAAATTCTCGGCGATCCTCTCCCTCTTGACCGACTTGGGAATCGCCACAACCCCCCTCTGGACGAGCCACCTCAGGACGACCTGCGCCACGCTCCTGCCGTATTTTTCGGCTATGCCCGAAAGCGCGGGATTCGAGAACAGCCCGTTCTTCCCCTCCGCAAACGGAGCCCACGATTCGATCTGCACGCCCCATTCGCGCATCAGTTTTTGGCAGGAGACCTGTTGGCAAAACGGGTTGGTCTCAACCTGGTTTACGGCGGGCGCGACATCGTTGTGGGCGATCAAATCGGCGAGTCGGTCGGGCTGGAAATTGCTGACGCCTATCGCGCGGATTTTGCCCTCCGCGCAGAGCTCCTCCATAGCGCGCCACGACCCATAGACGTCCCCGAAGGGCTGGTGGATGAGGTACAAGTCCAAATAGTCGAGCCCGAGGCGGTCGAGCGACTTCTGGAACGCCGCCTTCGCCTTTTCGTAGCCGGCGTCCTGAATCCAAAGCTTGGTGGTGACAAAAAGCTCATTGCGGGGAACGCCGCTTCGGGAGATTGCCCTGCCGACCGCCTCCTCGTTCATATAGGCGGCCGCCGTGTCTATCGAGCGATAGCCTATTTCGAGCGCGTCGGAAACCGCGCCCTCGCACGTTTTCGCGTCCTCTATCTGATAGACTCCAAACCCCAGGACGGGCATTTCGACCCCGTTGTTAAGCCTGACAGTTTTCTCTTCGCTTTTCATGTCAATATCGTTGCGTTTTTATTGTTCAAGGCGGACAAGCCGCATTTTCGGGAAATATTATAAGCGAAAACCCCCATTCGGTAAATATACAATTCAGCCTAAAATCTGCCCAATCCTGCCCAAATAAGCGCTCCGCCGGCGTCCGGCGCGCCCGCAAAAAAAGGGCGAGCCGCGCGGTTCGCCCTCTCCCTTATCGGACTGCTATTTTTCGTAGCCGTCCTGAATTACCCACTCCTGCGGATTTTTCGGGGTGAACCCGTGAGTGGATCCCTGCACCCATCGGATTTTCTTCGGGGCTTTTATATTGTTGTAAAGCGCGGCCAGACCCGAAGGCGGGCAGGTGTAGTCGCCCAATCCGGCGCGGGATATGAGGGTTTTGCACTTTATGCGCTTTGCGTGGTTGGCGGCGTCGTAGTAGTTCAGCGCCGGAACGTATTCCGGGCGCCAGCCGTTGAGCCTGCCGACTGTCGGACCCGCGAAATCGCAGCACCAGGTTATGGAGGAATCGGCCTCGGTGACGTCCGGGTCGAGCGCAGCCGCCCATATCGTCTGAAGCCCGCCCTGGCTGCCGCCGGAAACCTTCAGGTTCTTTCCGTCCCATTGCGGGAGCGACTTCAAAAATTCGAGCGAGCGCATCAGGCGCAAAACCATTCCGTTAAAATACGCCCCTTCGGGATTGGAATTTTGCTTCGGGTCGAAGGCGTAAATCTTTCCGTTTGACTTTATATTCTTAAAAAATTCGTCGTAATACGCCTTGTCCCTGCCGAGGTCGTAGCCGTGGGCGTTGACGTCGAAGCGTATTGCGCCGCCCCAGCCTTTGGGAGCCTTTTGCACGTGCGTGCCGTAGCCGTGGTACATTGCGTGCGCGGGCAGCGATTTCTCGCCGGCGCCGCGCGGAATCGTCAGATATCCCGTCACGGGGCGCGGGCCGGCGCAATCTACCGACACCGCGAACACTTCGGGGTCCGCCCCCTCCGCGCTCACCTTCTCCATCCTGTACTTCATCGGAACGCCCTTTAAGCGCGCCTTTTGCTTCTCCCAGAAGGCGTCAAAATCGGCGGGTTCCGGAACGGCATTGGAGATCCTTGCGATTTCCACCCCCGCGCCGCCGTCGAAGAACACGCGCTCCTTCTTTCCCTTCCTAGTTTTGTTGACCTGCTTTCCGCGGGAGTTCAGGAGAGTCGCCTCCATCCTCACGAAACCTGGCTTGTCGAGCTTCGTCTTTACGATTGCGGGCTTCCCGGGCGTGATCTCGCAGACGCCGGTCTGCCTGACACCGTCGTCGCCAGTCCTCGTCCACCTGAACGAATATGGCTTTTTCGGGGCGGGCTGCCCGCCGAAATCCACGGTAAACGTGAACGTCATTTCCTCGCCGGGAGCGTAGTCGAGCTTGTCGGAGGTTCCCCTGAAATCAATTTTATCGGCGTCTATCGGGACGCTCTTGGAAAACTTCGCGCCGTCGAATTTCGCGACGATGTACATTTCCGCGGACGAGAGGCCCTCCGCCGATTTCGAGAAAGTCCAGTCGAGATGCCCCTCGGGGTTGTTGCCGATGCCGATGTCGGGAGATTTTTGGTTGAAATTGTTGAAGGCGATAACCGTCTCCTTTTGCAGATAATTGTGCACCTGCATGGAGCCGTACCCGCCGTCCGTTCCGGCGGAGTCCCCGAAGTCGAACGCGCCGGTCGCGTTGGGGATATTCATCTTGTTCGCGCCGCCGTAGTTGAACGGCCAGAATTCGATATTGCCCCTTTCAAACTTTCCGGTCTTGACTTTGCCGTTGCCGAAAACTTCGAGGTTGTCCACGTAAGTCTGGATTGTGCCCGAACCGTAGTCCGGAACCCCTATTTTAGACAAATCCTGAGAGAACGGGTCGAAGGAGGCGAAAACCCACGTCTTTTTGCCGTCTTTCGAAGAGGTTTTGAGCAGATATCCGACCTTTACGACCTTGCCGGAAATATTCTCCGAGTTGTCGACCTGGTACCCGTCCCCCGCGTATTTGAGGGGATCGAGCTTGTACACGAGCTCGTACCCCTTCGCCTGCGGAACGAGTTCGAGAAGTTCCGGAACCTCGGCGTTCGCGCCGTAAAACGCCGCGCCGACGAGAGCCGCCGCCGCAATTTGCCTTATTTTCATATGCTGTCCTGTCGTTCGTTTAATATCCGTAAATTGGCAGAAAAAATAAGTCTCCCGCCGCCGATTGCAAGCATTCTTTCCGGGGGCGCGCCGCGGGAGGCTACGCCGGTAAACGGTTAATCAAACTTTTCCAAAAACGCCGTTGCGCGCCGGCCGAAAAGCCGATAGTATCGCGCAATGAAAAATTTTATTCCAGGCGCGCTCGCCGCCCTTGCGCTCGCCGTCGCAACGGGATGCAATTCCCGCAATTCCGCCAGCGAAGGCGGTTTCGTCGAAGTTTCCATGAAAAATCCGCGGTACTTCGCCCTCTCCGACGGCTCCGCCTACATTCCGATAGGCTACAACCTCTGCTTTCCGCGGTATTGGGACAAATTGGCCGAGGACGAATGTTTCGCAATAATCGAAACTCACATGAAAAACATCGCCGAAAACGGCGGCAACTACGTCAGGATTTGGGCGTCGCACCCGTTCTATGAAATAGAGGATTCCCGCGCGGGCGCCTACAATCCCCAAAAGCTCGCGAGGCTCGACCGCTTCATGGGGCTGGCAAAAAAGCATGGAATCCGCGTAAAAATATGCCTTGAACATTTCAGGAACATAAAAGATTACAAGCCCGCGGAAAACGAGCGCGGGTTGAGCTCAAACGCCTTCTCGCGCCCGGCCTACGACGGCGAATTCAGAAGCATGGACGAATATTTTTCCTCCCAAAAGGGGAAAGACTTTTATTTTAACCGCTTCAAAATTCTATTCGACAGATACGGAAACGACCCGACGGTATTCGCGTGGGAGCTCTGGAACGAACAGAACACCGTCAACGCGAAAAGCGAAAACGTCAAGCGGTGGCAGGAGGAAATGTTCGCGAGAATTTCCGGCGTTTGCAAAAAACAGCTTGTCGTAAACAGCTGCGGAAGCTTTGACGGCGGGGACGCGCGCGCCGCCTACGAACGTTTTTACAAAAATACCGCAAACGAAATTGCGGCAATCCACAGATATCTCGACGAGGGCGCGGAATACGAAATCTGCAAGGGCCCCCTCGACCTCGCCGCCGCGGACGCGATTGGCGAAATTTCAAAAATTTGCGGCGGGCGCCCCGCCCTGCTCGCCGAAACCGGCGCAGTGCAGCCGAAGCATTCGGGGCCGTGGAGTCACTACGCTTCCGACAAAGACGGCATTATTTTTCACGACGCATTCTACGTTCCGTTTTTCGCGGGAGCCGCCGGAAGCGGGCAGCCGTGGCACTGGGACGTCTACATATACAAGCGCAAGCTCTGGAGGCACCTCAAACCCTTCGCCGCGCTCGTCGAAGGCGTAAATCCTGCGGGCGAAAACTTCAAACCCGCGCGCTGCGACACAAAAAACGCGCGCGTCTACGCGCTCTCGGGCGAAAAGACGCTGCTTGCTTTCGCGAGGGACGTTGAAAACGACTGGAAAAGCGAATTTGAAAAAGGGCAAAAACCGCGCGAAATTTCCGGTGAAACCGTCGATTTTTCGGGTTTGGCGAAAGGCGGGAAAATCTCCCGCGTCCGCGCGTACGACCTCTGGAACGGCGGCGGAGCCTCCGACCTCGCGCTTTCCCCAAAAGTGAAGCTTCCGCCCTTCAAACGCTCGTGCGCGGTGAGAATAGACTTCGAATAGCCCGCCAACCGCGCCGCCCTCCGGCGCAAAAAACGTCCGGCCTTTATGAAACTCTCCATGCTAATCCCCCCGAACGACCGCGCGCTCGCAGCGCTCGCCGCGCAGATGGGAATAAAATACGCCATAACGAAAGCCGCCCCCGAGCTCTCCGGAAAAAATCCCCCGTACGATTTCGGCGCCCTGAAATCCGCAAAAGACGGCTTTGCCGAACGCGGCCTCGAGCTCGTCGGGCTGGAGGGGGACCAATTCGACATGTCGCCGATAAAGCTCGGGCTGCCGGAACGCGACGAATGGATAGGGCGGTACGCGCAAATGCTGCGCAATATGGGCGATCTCGGGATAAGGCTGCTGTGCCTGAACTGGATGGCCTCCGTCGGGTGGTTCCGCACAGACGCCGCCGCCCGCGCGCGCGGGGGCGCGCTCACGACCTCTTTCGACGCCTCGCGCGCGCCCGCGCCGGAGCCCGCCGAAGAACGAATTTCGGAAGAAAAGCTGCGCGAAAACCTGTACTATTTTCTCGACGCGGTCTTGCCGGCAGCCGAAAAAGCGGGCGTAAAAATGGCGCTCCACCCCGACGACCCGCCGGTCTCCCCGCTGCGCGGAATAGGCAGGATTCTGAAATCGGCGGAGGACTATGAGAAAGTTTTTTCGCGGTACGATTCAAAATTCCTCGGCGCGACTTTCTGCCAGGCGACTTTCAAAGTCGCGGGCGAAAACGTAAAAAAACTATCGGCTGACTGGATAGGGCGCGGAAAAATTTTCTTTATCCACATCCGCGACGCGCGCGGGAATGCCGAAAATTTTACGGAAACTTTTATCGACGAGGAGCGCGGCTTCGTCGCCGAAATGCTCGCCCATTACCGCGATTGCGGGTTTGGCGGGCCGATCCGCTCCGACCACGCCCCCGCGATGTTCGGGGAGGCTCAGAAAGATTTCGGCGGGGGAGTTTCCGTGGGCTACCGGCCGCTCGGCCACATATTCTCCTGCGGGTACATAAAGGGCTGCTGCGACGCGCTCAAAATACCGCTCGAATAGAAGGATATGGGCATGAAGACGATCCTTTCAAACCTGAATTTCCCCGAAGGCCCCGCCGCGGGCGCAGACGGGGCGCTGTGGTTCGTGGAGCTTCACGGCGGCAACGTCTGCCGCCTCGGGAAAGGCGGCGAACTCGCGCGGTTCAAAATCCCGAACGGCAGGCCCAACGGCATAGCGGCGGACGCCGCGGGGCGGATATGGTTTTGCGACGCGGGCAACGACTGCGTGTCGATTCTTAACCCCGAGAGCGGCGAAATAAAAACCGCATGCGCCGCCGTCGAGGGCGAGAGGCTCGCGCACCCGAACGATTTGGCGTTCGACATGCGCGGCAATCTGGCGTTCACCTGCCCGGGAGAGTCGCGGAAAGAGCCTGCCGGATACGTGTGCGCGCTCGGCGCGGGCGGCGCGCAGAAAATCATAACCGGAAAATTTTTCCCGAACGGGCTGGCGTTTTCGCCCGACGGGAAATCACTGTTCATCGCCGAGACGTATAAAAAGCGGATTTGGAAAGGCGACTGGAATCCTGCGGCGCTGTCGTGGTCGAACGCCCGCGTCTGGGCCGAGACAGGGGGAAATCCCGGCCCGGACGGAATGGCGTTCGGCGACGACGGCAACCTCTACGCCGCGATTTTCGGAGGGGGAGCGGTCAAGGCTTTTTCCCCCGACGGAAACCTGGCGAAGGAGATAAGCCTCGGGGGGCGCAATCCCAGCAACTGCGCGTTTATGCCGGACGGGGGCCTCGTCGTCACCGAGACGGAGAGGGGCGAGCTCGTCCTGGTCGAAACCGGAGTAAAGCCCGCCGGCATCTTCCGCGGCCCTCCTATTTCGGCGTAGCGGGAAAATCCGCCCCGCCGAACCGCGAGCCTATTCGGCGCGCGGCTCGTCGAATATTCCGGAGGAATACGGGCCCGAGCATATGATTTTTTTCGCGTCCGGAAGGTGCGCTATGTCGCACGCGCCGACGGCGTCAAAATCTATGTACACGAGCGTTTCGGAAGCGGAGGCGTTCCTTATGCAATGCGCTCCCTCCTTTCCCGCGGGAAACGTTATTGCGTCTCCCGCCGCGACTTTTATTTCCCCGCCGTTTGTGCGGACGGCGCCCTCGCCCTTTATTATGTAGAATACCTCCTCGTTCGCCTCGTGCCAGTGGAAGCCGAACGACGAGTTCCCGGGGGCGACCTCCACGAAATGGACGGCGCATTTTGAAGCCTCTCCGAGCCCCACGACGGGCTTTATCGTGAATTTGCCGCCGTTTTGCTCCATTTCAATTCCGGCGGCGGACGCGCAGTTTACGGTTTTCAGCGATTTCATTTTTTTCCTTTCGTTTTTTGTTTTACATTTGGGAGAAATTGAAATTACATTATCATACTTTGCGTAAAATGTAAAGTAGGCACAAAATTGTGCTGTAATAACCCAAAAGAAACTATTGAGCCATGAAAAGGAAAAATCCCCTTCCCGAATGCCCCGTTGAGGTGACCCTTTCTATGATAGGCGACAAGTGGAAGATACTGATAATAAGGGAGCTCTCCGAAGGGACGAGAAGGTTCGGGGAGCTCAAAAAATCCGTCGGGCAAATCTCCCAGAAAGTGCTCACCGAAAACCTGCGCGAAATGCAGGCCGACGCCCTCGTCTCGCGCAAGGCCTACGCGGAGGTCCCCCCGAGGGTGGAATACTCGCTCACGGAACTCGGCATGAGCCTCAAGCCGGTGCTCGCCGCGCTGAAAAAATGGGGCGCCGCCTACAAAAAGGCGTCGGGGCGCTAAAAAATGCACGACATCTGGAACCCCTGGCACGGCTGCGCGAAAAAGAGCGAGGGCTGCGCCAACTGCTACATGTATTTTCTCGACAGGGCCAGAAACATAGACCCGTCGCGCGTATTCAGGGTAAAAAACAACTTCGACTATCCCCTCCAAAAAAATTCCCGCGGCGAATATAAAGTGAAGAGCGGAGAAACGCTGCGGGTGTGCATGACTTCGGACTTTTTCATAGAAGAGGCCGACCCATGGCGGGGCGAGGCGTGGGATATAATTGCCGGAAGGCCGGACGTTGTGTTCTACCTGCTTACCAAACGCCCCGAGCGCGCCGCAAAGCTCCTTCCCAAAAACTGGGGCGGCGGCTGGGAAAACGTGTTCTTCAACGTCACCGCCGAAAACCAGGCGCGCGCCGACGAGCGCGTGCCGCTGCTGCTCGATTTGCCGTTCAAGCACAAGGGAGTTATGGTCGCGCCGTTCATAGGGGAAGTCTCCCTCAAAAAATATCTGAAAAGCGGCGCGATAGAGCGGGTCGTCGCCGGCGGAGAAAATTACGACGGCTCGCGGGTTTTGAAATGCGAATGGGTTGAGAAATTATACTCCGAATGCGTCGAAAGCGACACGACGTTTTGCTTTATCGAGACGGGCACCCTGTTTGAAAAGGGAAGCAAGATATACCGAATGCCGGACAAGCGTTTGCAGAGCAAAATGGCGTTCAGGTCGGGATATTTCCACGATGGGCGGAAAGCGGAATACAAGCTCGACCTGTCGCCCGCGCAGAGGGAGCTTACGGGGGAAGTCGCCGAATACAGGCCCCATTTCGGGCCCATGTGCGCCGAATGCGGCAGCCGCCCAATTTGCAACGGCTGCGCCAGATGCCGCAAATGCCCGAACGCCTGACTCCCCTTCCCCTTTCTGCCGCCCTCAAACGCCGGACGGCCGGATGCGCGCCGACCGGCGCCTTCATATTTCCGCGCGGGCGTTTCCCATATAGGCACCCGCGCAAAACCTTAGCGGCGATACCTTGAAAACTCGCGCGTCCGGCGCGAACGCAAAACGCGATAAATAAAAAAAACGCCTTCATAAGCTGACGCCGAAATTTTGCGAGATTCGCGGCGGCGTTCCGCCCCTTCCCAATCTGTCGCGCGCTTTTTGAGCCAATCGACCGCCGGCAATCTGAAAAATCCCTACGCCTTTTTCAGTCTCCCGCCGAAATCAAGAAACAAAAAAGTTAACGCGGATTCGCGTTAACTTAAATTGGTGCTCAGAACGGGACTCGAACCCACACGGCTTTCGCCATACGCCCCTCAAACGTACGTGTCTACCAATTCCACCACCTGAGCATTTGAGTTATTTTTAAAGCTTTGACTATGGAGACATCGCCCGCGCCTGCAAGCTTTTTTTCGAAAAAATTTCGGGAATTGGCGCGCCTTTCTCCGTCTTCCGCGCGAACCGCGGGGGAACTTAGGGCTTGCGCGCCGCAGGTATGCCCGCCGAAATTTGTGTTGAAATCCGCTTGTCCGATGCTCTAATTCCTCCCTAATTTTTCCGCCGCATATGGATTTCCAAAACTTACGCTACAGCCCCGCCGTCTACCGCGCCGCGCTCGGCTGCCTGTTTTTCAACCAGGGGATAATCTTCGCGAGCTGGGCGAGCAGAATCGCCGACGTGAAAACAAACCTGAACCTCAACGAGGCCGACCTCGGCGGAATACTCTTCGCGCTGCCGCTCGGACAGGTTTGCGCGATGGCGCTTTCCGGATACCTCGTCACGCGCTTCGGCAGCAGAATGATGGCGCTCGTCGCCGGAATATTTTATCCCGCAATGCTCGTCGCCCTGTCTCTCGCAGGAACGCCGACCGCGCTATTTGCAACGCTCATGTGCTTCGGAGTTGCGGCGAACCTGAACAATATATCCATAAACACGCAGGCGGTCGGGGTCGAGTGCGTTTACGGGCGCTCCATTATGTCGTCCTTCCACGGGCTATGGAGCCTCGCGGGATTCTGCGGCGGGATTTTGAGCGCGATGCTCGCGGCAAACAACGTGGGGCTATTCCAAAGCTTCGCGGGGGTTTTTGTTTTCAGCGTCGCGGTAACGCTCGTCGCGCGGAATTTTATCCTTCCGGAGGACATAAAGCCGGAGCCAGACCCCGCCGACGCGCGCAAAAAGCGCACGATTTTTTCGCCTACTCCGTTTATAATAATGCTCGGCGTCATCGCATTCGGCTGCATGAGCTGCGAGGGCACGATGTACGACTGGAGCGTCGTCTACTTCAAGGAAGTAATCGGCGCGGACAAGGATTCGAGCCGCATGGGATACATCGCCTACATGTCCGCAATGGCCTCGGGAAGGTTTCTCGGCGACTTCATGATAACCAGGTTCGGCGTAATCCGCGTATTGCAATCGAGCGGAATCCTCGTCTTCTGCGGAATGATTCTGGCGGTCGCGTTTCCCGGGGTGGCGGTTTCGTCGATAGGCTTTCTGCTCGTGGGCGCCGGAGTTTCGACGGTGGTTCCGACATGCTACAGCCTCGCGGGGAAGTCCCGCAGAATGAGCTCCGGAATGGCGATAGCGACGGTGTCCACGATAGGGTTCTTCGGATTCCTGATGGGCCCGCCGCTCATAGGGTTCATCGCCCACGCCTCGAGTCTCCGGTGGTCGCTCGCGACAATGGCGTGCATAGGAATGCTCGTGACGATACTTGCGCCGCGCGTGAAATCGCGCCTGTAAAAGCGCGGGGAAAAATAAAAAGCTTGAATTAAAAGCGAATCCGCCGATAACCAAAATCGTACGGGGTAATCCCGACGCAAAAGAATACGGGGATGTTCCGGAATTCGACTTTGGGTCGTAGATTATGCCTGCATGCCGGAGACGACACTTGGCTCCGTAAAAATGTGTCGCAAAAAACATAAATGGCGAAGAATACGCTATCGCCGCTTAATTAAGCGGCGCGTCGGCTCCCAGATTCCCGGTATGGGATGCCCGGCGTCGACATCGGGAAAAGGGGCCGCAGCCGTTCGGACGGGGTTGCGGCCGCCGCGAACCGCCCGGCGCCGGAGCGGAGGAAGTCCCGACCTAACCGCTCCGAAAGACCAACCGGAGACTAAGCATGTAGACGGTATAGCCGAAAGCTCTCAGGACGCGGGTTCGACTCCCGCCATCTCCACCAATTTGAAGGGCCGCCTTCTGAAGGGAATTGCGGCTTTAATATGCCCGCAATTTGAAGGAATCCATGAGGCCGGCGGGAATTCGCCCCATTGTCCCCATGGGCGAACGTGGCGGGTTCGTTTTCCGCGACGCTGCGGATGGCAACCGCTACCATATAAATAGTCCCGCCGCCGAATCCGCAAAAATTAACGTTTTGATGGAAAATTTGACCGCCGTTTACGCGGGCCTATTGATTATATGCATTCGACGCCAAATGCTTGAAATTGCAAGAATCTGCCGGTATCAAAATTTATCGTCTTGACGAAACAAGGCGGGAACTTTTTTCACTTCTTTGTCTTAACAATAGTTATGGGAAAAGATAATGCAAAAAAACGAATTGCGATTCGTTCGCGGATACCGTTCCCGCCCACAAGGGCATTTCCGGACAAGAAAAGGGAACAGAAGCGGAAAGCGTGCAGGGGAAAATCCGGCGGGGGATTTTCCCCTTTTCGCATCGGAATAATTCTATAAGTTTATCCCGCTTCCAAGCATTGCTTGGGTTTGCAAATTTTCTTGGAACGGACAATATCAAATCTTTGAAAATTTGCCGGAATGCCCTTTGTCGCAATATTTGTTTTTAGATTCACCGCCAGGCCGTTAAAATTCATTTATAGATTAAGCATTCTTGCGCTAAAAATTTGAATTTTCACTGCCTCATCCGCGCAGGAGGGCGGAAAAAGAAGCGGAGGCGGCGAACCGATCTCTCCCGCAATTTGCATTGGCATATCCGCCATACGAAGCGGCGGCGTGAAAATAGCAAATGGCAACCCGCCAAAGCGGGTTGCCGTTTGCCGGAAGAATTTCCACGCCTATTTGTCGGAGGGGACTACGCGGAAGTTTTCCACGTGGTAAGACGGGTCGGCGCGGAAAGTGAGCTTTACGTTGTACTGCTTTTCGAGGTTGAGCAGGTATTCGTAATCCTCGTTTTGGAGGCGCTGGAGGTTCTCCGGATGGAGCATTATCAGCAGCCCGATCTCTTTCTGCGCGCCGGCGCTCTCGCGCAAGTTGCGGCAGGTGGCGACTATTTTGCGCTGGATTTCTCCGCTCATCGTGCGCGCGCTCTTGACTATGCCCTTGCCGCCGCAATACGGGCATGACGCATATATGCCGCTCGAATTGCTCTGCGCGTGGCGCTGCCGCGTCATCTGCATGATGCCAAGCTGCGAAATCGGCAAAACTTGGCTCTTGGCCTTGTCTTTTTCCATCTCGTCTTTGAGCCGCTTGTAGACGGCCTGCCTGTCCTTGCGGCTCTTCATGTCGATGGTGTCGATTATGACGAGCCCCCCGAGGTTGCGGAGCCTGACCTGGCGCGCGGCCTCCGTGACGGCTTCGAGATTCGCCTGCAAAATAAAATCCTTCCCGTCGGCGTCCTTGCCCTTGTGGGACCCCGTATTGACGTCGATCGCAACCAGCGCCTCGGTCTCGTCGATGACGATTTCCCCGCCGGACGGCAGCGGAACCCTCCTCTGGAAAGTCTGGGCTATCTGCCGTTCGATGTTGTAGCGCTCGAAGATAGGAATGTTTTCCTTGAAGAGCTGGATCTTGCCCTTGGCGCGGCGGGAAATTTCCGAGACGGAGCCGAGAATGCGCTCGTACTCGGCGCGGCTGTCGATTAGAATCCTGTCGGTCTGCTCGGTGAGGAAGTCGCGGACGGTGCGCTCGATGAGGTCGGGCTCCTTGTATATCATCGCGGGGGCGGGCGCGGACTCTATGCGCTGCTGTATCTGCTTCCAGATGTTGAGCAAAATGTGCAAGTCGCGCACAAAATACGTCCAGCGCTTGCCCTGCCCCGCGGTGCGGACTATCACGCCCATGCCCTCGGGGATTTTCATGGAGCGCAAAATCTTCTTTATCCTGTCGCGCTCCTTTCTGTCCTCTATCTTGCGCGAGATCCCGCACTGGCCGCCGTAGGGCATCAGCACGAGGTACCTGCCTGGAATCGCGATGTTCGTCGTGATTCTCGGGCCCTTTGTGCCTATTTGCGACTTGGTAATCTGGACGATAATCTCGGTGCCGATGGGGAATTTTTCGGGTATGTCTTTGGCGGAAAACTTTTGGGCGTTTTTTTTCTGCTCCTTGCTGCGGTTTTCGCGCACGATTTCGTAGGAGGCGCTGTCGGTGGTGGACGGGAAGATGTCCCAGTAGTGGAGGAAGGCGTTTTTGGGCTGGCCTATGTCCACGAACGCGGCTTTCAATCCGGGCTCGAGATTCTGGATTTTGCCCTTGAAAATCGCGCCCACCATGCTTTCGTCGCCGGGACGTTCGATTTCAAACTTCTGCATCACGCCGTCGGCGAGCAGCGCCACGCGCTTTTCGAAAGGCTCGACGTTTATGACGATTTCCCGATAGGGCTCGTCCTCGCGCTTGAGCATTTTTATTATCTTTTCGAGAAGCGGGCGCTTTTTTGCGCGCATCTTGGCTTCGAGATTGAGGGTCTCCTCGGGAATCGGCTCCACGATTTCCTCCGGAGGCTTTTTCGTCAAATCGTCGATTTTGTAGTCGGTGTTTTCTTGTTTCATTGTTTCGCTTTAATTTTTAGGCGAAACTTTCGGAATTATGAGTAAGCCCTCCTGTGCCGGTAAACGCTTTGAACCAGACCCAAGAGCATGCAACACGTCAATACGAAAGTTCCGCCGTAACTCATCATTGGCAGGGGCACGCCGGTAATCGGCATTACGCCGACAGTCATGCCCACGTTTATGAAAATGTGCGTCATCAGAATGGCCGATATTCCGATGCATAAAAATTGCCCGAATTTGTCGCGGGAGAGCTGCGCCGAAAGCAGACAGCCGAATATGACGACAACCGCCATCAAGAGTATGGCGG
>CAJMOT010000036.1 GCA_905214995.1 uncultured bacterium | reverse complement strand
GAGCCCCGCCCCGCCCCCGACGCTCCGCCCACCGACGAGTCCCTGCCCGCGCCCAAGCCGCGCCCGTACCTGAGCATGAGAATCCCCGCAGGCCCGCTCGCCGACAACCGCACGCGCGCGAGCATGCAGGGGACTATAGCGGTGGACTCGAGATTCAGCGAGTTCGGGGCGTACCAGCAGAGAATGATAGAGGCCATCTCGCGCCAGTGGAATCTGCTCGGCTCGCAGTACGACCTCAACACGGCGGTAAACACGACCGTCGTCATAGAGTACTCCATAGACAAAACCGGCGCCCTCGCATCCATATCCGTTCTCTATTCAAACTCCACCAACACCGGACGCGGGCTGTGCGAGCAGTCCATACTCACCACCGCCCCTTACGGCGAATGGACCCGCGAGATGATTTCCGCGCTCGGAGAGCAAAACCAAGACGTGCGCATAACTTTCCACTACCGATGAACGACGCCGAAAACGCAGCAAAAAGCATACCCCTCGCCCCGGGCTGCGAAATCGCAGCCCTCGACCCGCGCGGGATAATCGCCATATCGAAGAGGGCGGGATATTCCTCGCACCCCAACCCCGACGGCAAGAGGGGACGTCCAATGGTGCTCGCGCCATACAACTTCGACGGAGAGTACTTTTCGTGGGAGGACGAAAGCGGGAAAAAGCGCAGGCTGTGGCTCGCAAACCGCCTCGACTCCCCCACTTCCGGAATAGTCATAGCCGCCTCCGACCCCGATGCCGCGGCCGCGGCGCGGGAGGCTTTCCGCAGCCGCATGGCCGAAAAAATTTACCGCGCCATATGCGTCTGCCGCGCGCCAGCGCGCTCCGGATTCTGGCGCGACACGCTCTTCGAGCGCAAATTCGCGGGGTTCGTGCGCAACTCCGCCCTCCGCGCGCCTGCGGGCGCCGCGAAAAAAGCCGAGGCTAAATTTTCGGTCGAAGGGTTCGATAAAAACAACTACGGGCTGTGCCTCGTGAAGCTCGAACCGCTCACAGGGCTGACGCATCAGCTGCGCGTCCAGTGCGCAAAGCACGGAATGCCCATACTCGGCGACGCCACTTACGGCGATTTCAGGGCAAACCGGAGGCTCCGCGCGGCGTCGGGAATCGGGAGGCTCTTTTTGCACTGTTCGCAGACTGTCCTGCATCTCGAAATAGCCGGAAATGCGGCGGATTTTTCCGCGTCCGCCCCGCTCCCAGAAAGCTTCAATATCATGATGGAAAGGCGCAAAGACTGACGTATGAATGTTCTGACCGCGATAGCGAAATCGTTCGCGCCGCCCGCCGCCTACGAGGAGGCGGCCTTTGAATGGAAGTGGAAGGCGATAGCGTACATTCTAACGCTGTCGGCGATATGCGCGGCCGCAACCTCAGCGATGTCCGCCAAGCCGCTCTCCGACTTCTACGAAAAATTCATATTGCCCGCGATTCCCCTGATGGAATCCGTTGAAATCTCGCGCGGGGGCGTCAAAACTCCGGACGGAAAGCCCGTGGAATTCAAGTCGGCCTCCGGAAAGACCTTCGCCGTCGCCACCCCCGGGAAGCTCGACGCCGCCGCCGTAAAAGGCCTGGCGTTTTCCGTCGAGCGCGACAGGCTGTCATTTTACGGGGCGGGATTCGAACAGTCCCTTCCGTTTGAAAGCTTCCTTCCGCCCGGGGAGTCCGCAAAGCTGTCGGACCTCTTTCCCCCGAAGGGCGTCATGCTATGGGCGGTTCTCCCCGCGGTGTTCTTCGCGGCGTCGCTCTTTATGAACGCGGTCTATTCCCTCGCTATGGGGCTTGCCGCCAAAACCCTCGCCCTCGGCGCGATGCCGTCGCTCGGCTACTGGAAGTGCGCGAAAATCGCGATGCTCGCCGTCACCCCGCCGACGCTGATAGACCTGCTGTTAATGGCGCTGGTGGGGATTCCGATGCCCGGGCTCGTCTTCGCCGCCATCGCCGGAACGCTCGTGTGGATTTCAATCCGCGCCGTCGCAAAAAAACGCGCCTCCGGAACCGCCGCTTAAAAAGCTTGCGCGCAATCCGAAAAGGGAAATTATAAGAGGCTTTTATCGACAATGGAAAACGCAAAAAAAGAAACGCAGACCCGCCGGAATCCGGCGTTCTGCGCGCAGAACGCGCCCGTGCCGCGCTATGAAGACGGCTTCAAGGCGGAGAGCGACTACATTTCCACCCTGCCCGACGTGCAAAACGCCGACAAAAACTCCATAAGCGGCGCGAACGTCCCGATTATGCAGGTTGGAATGCACAATTTCAAAATGCCCCTCAAATTCCTCACCAAAAACTGCGAAGTAAGGGAGGCCGAGGCGTCGGTGACGGCAACGGTGTCGCTTGCGGCGGATTCCAAGGGCATAAACATGTCGAGGATAATGAGGGTGTTTTACCTTTTCGCCGACAGGGTTTTCACGCCGGATTTGCTCGAAGAAGTCCTCGTGAAGATGAAGGAGCAGCTCAAAACCTCCCGCGCGAGAATCAAAATTGACTTCAACTACCCGATTTTGCAAACGAGCCTGCGCAGCAACTTGAAAGCCTGGCAGTACTACAAGTGCTCCTACGAGGGGACGATGGACGACCTCGACATTTTCAGGAAGTTCATAGTGTTCGACTTCGTGTACTCGTCCGCCTGCCCCTGCTCTTCGGAGCTCAGCGAGCACGCCCGCAGGACGCGCAACGTATACTGCGTGCCGCATTCGCAGCGCAGCAAGGCGCGCATATCGGCGGAGATAGAGGGTTCGTCGCACGTGTCGATAGAGGACATGCACGCAATATGCCTCGAAGCCCTGCACACCGAGACGCAGACGATGGTGCGGCGCGAGGACGAACAGGCGTTCGCTGAGCTGAACGGCGCGTACGTCAAATTCATAGAGGACGCAACCCGCCTGCTCTACGCCGGATTTGACGCCGACAAGCGCATAAAGGACTTCGAGATAGCGTGCATACACCTCGAAAGCCTGCATTCGCACGACGCCGTCGGCGTAATCTGCAAAGGGCTCCCGGGCGGGTTCAAGGCGGACTTCAAGGATTTCGGCGACCTGCTCTGCTGACGCGCCCCGCAAAACCCGCCCTTATACGGGCGGGCCGCATTTAATGCCCGATCTTCTGCCGGAGCAAAAAATCCGGAGGGCTCCAATCTCTGCCGGCGTCAGATTGCGCTTCATGAGCTTTTTTGCGCTTTCGGCGCTCTGCCGGCAAATATCGCCCGCATCCGCCCGCTTACTTTTCGCCGGACACCTTGCCGCCTTCGCCCTCCGAACGGTACTCTTCGGGAACCGGATTCAGGGTAAAAATCGGTATCAATATCAAAAGGCCGACTATCGTAAGGCCCAGAACCGCGTATCCCGCGGCGTCGTGCACAAACCCCGATATGGAGTCCGAGCCGTATTGGTAAGCCCATATCGAAAGGAAGAGCGCGCGGATTATGTTGTTTACGAAGGCGAACACCATCGACATTCCGACGAGCGCGACCTTTTTCCAAAACTTGTCAAGAAAAACGGCGGCCAGAAACGAGCCGGAAAATAGGCAGGCCGTCAGGCTGCGTATGCCGCTGCACGCGTCGGCGACGCCCACCGCCCCCTGGGGAAAGTGTATGGAATTGCCGCGCAGCTCGACCATGAACCCGAGAAAATCCATGACGGACGTGACGATTACCGCCACTTTTGAGAGAAGATAGCCGCTGACGAGCGTCTCCCAGGAATTGAACAGCGGTGAGGCTACCATCCATGCGAACGCGGGAAAGACGAAAAAGTTGGCGAAGCGCAGCCTGTCGCCCGCCTGCATGCGGAGCCCTTCAAGGTTTTTCGCGCCCGCGAAGTACGCGAGCCCGTAGAATGCGAACGCGAAGCAAAACGACATTCCGAAGAGGGGGACGGTCGTCCCGCGCGCTATCGAGTACACGACGGAAAAGAGCATGAACCCCAGAAACCCGCAAACCGCCATTCCCCCGAAGAGCAGCCCCGCGAGCGCCGACGCCAATTTCCCGCAATCCCTCCCGGGGGCGGAGGCGAAATACTTTTCGATTTTAGGCAGCCTGTCCCATATGACGTATGCCATGAAAACGGGCATTAGGTAGCCGAAGGCGTAGTCGAGGCGCGTCGACCAGGTGTCCCACAAAACGAATGTGAGCATGGCGGCCATTGCCGCGACCGCCGCCGCGTCCACGCGCGCAAAAAAGGGTATTTTTATCGTCTTGGACATAAAATATTACTGTTTTTTTTCGAGCGCGAGTTTCCCGAGCGACTTCATGACCTCGGCGAACCCCGCGTCGGACTTGAGCTCTTCGAGCGGAACGGAGGAGTCCACGCGGATGAAATACTGCTCGGGCATTCCCTCCACCGCCGCGGAGAACACGCCTTTGAGCCAGTTGGAGAATGTCGGCGCAAAGTTGTCGGACTTCCCGTACTCGTAGGGCTTGCCGTCCACAATGTGCCAGTACCAAACGTACCTCTTTACGGTTCCGCGCTCCGTGGAAATGGAATACGCCCTCGAAAATCCCCCGTAGAGCCGATGCCCGCCTATGTCGAGATGGGGGAATTCGGACTTTTTATCTTCCAGATTTTTCCAGCCGTTCGCGACCCAGCATCGGTCGGGGGAGTGCGAGGACGCCCTGTGGATTTCCATCGTATCCGGCTTCCAATACGCCACATACACCGTGAACTCCGAACCGTCCTTGGAATAGGAGCGGTTCACATAGTCTGTGACGTTCAAAACCTTTTCGGCGGCGCGCTGGACTTCCTCGGTGTCGCCGAGCTCGCCGTCTTTGGAAGTCCAGCCCGACGTCTCCGCGGGAATTGCCGTTTTCAGCCTGCCCTCCGGCGCCGCGGCGGAAGCGGCGGAATCCCCGCCGCCCGACGATTTCACGAAAAAGACGAACGCCGCCGAAAACGCGGCCGCAAGAATTGCGGCAATGGAAATTATTTTTTGCATAGACGCAACAAAATCTAACGCAGCGCGGGCGGCAGGCAAGAAATAAAAAGCCGCCCGGGCTCGCGGGCGGCGCAAAGCCCGATTTTACGCGGGAAGCGCGCCTACTTTTGAATCGACGCGAGCTCTTCGTCGCCGGGAATGTTGGCGGTAAGCGACCCCGTCGCGTGCGCGAGCTGCGCTATCGAAACCGAAAGCGACGCCTCCGCCGAAACTTTCTGCTGGCGCGCCGTGGCGAGGCGGCTCTGGGCGTTCAGAAATTCGGTGATGTTGCTCACCCCGTTTTCGTAGGCGACTTTTGTGGCGTTGAACGCCTCTACGCTCGCCTCGACCGCCGCCGTCGCGCTCGCAACCTGCTTTACGGAGCTCGAATACTTGTGGTAATAGTTCCAGACGTCCGATATGATCTGTATCTCCGCCGCTTTCAACTGCTGCGCCTGCGCCCTTTCGGCGGCCCTGGCGTTGAGCAGCGCGTACTTGCGCGCGAACCCCTCGAATATGCTCCACGAGAGGCTGAATCCGCCCGTATAGGTGTCCTGGTGCCCGCGCGAGTCGTCAGTGTAATCGGTGTACGAGAACTGCCCGAACGCGCCGATTTCCGGAAGGAAATCGCGCTCGGCGGCCTTCACGTCGCTCGCGGACTTCGCGAGCCTCGCGTAGGAGGCCAGCAACGTCTGGCGCGAGCGCATCGCCTTTGCGACGAGCTCGTCAATCTTTTTGGACGTCTCGGGGCTCGACGGCACTACCGCCTCGGCGGACACGACGAAGTTCGGCCCGACGCGCACCCCGAGAACCTGCGCGAGATTCGCGCGGGCGGTCTCCACGGAAGAGCGCGCCTGCTCCAGGACGAACTCCGCATTTTTGGCGTTGGCGAGGGCGTTGAGCATGTCCTGCTTGTTGCCGACGCTCTGGTCGAAGCGCGCTTTGGCGGACTCGTACGCAGTGCGCGCCTCGTCGAGGCTCAATTTCGCGCTTTCGACATTCCCGCATGCGGAATAAAAGTCGTAGTAAGCGACCGCGACGTTCAATACGACGTCCTGAATTGTCTGGTTGTAGTCGAAATTCGCCGCAAGCAGCGCGTTCTGCGCGGACTCCACCTGCGCCTCGCGCTTGCCGAAGTCGAAGAGCATCCAGCTTATTTCGGCGCTCGGGCCGAAGCCGGTCTCGTAATAGGTTCCGACGGGAATTGAAAAACCGCCGTACCCGAGGCTCGGGCGGATCTTGCTGCGGTAGACCTGCGCGCCGACAGAAACCTGCGGATAGTAAGCCGCCATCGCCGAACCTTTCTGCGCCGCGTAGCTCTTTGCCTGGAACCAGTAAATGCGCGTCTGGGTGTTGTTTTCAAGCGCCAAATCCACGAGGTCGCCGAGCTCGAGCTCCTTTCCGGCATGCAGCTTTTCCGCTGCGGAGAGCTCGATTTTCGGCTTCTGCGCCGCGCCTGCGGAAACGGCGCCCTTTTGCCCATCGGAGGAACCGCCCTCCACTCTGTCCTCCGGAGAGGCTATTTTGTCCGTCTTTATGTCCTCGGGCTGTATGACCCGCTCGGGGACGGCGTCCTGCGGAGCCTTCCAATATCTCGACGGCGCGGGGGCCACTTCGGAATCCACGGATACGCACCCGCCCGCAAAACAGGCGAAAGCCGAAACCGCCGCTATTGTAAACTTTTCCTTCATTGCAAAATCTCCTGCTATGCCTTGCCGATTTCGCCGCGGGCGAAGAACGGAATCTTGTCCAAGACCCTGCGCTGGAAGGCGTCGAGCCATATGTATATTACGGGGGTTATGTAGAGCGTGACCACCTGCGAGAAAATCAGCCCGCCGACGACCACCACCCCGAGCGGTATGCGGCTCTCCGCGTCCGCCTTGCCCCAGCCGAGCGCGATGGGAAGCATGCCCATGAGGGCCGCGAAAGTCGTCATTATGATCGGCCTGAACCTCTCCATGCAAGCCTCATGGACGGCGTCTGAGGGCGACATTCCGGACTGCTCGCGCATGATGGCGAAGTCGATCATCATGATGCCGTTTTTCTTCACTATGCCCATAAGCATGAAGAGCCCTATCATGGCGTATATGGAGAGCTCCATATCGAACAGCCAGAGGCTGCCGAGGCCGCCGACGACCGCTATCGGAAGCGACGAAAGGACGGTAATCGGGTGTATGTAGCTCTCATACAGTATGCCGAGAATAACATACATGACGAACACCGCGACCCCTATGAGGTACACGAGACTCATCATGGTCTCCTTGAATGTGACGGCCTCGCCGATGAACTGCCCCGTCACTCCCTGCGGCAGTGAATCTGCGGCGACCTGCGTAATCCAGTTCACGGCGTCTCCGATTGCCACGCCGGGCTGGAGGTCGAAATACACCGTGACGGACGGGAAGTTGTCTATGTGGTTGACCGTGACGGGCGCCAGAATCGTCTCCGTACCGGAGATGGAATCGAACGGAATCAGGTTCGACAGGCTGTACGGCGGGTTCGGCCCCGAGCCGCCGCCGGTGAGGGTCGTCACGGGATACCCGCCGGTCAGAAGGGCGTCGGGCTGGAAGTTGAGAGCCGAAAGGTTGCTCTCGAACGACCTGTATTCCTGCGAGGCCTCCATTATGCTCCAATACTGCTGGAAAGGCGTCTTGATGAGATAGTAGAAGAGCTTGGCGTAGGAATCCTTGAACACGTTGGAATAGTTGTTCTGCGAAAGCCCGAGCATCGACGCCTTGTCCCTGAACGGTTTGAGGACGACCTGCGGGTTGTCGAGGTACATGTCGCTCTGTATGCTCGAGAACATCTCGCCGCGGCGCGCCGACAGCTTGGGAATGAACGCGCCCGCCGCGCTGTACAGAAGGTTCTGGTCCATCGAGGTCAGGGCGAAGGAGTATTTGCCCTGCTGGGTGCTGGTTGCGCCCGTCGAGATTTTGAGGGTCGGTTCCGGCTGGAAGTTCGCTATCAGCCCGGGAATCATCGAAACCTGGGCGTTGAGATCCGCGGAGACCTCCGCTATGGGCCTGCGCTCATTGCGCGGTTTGAGGGTGATGAAGCCGAACCCCATGTTCTGGTTGATGAAGCTCGACACGCCGGAGACGAGAACGAAATTCTTAATGTCCGGCGTGCGGTAGAACACGTCCTCTATGCGCTTCTGCAAAACGCCGATTTCGCGCGTGGAGGTCTTGGTGTCGGATATGAACACGCCCTGCAAAAATCCGCTGTCGCCCACCGGGAACATTATCTGCGGCAGCGCCCCGAAGAAGAACCAAACGCCCCATCCGCAGACGGCGACAATTACGAAAGTCAGCAGATTTTGGCGCAGCATCCACCTGAGCGTCGGGGAATAGAAGCGCAGAAAGGCGGCCTCCAATTTGTGCGACATTCTCTCGACGACGGTCATGCCGGCGGCGTCGGAAGTGCGCGCCTTCAATATGCGCGCGCACATCATGGGGGTCAGCGAAAGGCTGACGAAACCGGACATGAGGACGGCCGTTATGATGGTGACCGAAAATTCCATGAACACCCTGCCCGTAATGCCGCTCATGAACACGAGCGGTATGAAAACCGCCGCGAGCGACAGGGTCATGCTCAAAATCGTGAATGATATTTCGCGCGCGGAGCGGAATGTCGCCGTCGCGGGGGACTCTCCAAAATCCTCCATGCGCCTGACCGTGTTTTCGAGGAACACTATGGCGTCGTCCACGAGGAACCCTATCGCCATCGTAAGCCCCATAAGCGACAGGTTGTTTATGGAGAACCCGAACGCGTACATGAATATAAACGTAAGCAGAATCGAGAACGGCAGCGCGACCGTCGGAATCATGGTGTCGCGGATTCTGCCCAAAAACAGGAATATCACGAACACCACGAGCGCGAAGGCGATTACGAGGGTCTCCTTGACGTCGTCGATGTTGTCTATTATGAGGGTCGAGCGGTCGTAGACTTCTGAAACCTTCACGCTCGAGGGGAGGATCGTCTTAAACTCCTCCATGAGTTTTTTTATGTCTGCGACGGTGGTTATGGCGTTGCCGTCGGCGCGCTTTCTGATGCCCATTGCGACCGACGCGATCGGCCTGCCCTCCGGCTTTTTGTTGCCGAGCGAAAACGATATGTTGAGGGTGTCGTACTGGAGGGTGTCTACGGCCTTTGCGATGTCGCGGAAGAAAATCGGCGAGCCGTCCTTGAAGCCCACCACGATGTTGTCGTAGTCCTCCGCGGTGGAAAGCTGCGTGTCGGGCAACAGGACAAACTGGGTAGTCGGGCCGTCGAGATTGCCCACGCCCGTCATGTTGGTCGAGACGGCGAGGGCGTTTTTGAGGTCGGTTGCGGTATAGCCCAAATTGTAGAGCTTCCGCATGTCGACCTTTATGCGCACCGCGCGCGGCGCCGCGTAAATGTCCACGTTGGACACGCCGGAGATCATGCGTATGCGCTGGGCGATTTCCGAAAACGCGTAGTCGTACAAATTCCTGTCCGGCATGGCGTCGCTCGTGACGGACAATATGTATATCGGCATGTCGTTGGGGTTGTCTTGCGTGAACGACGGCGGCGACGGCAGGTCGGCGGGCAAATTGCCCTGCGCCCTCTGGATCGCGCTCTGCACGTCGGTCGCCGCGGCGGAGATGTCCTTGCTGAGCGAAAACTGCAAGACTATTGAGCTCGCGCCGAAGCTGTTGCGGCTGGTGATCATCTCGATTCCCGGAATCTGCATGAACTGCTGCTCGAGCGGCGAGGCCACGTTGGCGGCCATTATGCTCGGATCCGCCCCCGGGTAGTTTACCGTCACCTGAATGACCGGATAGTCGACGCCCGGGAGGTCGTTTACGGGCATTTTCATATAGCCGAAAATTCCGAAGAACATCGCCGCGAGCGACAGCAGCACCGTCATGACGGGGCGGTTTATAAATATGTCCGAAATCGAACTTTTGCCCGCCAAAAGCTGCGCATTGGCGGACGTCTGGGGCGTTGGATTTTTGGAGTCGGAAGACATGGCAAACCTGATTTGCGGTTATTCGCCCGCAGCCGCCTTTTCGGCGGCTTTGAGAGCCTCGACGGGAGCCTGTTTTTTTGCGGCCGCTTCGGCGGCTTCCTTGGCGAATTTAACGCGCAGCTCGTCGGCGATAGCGGCGGCGTTGGACATAAATTCGCGCATCTTGGCGGGGTCGAGAATCGGCTTGGAATCCGCCCCCATTATGAGCCCTTCGGGGGTTGCCGCATACACGAACGGCCCCGCTTGGAGCCTGAGCGAGCTAACGCTCTTGACGACCATTTCGCCGTCCTTTATGCCCGAGACCGCGCGCATGTCGCCGTCGAACAGCTGTCCCTCGCCGACGTCCCTCTGGCTTACGACGTATACGCCGTCCTTGTAGGGCGCGGCAACATAGACGAAAGGCTCTTTCGGCCCGATTTGAATGCACATGTTGGGAATGAGCACCGCCCCCTTGATCTCCTCGAGGTTCACGCGGACTTTCA
The DNA here is from genome assembly GCA_905214995.1 of uncultured bacterium. Classification (GTDB taxonomy): domain Bacteria; phylum Verrucomicrobiota; class Verrucomicrobiia; order Opitutales; family Intestinicryptomonadaceae; genus Merdousia. Next base: position 7,810 of record CAJMOT010000036.1, on the reverse strand, counting down.
CGGGCTGGTTGGGCCAGAAAAGCCCGTCCTTATTGTCGAGCCCTCCGCGCAGCACGGCGGTTCCGGATTCGTATCTGATTTTGTTGAGGATTATGTCCACCTCGGCGACGGTCTTTCTGTGACCGAGATCGTCCTCTATATATGAGACGTCCACGGCGGCCTTCCCGCCGTTTGCCTCCATAAAGCGCTTGACGTCGTAGAGGCGCTGCGAGGGAACCACGAAATCCACATAGAGCCTGTCGAGCTGCTCTATCGTGGTTATCACGGAAGTTCCGGCGGCGACGACATTGCCCGAATTTATATTATACAGGCCAACCTTGCCGGATATGGGCGACTTTATCTTGCACCAGTCGAGATTTATCCGCGCGGTTTCGAGGGCGGCCTTGCAGGTCTCCACCACGCCCTTGTCAACCTCGACTTTCGCGAGGAGGGAATCGAACGTCTGCTTGTCGACGTAATTGTCCTTGGCGAGCTTCCTGTTGCGCTCGACGTCGAGGGCGTCTATTTTCAGCTGGGCCTCCGCCTGCCTCAGATTGCCCTCCGCCTGCATGACCGCCGCCGCATAGGGGCGCGGGTCGATTTCCGCGAGAACGTCGCCCTCCTTCACGAACTGCCCCTGTTCGAAATTGATTTTGACAATCTGTCCGGAAACTTGCGGAACGATGTTGACGCTGTGCAGCGAGGAAATGGTTCCGAGGGTGTCTATGTACCTGCGGACGCTCTTGCTCTCCGCCTTGACAAGCGTTGCGGGAGTCGGGGGATACGACGCCTTCTTTTCGGCCTTCTTTTGGCATCCGAATGTCAGCGCGGAAAGCGCCGCCGCAATCGCTGCGATTTGCAAAAATTTCATGGTATTTCCTATTGGAGTGTTAAAAAATGCTATAATAATGAGGAACGGATTTTCGGAACTCCCCCGCGCTTGTCAATATATTACTTTGCACGCGCCGAAACCGCCAAAAAGTAAAAATTTCGGGCCTTAAAAACCGACCCGCAAAAGCGGGAATCGTCCGCGCAAATTTCCGCAAGCAATTTCCGAGCCGCCCATTCATTTTAATCCGCGCGGAAGGGGGCTTAGGCTGACGGGAAAAAACGGGCAGGCGCCAAAATAAAATGCTTGTAATGCCGCAAACCTTCGCCCAAAATTTTTCAGAAAATCAAATGCGATGGAACTTGTAAACGAAAACGCGGCAGGGATGCCGGCTTCCGCATCGCGGCCCGCCGAAGATTCGGACGCCGCCCTTGTGGAAAGGGTAAAGAACGGCGACACGGCCGCTTTCGACGCCCTTACGCTCAAATACCGCGAAAGGCTCTTCGGGGTCGTTTACAACATGCTCGGCAACCGCGAAGACGCCATGGACATCGTCCAGGACGCCTTTATAAAAGCCTTTTCGAGCATAGGATCGTTCAGGGGTTCGTGCGCCTTTTACACTTGGCTGTACAGAATCGCCGTCAACATGGGCATCACCTTCCTGAAACGCTCGCGCATGCGCAGGTTTTTCAGCTTCGAAAACTCCGACGAGGAAATGGCCTCAGCCGAAGTCGTCGAAAAGCTCAGCGTCAACTGCGGGGGGCGCAGGGCCGCCATGCTTTCGGAAATCAGGGAAAAATTGAACGAAGCCTTGCAGTCTTTGTCTATAAAGCACAGAACGGTTGTTATTCTTTACGAAATAGAGGGGTTGAGCCACCAGGAAATCGCCGAAATCACGGGCACCACGCCAGCCACGGTGAGAACCAGGCTGCACTACGCCAAGCAGCAGCTCCAATCCCTCCTGAAAGATTATATAAGCTGACCATGCCAGACCGAAAGCCGACCCTTGAAGACCTGCTGAGCCTCAAGAAATGCGAGCGCCCCACCGCCGAAGAGTGGGCGCAGTTCGACGAGCGTCTGAAGTCCAAGATGATGCGCAAGCTCGTGCGAGAGCCCCGCGCCGCCGGCAGGGGGTTATCCGCGGGTGCGCTTGCCCCCATATGCGCGGCGGCGTTGGCGGCGGTTCTGTTTCTGCCCTCCCTTTCCCGCAACGATTCCGCAGGCTCTCCGGTTTTCCGCGATTCCGGCATAAGCGCCGCCGTCTCCAAAACCCCGCTTCCGAGCGTCGGATACTCCTTTTCTTCCAACGAGATGTCCCCTGCGCGCAAATCCGCGGAAACTCCGGTGATAGCCCCGATGAATGCCGAAAACGACGCCTCCGTGCGGTACGTTTCAAACAGCTTTCCGGTGTCTTCGGGCGCAATATTCTGATTTCCGCAGCTCGATTGCGCCCCGCCGCTCCGCCCGTTTGGAGGGCGTTTTTTTGTCACAAACTTTTCCCCTCACCCTCGGCATTTGAGCACGGTCGGGGCAATTTGCTATTTATGCGCCAACTTCCGAAACGAATGCGCGCAATCGCAAAAAAAACGGCAAACAATGCTTGACCCTTTCCCCCGTTAAGGTTGAACTTTCTGCGCCTTTTTCGGTTTCAAGAGAACTATTACAGGAGATTATCATATGGTTGCTTTAATGGTGTCGGCATTCGCGCTCGGCTATCTTCTCATCGCGCTCGAACACAAAATTCAAATAAACAAGGCGGCGGTCGCCGTCACCCTCGGAATGTCGTTGTGGGTGATGTATATCTATGCCGGAGACTCGCTAATCAAAGGCGTCAACGCCGAAGATTTCGCGCAATTTCTCTCGATAAATCCCGAATACGCCGCCCTGCCGCCCGCCAAGCAGTGCATAAAATTCATATCCGAGAGCCAGATAATCCACTACCTCGGCGAGCATGTCCAAATCATATTCTATCTGATAGGCGCGATGACGATAGTGGAGCTCATAGACGTGCACGGCGGGTTCTCGTGCATAACCGGCAGAATCAAAACGCGCAACAAGCGCAAGCTCCTCTGGATTCTCTCGTTCTTTACGTTTTTCATGTCGGCAATACTCGACAACCTCACGACGGCCATTCTAATAACCATGCTTCTTCGCAAGATAATACCCGACAAAGGGGAGCGTTGGATATTTTGCGGCATGGTCATCTTGGCGGCCAACAGCGGAGGCGCGTGGACTCCGACGGGCGACGTGACGACCATCATGCTATGGATAAACGAAAATGTCACAACCTCGGCGCTCATGACGGAACTTTTCCTGCCGTCGCTCGTTTCCATGCTGGCGCCGCTTGCGATGCTCACTTTCAGCCTCGACAATTCCGACGCAGCCTCCCCCGCCATATCGCGCGAAGAGCAATCCGCCTCCCTTATAACCCCTGCGGAACGCACGTCCATATTCGTCCTCGGCGTGTCGGGGCTCATATTCATACCCGTATTCAAGGCGATTACCGGGCTTCCGCCCTTTATGGGCGTTATGCTCGCGCTCGGCGCCATATGGATTTTCATGGAAATCCTCTACGACCGCCGCCCCGACATTCCGCGGGCCCAACAGCACAGGATCTCCGACGTATTCGCGCGCATAGACCTTTCGACAATCCTATTTTTCCTCGGCATACTAATGGCGGTCTCCGCATTGCAGGCGGTCGGCGTGCTCGCCGAAGTCTCAAAATTCCTCGACAGGGAGGTTCACAACGTCTATGTGATAAACGCCATAATAGGCGTGATGTCCTCGATAGTGGACAATGTCCCGCTCGTCGCCGGGGCGATGGGAATGTACGACATGCCGACCCATGCGGAAGTTCTCGCGTCCGCCGAACCCGCATACGCCGCCTATTACGCCCAAGACGGCGCATTTTGGCAGCTTCTCGCGTACTGCGCGGGAGTCGGCGGAAGCATACTTATCATAGGCTCCGCCGCGGGCGTGGTCGTAATGGGCATAGAAAAAATAACGTTCGCCTGGTACCTGAAAAAAATCTCCCTGCTCGCGCTGATAGGCTATTTCTCGGGCATCGGGATATATGTCCTCCAAAACCTAATCCTGGGGCGGATATGATATGACTGCGCGGGCGCATCGGCGCCGATCGAAGGAAAATCAGGCCCGAAACCGTCGCGCGCGACGCGAAAAAGGAGGCTTATAAACCGTATCTGAGAATCGCGCCGCGCCAAATTGCCTTGCGCAATATTTTCCGGATGTCGCGCGCGGGCGCGACGCGGCAAAAGCGGCTTTCCGCAAGAGGCGTCGCGCCCGCGGAAGCGGAAGACCGTCAAAAACCGCATGTCAATTTCTCATTCGCCGCAACATTTGAAAAAATATGTACAAATTTGTAGGATTTTGCGTTTTATGGAGAATATATTTGAATAAAGCCCAAAATTTAAAAACTTCTTTAATCGATTATGAAGAATCCACTCTCAACATGGGCAAGAAACATATCCCCTTCGCCGACGCTCGCGGTCGACGCGAAGGCCAAAAAGCTTAAGGCGGAAGGAAAGGATGTCTGCGGATTCGGGGCGGGAGAGCCCGATTTCGACACGCCGGATTTCATAAAAGAAGCCTGCATAAAGGCGATAGAGGCGGGCAAAACAAAATATCTGCCCTCGGCGGGGCTGCCGGCCCTGCGCGAAGCCCTCGCATCACATTATGCCGAACGCAGGGGAATCAGGCGCGCGGCGTCGAATTTCATAGTCAGCCCCGGGGGAAAATTCAGCTGCTATTTGGCGATAATGGCGACCATATCCCCCGGCGACGAAGTGATAATTCCCGCGCCCTATTGGGTGAGCTATCCGGAAATGGTGAAGCTTGCCGGCGGAGTTCCCGTTTTCGTAAAGGCCACGGACGCGGCGGACTTCAAAGTCACCGTCGAGCAGCTCGCAGACGCCGTAACTGACAGGACCAAACTCATAATTTTGACGAGCCCTTCCAATCCCACGGGGGCGGTGTATTCGAGGGAAGAGCTCCAAAAAATCGCAGGATTTGCGGTCGAGCGCGATCTGCTCATAATGAGCGACGAAATTTATTCCACCCTCGCATACGACGGCGTCGAGGCCGTCAGCCCCGCGAGCCTCTCCGACGAGGCAATGGAGCGGACGATAGTGGTATCCGGATTCAGCAAGGCGTATTCGATGACGGGCTGGAGGCTCGGAACCCTCTGCGCGCCCGACGCGATAGCAAAAGCCGCGGCCGACTTGCAGAGCCAGACGGCTTCCAACGCCACCTCCTTCGCGCAGTTCGGGGCGCTTGCCGCGTTGGAAAACGAAAAACTCGCAGACGAGGCCGTGGCGGAGATGAGGAAAAGTTTCGACCGCCGCAGGCTCGCCCTATTGCAAGGGCTCAATTCGATAGACGGCGTGTTCTGCCGCAGGGCTCAGGGGGCGTTCTACCTTTTCCCGAACATATCGTCCTTCGGGCTGTCTTCGGCGGATTTCTGCTCCAAACTCCTGGAAGAGGAGCTCGTAGCGGTCGTCCCGGGAATAGCTTTCGGTTCCGACGAAAATGTGAGATTCAGCTACGCGGTTTCCGACGAGACCATTCAAAAGGGCCTCGAGCGCATGGCAAAATTCTGCGCGCGCGTCTGATGGACTTTGACGGGGCGATGCGCCGGCTGCGCGCGGGATTTGCCAGTTCGTCCGCCGCCGAAGCTTCGGAGTTCGCGGCGGATTTCGCCCGAACCTTGCCGGCGGATTTCGCAATTTCGCTCTCGGGGGATCTCGGGACCGGCAAGACGAATTTCGTAAAGGGAATCGCGAGGGGGCTCGGAATCTCCGAGACGGTGAAGAGCCCGTCGTTTAACGTGTTTTGCGTTTACGAAATTCCCGCCGGAGGGAAGCTCGCGCACATAGACGCATACAGGCTTTCGTCGCCGGAGGCGTTCGACTACCTTCTCGTGGACGAGGTTGCGCCGCCGCCGCGGATTTTGTGCGTCGAGTGGCCGGAAGCCGTGGAGCCCGCTCTGCCGGAAATCGGCGCGCGCCTGGCGTTCTCGATAGGCGCGGACGGAAGACATCTCGTGAGGCTCGCCGATTAGGCGAAAATCCCTCCCGGGATTTCGGCGTCCGCAGATACCGCCGCCTAACGCTAACGCGCTTGGAAGCGCGCGCGGCTGTCGCGGCGGATTTTTTATTTCCGCCTTTTGTAGGCTTCCCGCGCGAAGGCGTCATGCGCGGAAAGCGAAGCGCAAAACCCGATGCCGGCGGTCGGCCCCATTCGGGGAAGGCTCCCGCCGCAAGATGCCGAGGGAGGCCAATATCCTCGAAAATCGGATCTTCATAAATATTTTCCCGCAGAGCGCGGGCATTATCCTTGACAATTTTTCCGTCGGGAAATTGTATGTTTTCCCGCGTTTTCCCAATTCTCCGGAAAACGCTTTCATGCGCATATGACTCTATTTTTATTGGGAATAATTCTGCTCGTAGCCGGCTATATGACCTACGGGAGGTTCATAGAAAAAATGATAGCCCCCGACGACAGGGAAACGCCCGCCATAGCGAAATTCGACGGGGTGGACTACGTGTGCCTCCCGCACTGGAAGAACATGCTTATCCAGCTGCTCAACATAGCGGGAGTCGGCCCCGTGATAGGAGTGATTCTCGGCATAAAATTCGGGACGATAGTGTTCGTCGTAATCCCGATAGGCAACGTGATAGCGGGCGCCACGCACGACTTCATCTCGGGAATGATGTCAATGCGCCACGGCGGAGCCAATTTGCCGGCGCTCGTGAAGATGAATCTCGGAAAGAAATTCTACGGGATTTTCTCCGCCTTCATGATTTTGCTTTTGCTGCTCGTCGTGGCGGTCTTCGTGAATATTCCCGCGCAGATTATAGACTCCATGATGCCGGAAGTCCCGATTTTCTGGTTTGCGGTCGTCGGCATATTTCTGTATTATATATGCTCTACGATATTTCCGATAGACAAGATCATCGGCAAGATATATCCCGCCTTCGGCGCGCTCTTGCTCGCGGGAACCGTTGCGGTGTGCGTCGCAGTCGTGGCATACGCCATGCGCGAGCCGTCCGTCCTGACTGAAACTGCGGGATTCAAGGAAAAGATGTGGACCGCCGAAAACGGGCATCCGGTCGTCCCGCTGCTCTTCGTCACCATCGCCTGCGGGATAATTTCCGGCTTCCACGCGACGCAGTCGCCGATTATCGCGCGCACCATGAAATCCGAGCGCCAGGGGAGATCCGCCTTTTACGGCATGATGATAGTCGAAGGCGCCATTGCGATGATTTGGGCCGCGGCGGGGCTCGCCATATACAATCTCTTCCCCGAAAAGATGGACGAGAACGCCACATGGGTGCTCTCCGACATCGCAAAGTATTTTCTCGGGGACTGGGTGGGATCCATCACCCTGCTCGGCGTCGTTATACTGGCAATTACGTCGGGCGACACCGCCATGCGCAGCCTGCGCATGAGCCTTGCGGAAATTATCGGAATGCCCCAAAAGCGGCTTTCCAAGAGGATAGTCTTGTGCACGCCCATAATAATCGTCGTGTCATTGCTCTTGGCGTGGTCGAACGTCAGCGCGAGCAGCTTCGCCCAGCTCTGGAACTATTTCGCATGGGGCAATCAAGTGCTCGCTTCGGCCACGCTCAGCGCGTCGGCGGTCTGGCTTTACAGGCAGGGCAAAAGCGGAGGCGTTGCGCTGATTCCCGCGATGTTCATGACTTTCATCGTCATTTCCTACATACTGTGGATTTCGCCCGCGCACGGCGGCCCCGTGGGATTCGGGCTCGACCTGAACGTATCGTACGCAATAGCTGCCATTCTCACGATAGTGTTGGCTTCTGTCGTGAGGAAGCTCGGGGCGTCAGGCTGGAAGCTGGGCGAATAGGCCCGCTTGAAAACCGGCAGGCAAAAACAGGGGGCTTCCGCAGCGTTTGCGGTCTGCCCCCTGTTTTCACTGCTGAATACTCGCTTTTTCATCACCACATCTTTGAAATATACCAG
>CAJMOT010000035.1 GCA_905214995.1 uncultured bacterium | reverse complement strand
CCCGCCGCGCCGAAACGCGGCGGCTATTCCAGAAGCGAAAATATCATTTCGGCATTTGAGAAATCCGGGATTGCGGCGTCGCAGAGCGGCAGTATTTCCGACTCGGGAAATGTCGTAAGCAGGCCCACTGCGAACATTCCCGCCGCCCTGCCCGCTTTGAGCCCCGCTACGGAGTCTTCGAACGCCGCGCACCGCCGCGGCTCGGAGCCGAGCTTGGCGGCGGCCGCCAGGTAGCACATCGGGTCGGGCTTCCCCCTCTCGATGTCCTCCGCCGTCACGAGCGCGTCGAAGAGTTTTCCGTAGCCGGTGGACGCGAACGCCCTGCGCATCTTTTCCGCTCCGGAACTCGTGACGAGCGCCGTCTTGAAGCCGCGGCTTCTCGCCGCGGATATAAATTCGACTGCGCCCTTGACCGGCTCGAAGGAAAGGCGTTTTTCAAACTCCGAAAGGCTTTCCGAAATCTCGGCAAGACAGCCTGCGTTCAAATGCGCGAACCGCTCCGCGAATATCCTTTTGAGCGGAGTCCCCTTTATGCGCAGGGCGAAATCCGCGCCTCCGGCCGCCCCGTACCTTTCGGCGACCCCGTTCCAAAAGCGCGTGTACTGGCTCTCGGTGTCCGCCACGACGCCGTCGAAGTCGAATAGAAGCGCGTCCATTTTTTCCATAGGCCGCCGAATAATGAAGGGAAGAGGCGGCATGGCAAGCATTTTGAGAATATTGGCTTTACAGAAGCCCCGCATCGGGTTTAGCGTCTTGCGCAGACCATTTCATTTCAAAAACGATATTCGCAATGTTCAATCCGCCAACCGACAGAATCGCCGGCAAAAGCGTGGACTTTATGGCCACCTGCCTGTGCGATTCGATTTTCCCCGACGCCGCAAAAAACGCGGTTCAAATTTTGAGGCATTTCGGGGCGGCAGTCGCCCTGCCCGAAGACCAGACGTGCTGCGGCCAGCCCGCCTTCAACAGCGGCGACTTCGCGTCCGCCAGAAGGGTTCTGCGCAGCGCAATGCGGGCGTTTTCCGCCAGCGCAAACCCGATAGTGGTACCCAGCGCCTCGTGCGCGGCAATGCTGTACCATTCGTCAAAAATCGCCTTTCGCGGCTCCGATGAAGCCGAGCGCGCGGCGGTCGACGCATTCGCCGGAAGGGTGTGGGAGTTTTGCGACTACCTCGCCAACGCGCTCGGCGTCGAGAAAATTCCGGGCAGGCTCGACGCGAAAATCGCCGTCCACAATTCCTGCCACGGCAAGGGCAGCGGGACGCCCGCCGCGCTCGGAAAGCTGCTCGGCTCCATAGACGGAGTTGAGCTCGCCGAATTCGACGGTTCCGCGGACTGCTGCGGGTTCGGAGGGACATTTTCGGTGGTATTTCCGCAGCTCTCGTCGGAGATGGGGGAAAATAAGGTGCGCGCGATAGCCGCCGCCAATCCAGACATCGTGTGCGCCGCGGACACCTCGTGCCTGATGCACCAGCGCGGGATAGCGAACAGGCTCGGCATAAAATACAAAACCATGCACGCGGCGGAAGTGTTCTTTGCCGCGATGAAAAACGGGGGGATTTTCAAATGAGCGTCCAGACGATAGACGAATTCGCCAAAAACCTTTCGCCCTCCGTCAAAAAGGCGCTGACCGACGCGAGCGTTGCGAGCACCGAGGGGCGCAAAAAGTGCCTCGCCGCAGCCTACCCCGAAGACGGCAGGGTTATGCGCTTGCGCGAGCTCGCCAACGCCATAAAGTCGCTGCCGCTTTCGGGGCTCGTGGAGCGCGCGGCGGACAGCCTTGAAAAGAACGGCGCGAAAGTCCTGTTCGCATCGGACGCAGCGGAGGCGCGCGAAATCATACTCGGAATACTCGAGGCCAAAAGCGCAAAAAACGTCCTCAAAATAAAGAGCATGACCACCGAGGAAATAGGGCTAAACGAATTCCTCGGTGGGCGCGGCATAGACGCCGTCGAGACCGACCTCGGCGAGCTCATAATCCAGTTGGAACGCGAAAAGCCATCGCACATCGTAAAGCCCGCAATCCACCGCACGCGCCGCGACATTGCCAAATCCTTTGAAAGCCACGGGATCGCCGAATACGACGAAGACCCGCAGCACATCACGCTCGCCGCGCGCAAATATCTGCGAAAAAAATATTTTTCCGCGGACGCCGTGGTGTCGGGCGCAAACTATGTGCTCGCGAAAGAGGGGGCGCTCGTGCTCGCCACAAACGAGGGCAACGCGCGCTTTTCAATGGCGGGCGCAAAGACGCACATCGCTCTCGTCGGATTCGAGAAGGTAATCCCCTCCGCGCGCGAGCTCGCGGTATTCCTCAACCTGCTCGGGCGCAGCGCGACGGCGCAAAACAGCACGGTGTACACCGACTTCGTCGCCGGCCCCGGGAAGGCGAAAAACAGCCCCGAAGAAATGTACGTCGTCTTTCTCGACAACGGCAGAAGCCGCATTTTGGGGAGCGAATTTTCGGACATACTCAAATGCATAAGGTGCGGGGCGTGCATGAACCGCTGTCCCGTGTTCAGGCTCGTGGGCGGGCACGGATACAGGGCGGTCTACCCCGGGCCGCTCGGAATAGTGCTGTCGCCGCTGCTGGCGGGCGACAAAATCGGGGAGTATGCCGATCTCCCAAAGGCGTGCTCGCTCTGCGGCGGGTGCGCCGAGGAATGCCCCTCGAAAATCCCCCTCCCCGACCTGATTCTGAAAATGCGCGACCTCGTTAAAACCAAGTCGCTGAAAGTCGCAAACGACATCGGCTTCAAACCGTGGAGCTCCGTTGCGTCCTCGCCGAAAGTCTGGCGCGCCGCGGTTCCGCTCAACAGGCTCGCGAAGCTGCCGATAGACTCCCTCAGAATCGGGCCTCTCGGCAGGTGGCTGAAAACCCGCACGCTCCCAAAATTCAGGGGCGGCGAATTTAGAGAATGGTTCAAAAAAAATGGATAGGAAAGACTTTTTGGAGAGGATAAGGGCGGCGGAAAAATCGCGCGCAGGAAACGAGCTTCCCGCTTTCGACGATTCGGAAACGGTATCTTTCGCCGCGCTCGGCGACGGAACCGCGCGGGAAATTTTCGAGAGGAATTTTTCCCGCAACCGCGCCGACGTCATAAGCTCGCCCGAAAAGCTCGCGGACTTTCTGAAATCCAAGGGCTGCAAAAAGGGCGTCGTCGACGCGGCGCTCGGCACGGCTTTCGGGCTTGAAAAGCATTTTGAAATATCGCGCGATTTCGACCGGAATGACCCCGACTCCTTCGATTTCGGGATAACCCGCGCCGCCTTTGCGATAGCCGAAAGCGGAGCCGTCGTGCTGAAGGACTCTTCGACCTCCGACAGGCTCGCGAGCATCGCCCCGTGGGTGCACGTCGCAGTCGTCGAGGAAAAATCCATAGTCAGGACGATTCCCGAGGGGCTTGCAAAAATGGCGGACTGCCCGTATGCGATAGCGATTTCCGGCCCGTCAAAAACCACGGACGTGGAAGGCGTGCTCGTCGAGGGCGTCCACGGGCCGGGCGTGCAGGCCTGCCTCGTGGTCTGACTCCGTTCCCGTGCGCGCGGCGGACGCCGGAGCTGCTTTGTATTGACGCGCGGAATTTATTGTGGATTATTTTCCCAATGCAAAACACCGGCAATACGATAGCGGAGAAGTTCGGGAAGGGCCGAACGGTGTTCTCCGTGGAGTTTTTCCCTCCGAAAACCGAAGAGGGCGCGCGCCAGATTCTGAGAACCGCCAACAGGCTGAAAAAAATCCGCCCCGACTTCGTATCAATAACCTACGGAGCGGGCGGCTCGAGCCGCGAGCGCACGCTCGAGTACGGCGAACTGCTCGGGGAAATTTTCGGGTTCGAGGTGATGCCGCACCTCGCGTGCTACGGGCATTCCAAATCCGAGATAGCCTCTATCCTCGAAAGGTTCGACGCCGCGGGATTCCGCAACGTAATGGCGCTGCGCGGCGACAAGCCCAAAGACGGCTCCGTGTCCGCCCATCCTGACGGCTTCGCGCACGCGGACGAGCTGGTGGGATTTGTCCGCGAAAAATATCCGCATTTCGGGATAGGATGCGCGGGATACCCCGAGAAACACCCGGAAGCCCCCGACATGCGCGCGGACATCGCTAACTTAAAGCGCAAAGTGGACGCCGGAGCGGACTTCGTCACGACGCAGCTATTCTTCGACAACTCCCACTATTTCAGGTTTGTCGAAATGTGCCGCGGGGCGGGAATCGACAAGCCGATTGTCGCGGGGCTTCTGCCCGCGCTCTCCCTCAAACAGCTCGCCAACTTCAAGGCGATGTGTTCCACGGACGTTCCGCGCGCTCTCTCGGAACGGCTTGAAGCCGCCGGAGAAAGCCCCGACGCCCAAGCCGCCGCGGGCCTCGAATGGGCGCGGGAGCAAATAGACGAGCTTCTGGAAGCGAAAGTTCCGGGCATACACCTCTATATATTAAACCGCGCCGAATCCGCCCTCAAACTCTCCGAAAAATTCGGCGGTCGCGGGGCGCGGTAAGGCGGAATATTTCGGCGCCCGCCGGAGCCGCAAACGCGCGCAAAATTCGCTCCTGCGCCGGCTATCCGGCGCCGCTTTTGCGGGCGTCATTTGAACACGCGCCCGACCCTCTTTGGAATCGCAACCATGGTTTCCCACGGAATCCTGCGCGTCCAGCGGCTGTAATCGACGAGCGAAATTTCCAGCCCGTCCTGCTCGCCTATAAAAGTCACGGGATCCCCCACTTTGACGTCGCCCGCCCCGTCCACGCATATTGCCGTCTCGTCGAGGCCGACATTGCCGAGTATGGGGCATTTCGCGCCGCCCGCTATCGCCCGCGCTTTGTCCGTAAACCCCGACGGAACCCCGTCGGCGTACCCCGCGGCGACCGTCGCTATCCTCTTCGGCCCGCGCGACGAAACCGCGAGAATCCTCGACTTGAACGAAAGCACAGACTCTAGCCTTATCCCCGCGTACTCCCCATCCGGAAACGGATTTATTCCGTACTGCAACAGCCCCATCCTCACGGCGTTAAACGGAGGCTCTACTTTGACGTACCGCAGGGCCGCGCTGTTGTGCAGGTGCACGAGCATTCCCGAGAGATCGAAATGCGAGACCGTCCGGCGGAAGATGTCGAACTGGCCGCGCGTATATTCTTCGTCCTCGTCCGCGCTCGAGAGGTGCGAAAATATGCCGGCCACCCTTATTCCGCCGAGTCCCAGAATCTTCCGGATCTCCCCGACAGCGCGCTCGTGCCATATTCCCGCCCGCCCCATTCCCGTGTCGAGCTTTATGTGGACGTCTAGAACTTTCCCGCGCGCCAATGCGAGATCCGAAAACGCCGCCGCCTCCGCAAAAGAAGACACGGCGGGAGTCGCGCCGTAGTCGAAAACCAGCTCCATCTCCGCGGCGAGCACGGGGCTTAGCACCAAAACGGGCTTGTCGGGAATTATCTCCCTTACGCGCGAAGCCTCGTAGAGATTTGCCACGGCGAAGATGTCCGCGCCCCCGCGCGCGAAGCGCACGAGCGCGTGTGGCATACAGTGCCCGTAGGCGTCCGCCTTGACGACGCACACGTATTTGACGCCCGCCGGCAGCGCGGATTTTATGCTGCGCACGTTCGACTCCAAACGCTGAAAGTCGATTTCTATCCAGGATCTCAAGGGCAATTGGCGGTTCACCGCAGTCAAAATGGTTATTGCCGAAATTTCCGACGGGCGCGTGCAAAAGTCAAAGGTAAAATCCGCCCGCGCGCCGGATTCCAAAAACCTTTTTAAGCCTTGACCTCCCCGAAGACGGCGCGCTATTATAAAAAAATGTTATTCGACGGCTTTTTCAGGGCCATATTCTCGGCCAAGCCCTTCGCAAAAGCCGCCGGCGACAGGGGCGAGGAGGCCGCGGTCCGGTTTCTGAAAAAGCGCGGAATGAAAATCGCCGCGCGCAACTTCAGGAGCGGGCGATACGAGGCCGACATCGTCGCATTCGACGGCGACTGCGCGGTTTTCGTGGAAGTCAAAACGCGCTCCGACAGCGCGCTCGTGGACGGATACTACGCCGCCGTTTCAAAAACCAAAAGGCGCGGGATACGCATCTGCGCCAACCGCTACCTCTCGCGGCTGCACCCCCGCCCTTCCTCGTGGAGATACGACGTTGTGGACGTGAGAATCGGCGACGGCATGAAAATTTCGCAAATACGCCATTTTGAAAACGTGCCGCTTTAACCGTTTAAAATAAATAAAGAGCAATGAAGAAAAAAATATCAACCCTTCTGTCGGCGTTCGCGGCGGCATGCCTCTGCGCCCAGCAATTCGGAAACTTTGAAATCGACGGCGGGGAGCTGTTCCTCGGGACGCAGCCCGTCAGATTCACATATTTCGACGCGAATTGGCACTCAAAATCTCTCAAAGATACCGCCTCGCATGCGGAGGGCTCGCCGAAGTCGGAAAAGGGCAAATCCTACACTGCGGAGGCTTCGATAACCGTAAACGGGAAAAACGCGGGAACTCTGTTTCAAAAATTCTCCTTTGCATCTGCGGGCTCATGCCGCTTGGAATCCTCCTTCAAGCCCTCGGGAGAGGAAAAATTCAACGAGATCTCATACTCTTTTTCATTTCCGATAAAGGGGTCGGAACTCTCCCTCAACGGCGCCGTCATAAACCTCGAAAGCTCCAAAAAAGTCCAAACGGTTTTTTATGTGGACAAAGTTTCGGTGACAACTCCGCAGGGGCTCGCGAAATTCACGGGAAATCTGGAAGTTCTGCTGCAAGACGGGCGGCTGTTCGGCTCGCAAACGTTTTCTTTGAGGTTCAAGCCGAAAAATTCCGGCGGAGTTTTGAAGTGGGACATGGGAATATCCTACGAAAAGGTAAAGGGCATAACCGCCGCCCTGCCCGACCTCTCCGATCTGGGGATTCCCGCGCTGCCGGCCGGCTGGATTAAGCTCGGCGGCGTGGACTTCAATTTCTCCCGCCCCGCCGGAAAAGGGCTGATAACGGAGGGCGGCAAAGAAAAAAATATAGCCCTCAAAGGCGGCGGAAAACACCTTTACATAATAGGCGCCTTCGACTCCGGAAGCGCCCTGCCCGAAGGCGACTGCGCGGAAATCGAGGCGGTTTTTGCGGACGGGAAAACCCAGACGATGAAAATACCGGCGGAAAACGCGGGGCCTATGCGCCACTCAAAAAGCTCCGACAGTCCCAACGCGGTTTGGACGTCCAAAGTCGGCGCAAAAACCTACAATCTCTTCGCGACAAAAGTCGATTTCGACCGCCCGAACCTGAAATCCGTTACGATAAGAAATCTCTCCAAGCCCGACTGGAAAATCGCCGCCGCGTCTCTATCTCCGGTGTCCGTGCCGGTTGAAAGGCTCAAAGGGGCGTTCATAACGCAGTCCAGAGACTACGCGCCTTTCGTGCCCTCCAAAACGATAGCCAAAGGCAGCGCGCTCGACTTCTCCTGGCTGCTGGACGCGCCCGCGGGCAAATACGGCTTCGCATACGCCAAAGACGGGGAAATATTTTTTGAAAACAACCCCGGCAAGCCCGCGCGCTTTTACGGCAACAACCTGTGTTTCCAGGCCAATTATCCCGACAAGGAAAACGCCGAAAAGCTCGCCGACCTCTTTGCGGCGACCGGCTACAACATTCTGCGCATACACCATTACGACGACCCGCTTATCGACAAGTCCTCTCCCGACCGGCTGTCGTTCGACGCCGAAAAGCTCGACAGGCTCGACTACCTCGTGGCGGCCATGAAAAAGCGCGGCATATACATAACCACCGACCTCTTCGTCTCGCGCAGGCTCGCCAAAGACGCCGTTGAGGAGGGACTCGGTTGGGACGGGCAGATGAGGTCCAACAAGGCGGCGTTCTTCGTGTCCAAAAAGGCGTCCGACAACTTCCGCGCGTTCGCCAAAAAGCTGCTCGAACACGTAAATCCCTATACGGGCCTCGCGTGGAAAGACGAGCCGGCCCTCGTCTCGCTGAGCCTCGTCAACGAAAACACGATATTCGGAACCTATTCGGCAATGCGCCCGCATTTCGAAAAGCTCTTCAACGAGTGGCTCGCAAAGAACTCGCTGTCGGCCGGCTCCGAAAATACCGAATCCCTCCGCAGGCGCTTCCTCGCGGAATTGTACGGAAAGTTTTTCGACGAACAAAAGGAATTTTTGCGTTCCCTCGGCGTGCGCGCGATGCTTACCGACCAGAACTTCTGGACGGGCTACTACGTGACGCTAACGCGCAAAAATTACGACATAATAGACACCCACTCCTATTTCGGCCACCCGACCTTCATAGAAAAGCCGTGGCAGCTCCCCTCGAAGATGAGAACCGAGAGCGCGATATCCAAATACGGCGGCTGCATAGGGCTTAGCGACAGCCAGATGGCTGGCAAGCCCTTCTCCATAACGGAGTGGAACTACGTCAACAACAACGACCATTCCGCCGAAGGCGCGTTCCTGATGGGCGCGTACGGCGCGCTGCACAAGTGGGATCTGCTATGCAGGTTCGCGTACTCGCACGGCGAGATCGATTTCGGAAAGCCCGTCGGACTCGTCGGCTACTTCGACACCTCCACAAATCCGGTAGCCGCCATATCCGAACGCGCGGGCGCGCTGTTCTTCCTGCGCGGCGACGTCAAGGCGTCGGACTTTTCCATACCCGTGCTGCTGCCCGAAGACTACCCGACGCGCAAAAACCGCCAAGACTACGCCTCCCTCTTGAAGCGCGCCGGCCTCTACGCCGCCACGGAAATCGAGCTGAACCCGACGCCCGCGGGCTTCAAAATCCCCGCCGGAGCGCCCTTTGCCATAGCCGCGGAAGAAGCGGTGATAGAGCAAAACAAATTCGACAAGCCCGTGGTGCTCGACTCCGCCTCCGCCCTTCCGGAACTGCAAAAGCTCACCTCGGGCAAAATAGACGTCAAAAACGAAGTCTACGAATCCTCCACTTCCGAAATGGTTTTGGACAAGAAAAACGAGACGTGGAAGCTCGTCACGGCGCGCAGCGAGGCGTTCATCGCCCCCAAAGGGCATTCTTTCAAAGGGAATTTCGCCAATGTCAGAAATTCGCGCGGGTGGAGCTCTACGCTGATTGCGAGCATCGACAAAAAACCGCTCAAAGAGAGCTCACGCATTCTCATCCTCCATCTGAGCGACGTGAAGAACACCAACATGCGCTTCGACGACCCCGAGATGACGATACTGCGCGCTTACGGAACGCTCCCGCACCTCGCGCGCCGCGCCGAGAGCGTCGTCACCTTCAACGGCTCCCTCGATGGCTGGAAGCTTTACGCGCTAAAACAGGACGGGTCGCGCGGCGAAGAAATCGCTATCGAGCGCGCCGACGGCAAAGCCTCCGCGAAGCTCTCCACGATAAGGGGCAAGTCGGCGGTATTCGCCTACGAGCTCGTAAAAGAATAGCCCGCGCAAACATCTATTGCGGAAAGCAGGCGCAAAGGCGGGAGCCCATAGAAAACGGGCTCCCGCCGCCGTTTTGCGGCGAAAGTTCGCGCGCCCGCTACTCTATCTCAAACCTGAGCGGCGGAACTTTGTCCACCAGGAACATCCCGCGCCAATGCTTGCCGAGCAGGTTTACGACAAACGCCCCCCTGCGGGGCTTGGCGTTTTGGGCGCACGAGATTTCGAGGACAAGCCTGCCGTCGCGGAGGAAGAACCTCTTTATTGAGAGACCGTCGGGCGCCTCCTGAAATTCGGCTTTCGGCATGTTTTTGAACTTTGAGGGCCCCTTTCCCAAATCTATTGAAACGCTCCCTCCCCTTTTGAATTTTATCGGGGATTCGACTTTCGACACGTCAGGCCGGATGGCGTCGTACCCGCGCCCGAAAATATTCCACGAATTGACGCTGCCCCACATTCCGAGCGACGGAACGTAGTGGCGGTAATAAAACGCCTGCATCATGTCCTCGCACGGGACGGATTTTTTTACCATCGGCCCTTCCGGGAATTCGGCGCGGCCCTCGACCGACATTTCAAACGCTTTTTTTGCGGAGTTTTTCGGAATCCAAACGCCCACGTCGGCGTAGGGCTCGCCCGCCGGAATTTCCGCCCCGAAAATTTTTGCGCCCTCCGGCAGCCCCGAGACTTTAAGGCGTATGGGGTAATCCTCGATTTCGTCGGCGCGGAACGCATATACCCTGAAAACCGAAGTCCGCCCGGGCAGGAAGTTCAGCGAGCTCGGGACTGTCCTGAGCTCGAACGACGGGCGCGGCCTGCGTATTTCGAGCCGGTAGGCGTGCGCGGGCGAAAACGCGCCTGTGAGCTCCTCCACGCGCGCGTAAAACGTGCCCGTAAACGGAGGCGTGAAGATCAGCCGCGAATCCGCATGCGCCGTGACGAAGCCGCAGGAGGGATCTTCGAAGTCGTCGGCTCGCGCGAGGACTTTGCCGGAGGAGTCCGAAACCGTAATGTACGTGTCCGCCGGCGAACCGAGCCTGCGCGCGAATGTCTCCAATACGACTTTCGCGCCCTGGGCTGCGTCGAAGCGGTATGCGTCGCGCGAGCCCGCCGCCTCAAACCTGCCGTCGGCGGACTCGGGCGGCGTGAGCGGAACCGACGGCAAAATCTCCGCCGGCCTTCCCGACAATTTTGCGGACTCCGCCGGCGAGAGTTTTGAATTTTCGGGCGAGGATTTTATTTTCAAATCGCAGGCGGCGGGAAACCCGAAGTCCGGAGCGAAATCCCCCTCCGCTTTCGGCGCGGAGATTTTCATTTTTTTGGACGGTAGGTTCGGGCCGCCTATCTCGAACTCCGCGTCGGTTCCGGAGCGCGCGCCGAGCGGGAAAACATATTCGACAAACGGGCCGGCAGAAATCGACATCCTGTAAACGAAGTCCTCGCGGCTTCTGTAAATCGCGTCGAAAATCTCAGCCCTGTAAACTCCGCTCTCGGAAACCTTGAATGACAAATGCGGGTCGGGCCTGTGGAAGAAGTCGTCGCAATACGCCGCCTCGCGCCCGTCCGGGCCGGTCACGCGCACTACCGGCTGGAACCACCCCGGGACGGCGTCGGATATGTACGGAAGAAGCCTCCTTCCCGCCACGTCTATTACAACCGTCTCGCCCGCTTTCGCGTAAAACGAATATGCGTCGGTCTTTGCCTCCACTATTTGGCCGTTTGCGATTATCGGGAGCTCGACGAAAAATTCGTTGCCGCCCTCCGGGTACGCTATCGGATCCTTCCATGTCCTGATTCCCTCCCTTCCCCAGTTTTTCGGCAGCTTTATGCGCTCGCGCGCGGCGTCGCGCAGGGAGGGCTTGACAAATTCGTCCGTTCCGGAGACGAAAAACCTCGCGGGGTTGGAAAGCCCCTTCCGCGACCTCACCAAAATGTTGCGCTCGCCTTTTGCGGCGTCCGGAGACAGGGTGAGCTCGAACTCGACGGTTTCCGCCATCGGGTCGGAAGAGACTTTCCGCAGATAGACCGACGCGTCCGCGGCGGCGAGCTTCTTCATGATACCCTCGTCCGCGTTCACGAGCTTGCGCAGGTACGCCTGCCCGCCGTCTTCGAACTTTTTCATCTCCTCGACTACCTCCGGATGCTCCTTGACGTATTGCTCCTCGAGCTTGTTTCTGAGCCCGAAATAATTTCCGGGTTTCAGTGGAACCGTGACGGCGCAGACGCCCGCGCGCGCTCCGCCGCCCGTGATATAGACGTCAGCAACCCCGTCGAAATTCCGCCCGCCGAGGGTTATCTTGACGGTTTCGCCCGCCTTCGCGCCGGCGGGATAGACATAGGCGATGTTCGGGGCGTCGCTCTCCTGCGCGGCGGCGGAAAGCGCAAATAGGCACGCGGCGCATGCCGAAAAAATTTTCGGGGCGTTCAGCATCCGAGCTCCCTCAATATTCCGTCGCCTTTCATGTCGCCCTCGTTTTCCTCGAGCAGCCCGACTGTCTCGCCCTGCGGCGTCCGCAGCACGGCGTCGGAGGGTATGCCGAGGCGCGCGTATATCGAGCCGATGAGGTCGCAGGGCGACACCGGGCGCTCGACGACCTTTTCCGCCCTTTCGTCGGTTTTGCCGACCACCTTGCCGCCCTCGAAGCCGCCGCCCGAAAGCATCATAGAAAACGCGTCGCCCCAGTGCCCGCGCCCTCCCGAATACGGGGCCTCCCACTGTATGCGCGGAGTGCGCCCGAACTCGCCGCTCCACCAGATTATAGTTGAGTCGAACAGCCCGCGCTCGCGCAGGTCGGCGATGAGAGCCGAAACCGCCCTGTCGGTCTGCGGCATCAGCTTGCGCATTTCCTGAAAATGGCTCTTGTGCGTGTCCCATCCCGGATAGTTTATGGTGACGTACGGGACTCCGCTCTCCACGAGCTTTCTGGCTACGAGGCACGAGCACCCAAATTTGTTGCGCCCGTAGGCGTCGCGGACTTTGTCGCTCTCCGTGGCGACGTCGAAGATTTTGCCCGCGTCGCCGAGAATCAAATTGTACGCCTGCTCTACCGCGAGCTCCGACTGTTTGAGGTACCCGCTGGAAGCAAGCGCCTTTTTGAATGTCCCGAGGTCTTCGAGCAGCGCGCGGCGGGACTCCTGCCGAGCGCGCGTTATGCCCCGCGCCACGATCCCCTCGACCTCGAACGGCACGGACGCCGGATTGCCGCCGGTCGCGAACGGCTTGTATTTGGAGCCGAGAAACCCAGCCTCGGAAAACCTGCCCTGCGGCTCGGTCAGGACGATGTACGGAGGAACCACGCCCTTGTAGCCAGCGTCCGCGCCCCTGAATTTGGAGACCACCGCCCCCGCGCACGGAAAGACGTACCTGCCCGGCAGACGGCCCGTCTGCACGAGGTACGAACCCGTCTCGTGCGCGTTTTGGAAATGGCGGACGGAGCGTATCACGGAATATGCGTCGGCGCACTTGGCGAGGTTTGGCATGAGCTCGCATATTTTCAGGCCGTCCACGTTCGTGTCGATGGGCGCCGCGAGCTGCCCGCAGTAGTCGTACCCAGCCGCGGGTTTGGGATCCCACGTTTCAATCTGCGACGGGCCTCCCCAAAACCATATCTGTATCACCGATTTCGCGAACGGCTTTTTCGGGGCGGGCGCGGGCTTTGCCGCCTCCGCCGAAAATCCGCGCGCGCCGAACCCGAAGAGAGCCCCGAGCGCGCCCGCCGACTTCAAAAAATCCCTTCTTCCCAATGTCCCGCGCATAACCCCTCCTCAATGCCTGTTGGAAAATTCGTCCGAATTGAAAAGCGCCCACATCGCGTCCGTCATTGCATGCCACTGGTTGAACTTCTGGCCCCCGGGCCTGTACGCCTCGAACGCCTTGAGCTCGGCGCGCGTGGGGCGGCGCGAAAGCATTTTGACGTAAAGGCAATACAGCCCCTTGCGGTACGGCATTGTAAAAAACTTTCTGTTGAATTTCGACGACGATATCTTGCGCAGAATATGCGACGAGTTCAGCATGTGCAGCTTTTGGGACGAAGACGGCAGCCCCGCCCTCTCGTCGGCGTATCCCGTGTCGCGCGGTGGCTTTCCGAAGAGCTCGAGAAACGGGGTCGTCACGCTTCCGTCGGGCAAATCTACGGCGGCGGTGGAGTCCGGCATAGTGGTGTACGGTTCGGGGGTGGCGCTCGAATAGGTTTCCGACGTGCCCGTCACGGAGCACACCGAATCTATCAGGATTTCGGCGTCGAGCCGCCGCACGGGGTAGACCGCGAAGTTTTCGCGGGCGGAGGCGGGATCGTTGGATGGGTCGGGAATGAACGACTGCGAATACGCCGCGGAGGTTGCGATCAGGCGCGCTAAGACCCTTATGTCGAAATTGGAACGCTCGAAGCGCGAGGCGAGAACGTCCAAAAGGCGCGCCGACACCGGAGGGTTTTGCGAAAAAAACATGTCGTCCACGGGAGAGACTATCGGAAAGCCGAAAAACCACGCCCACATCCGGTTGGCGAACGCCTTTGCAAAGTACGGATTGCCCTTTCGGACGAGCCAGTCCGCAAAGGCCGCGCGCGGCGGCACGTCCGCCGGGAAAGACGCCGCCGTCCCGTCCGGGAATACCCCCACAAACGGCGCGCGGCGCGCGGGGTCGTCGAAAACTATCTCCTCTTTCCACTCCTTTGTCGGCTTGTACCCTACGCGCGAAAAGAACGACGCGAACGCCTTGCGACGCTCCTCCGGAATCTTGTCGAAGCGCGCGCACATGAACGTCAGGGCGGCGCACGAGGCGACGGACTCGGGAGTCCGCGACTGCATCGCGCGCATGAAATTCACCTCCCCTACGCGGAAATTGCTGCCGCTCGACGAGAGCATTTTTTTCGCCATATCGTCCCACCCCGAGCCGTCGGAGAGCGACTTTCTGACAAACCGCGTGTACGCCTGCGCCGCGTTGGGCCAAAGGTTTATCGGAAATTCCGCCTTTATCCTCAAAATGTCTCCGAGCCTAAGCGACATGTACTCGACGAAATCCTCCGACGCCAACAGAGAATCAACCAGAGCCTCGCGCTTGCGGGGCGATTTGTCGTCGAGAAACTTTTCAACCTCCTCCGCCGTCGGAATTCTGCCGGCGATGTCGAGCGTTGCCCTGCGGATGAAAACGGCATCCGAACACCTCTTTGCGGGCTTCAGCCCCCGAGATTTCAAATGGTCGGCGACGGCGGCGTCTATCGGGTTTTTGGACGCCGAAAAATCCGTCTCGCCGTCCTCGTATGGATTGGACGGGGAAAATTTTATGTCGGGGCGGGCCTTTTTTCGGGCGGGGACGGATTTTTTTGCGGGAACCGCGGGCTTTTGAACCGCCCTTTCATTTGCGGCGGACGGCTGCGCGGGAGCGGGCTTTTGCGCGGCGCTAAACGCCGGATGCGCGGCAAAAACCAGAAAAAAAACTCCGAAAGCCCGAAAAAATGTCTTTCCAGCGTCCATATGTTCCGATTGCGTTCTTATGGTTAACCGAAAATTCCGTGAGCGGCAAGATTTTTTTGTGTCGCATTCGGGCGGATTTGCCGTATAGCGTCTTCGGTGCAACCTTGCAATTAACGGCAACAGACTCCAAAAAATGAGCCTATTTGAAAGAGAACTTTTAAAGCGTCTCGACTCCTACAAAGCGGAGGGGCTGATAGACGCCCGCAGCGAATCCAACCTTAGAAAAGCCCTCGAAGCCAAAGCCGGAGCGTCCGCGCGCGCGTCGCGGGAGGCGCTCTACATCGTGGGGGCGATACTGGTTTTTACGGCGTTCGCCGTTTGGGTATGCCACAACTGGGCGGCATTCGGAGAAAGGCTCCAGGAAGTCCTCGCATTTGTTCCTCTGGCGATATCCGCGGTTCTGGGCGTGTTCGCAATAAAAAAAGATCTGCCGCAGGCGTGGAAGGAAGCCGCCGCATTCCTGAACGTCGCGGGAACGGCGGCCATGATATACGCAATAAGCCGCATATACAACATTCAGGGGGATGCAGCCCGCTTCTGCCTCGCCGCAATCTGCCTGTCCGCGCCGGCGGCTGTCATATTCCGCTCGGGCGCGGCAATTGCCGCCATATGCGCCCTCAACGCCGCGTTTTCGGCCGCATGCCCCGAGCCGGAACTGGCGCTCGGAATCGGCATATACGCGGCGGCGGCGCTCATCGCGTATTCCCATTTGAAAACCGGCGGAGTTTTCAGAAACGCGGCAATGGTATTCGTCTGCCTTTGCTCGACGGTCTCGATTTCCTCCGCCGCATCGTGCGACGGGCGCGGGACGGTTCTCGCGGCGGGATTTGCCGGAGTGTTCCTCGCGGCGTCGGCCGCAAAGCGGCTTTCGCAATCGCCGCTTTCAAGCAATCCGTTCGCGCTTTCGGGATTCCTGATTTTGCTGTGGGCGGTGTGCATAGGCGCGTCGAGATACGCTTTGGAAAGGCTCTCCGCGCCCGCGGCGGCGGAGGCTCCCGCGGCTTTTTATCCGGCCTTCTGGACGCTCTGCGCGCTCTACCTGTTTTCGCTCTTCCGCGCGTTCCGCAACCCGCGCAGGGTGAACGCGCTGCTCGCGGCGAGCGCGGTATTTCCGGCGTTTGCGGCCGCGATGTTTTCCGGAAACTTTTGGATATCGGCAGCCGTCGTAAACGCCGCCGCGTTCCTCGGAGCGGCCGCGCTGTTCGCCGGCGGAATATCCGCCAACAGCCGCCTTCTCTCCAACGCGGGCGTGGCGGTCATATTGCTCCAATGCGCGGCGAGAGCGTTTGAATCCCAAGCGGACGCCGGCATAAGGGCGGCCGCATTCGCCGCCGCGGGGCTGCTTTTGATGGCGTTTAATTTGTATCTGAACAGGAGGAAATCCGATGCGCGCTAAAAAAATTTTTCGCGACAGCGCGAACCTGTGGTTCGTCGGGCTGTTGACCGTCCAATTCTGCGCGGGGCTCGTTTACGCGCTCGACGCCGAGAGGGTGCACGACTCCGGCGAGGAGATAAGGGTGAAAGCCGATTCGATCCGGGCCTTCTACCGTGACGATTCCGCCGTGCAAATAAACATGCCGACGGCAAATTCGCCGTATTCTGTGGGCGCAAATTCCGAAGCCGACGCCGTATTCAAAAGCCGCCGCGAGCGCGCTCCATATTGGAAGAGGGTCGAATGCCCCGTGGAGTTCCGCAAGGGCGGCGACGGATTTTGGCGCGCCGCAGCCTACGGAAAAAACGCAAATCCGGAAACCGGATTCGTCCTCGACTTGAAGCTTCTCGGCGTGGACAAGACGCGCTACGACGAAACGCTGAAAAAGAGGGTTCCGCTCCAGACCCCGCAGGCGGCTTTCAAGTTTGAAATCCGCAAATATTATACGCGCAGGCACGACGGCAAAAAGCTCTCGGAATTTATAGAAAGAGCGCAAAAGGAGAAATTGCCGGCAACGGTAGTCCTGCGCCGCGCGCACGGGGTATTGGCAATAGGCGGGCTGCACATAGGCGAAAGCCCGATAGAGGAAATCATCGAAAAACTCTCCGCGCCCCATCCCCAGCCGCAAAGCGAAACTTCAAACGGCAAAAATTCCGCAAAATAAAAATTCCGCCGGAAGCGGCAGAATCAAAAAACCGCCCGGTCCGGAGCCCCTCCGCGGAACCTCCGAGTTTTTCAGTCTTTGGAGGCTTTCGAAAGCCGCCTTTTAAGCGCAAAAAACGTTTTCAGAAGCTCCGCGCATTCGGCTTCGAGCGCGCCGCTTTCGACAGCGAGCGAGTGGTTGAGCGTCGGGAGGTCGTGGAACTTCATCGCCCCTCCCAAAAAGCCCATCTTGGGGTCGGAGACGGCGTAAACTGCGCGTTTCAATCGGCTCATTACGCACGCGCCCGCGCACATGGGGCACGGCTCCTTGGTGGCGTAGAGAGTCGCGCCGGCAAGCCGCCAGTCGCCGAGTTTTGCGGCGGCCTGGGTTATCGCCAAAATCTCCGCATGCGCCGTGGGGTCGCGCGAGCCCTCCACGGAGTTATGCGCCTGCGCTATGACCTCTCCGCCGAGCTCTATCACCGCCCCCACGGGAACCTCCCCGCAATTCCAAGCCTTCAACGCCTGGTTGTAGGCGAGCTTCATAAAAAACTCGTCCCCGCGCGAGAGATACGACGGATGCAGCGGAGAGAACGGGCACGGCGGAAATTCCTTGCGCGCCGAAAATCCGCCGCCCTCCCCTTCCGCGGGGAAGTCCGGACGGCCGCGCGCGCCTCTGTTTTCGCCGTGTTCCATTATTTTAATATTGACTAATAGAAACGTATAAGCAGAAATTGTCAACTTTCATACAGCAAAAACAAACAAAGCATGTCAGATTCCGTAGAAGTAGAAGGGAAAGTCGTAGCCGTACTGCCGGGGACAATGTTTCGGGTGGAAATACTCAACGGGCATCAGGTGCTCGCCCACATATCGGGCAAGCTCCGCAAGAACTTCATAAAGCTAACGGTGGGCGACAGGGTCAAGATGGAAATGACCCCGCAGGACATCGAGAAGGCCCGCATAGTTTACAGGCTCAAAAACAACGACGCCCCCAGGCCGATCCCCAGAAGGAGCTTCGGCCCCCGCCGCTGAGCGGCAAACCGCCATGTCCCCGAAAACCGGAAAGGTCGCGCTGATTTCGGCTTTTCTGGTTTTGTCGTTTTTGCTGTCGGCCGCAATTTCGCTCTCGTGCGGCGCGGAGGGAATAGACTTTGCCGGCCTGTGGGCGGCTGTCTCGGGAGGCGCGGACGAATCCGCGCGCCTGATAATCGGGCAAATCCGCCTGCCGCGCCTCGCCGCCGGCATACTCGCGGGGCCTGTCGCTCGCGGGAGGGGCGATGCAGAGCCTTTTCAGAAACCCCCTCGCCGACCCGTCCATACTCGGCGTCTCCTCCGGCGCCGCGCTCGGGGCGGTGGCCGCAATGACGGTTTTTGCGGGGGTATTCGCGACGGAAATCTGCGCGCTCGCAGGCGGGCTCGCCGCGGCGTTTGCGGTCTACAAGCTCGGGGCGTTCGGGGGGAGAGCGTCGGCGTTTTCGACGCTTCTTGCGGGAATAGCCGTAAACGCGTTTTGCGGGGCGCTCGTGGGATTTTTCATGTACTCGGCACGCGACGTCGGCCTGCGCGGATACGTATTCTGGTCGCTCGGCTCGCTCGACAGATGCGGCTGGGCGGACATACTTGCCGCGGCCGCAGCGGCCGTCCCGTCGTGGATTGCGATACTGCTTTGCGCGCGCCCGCTCAACCTGATGCTCCTCGGGCGGCAGCAGGCGTTCCATTCGGGCGTAAACGTCGGGCTCGTATGGGTTCTCGTAGGCTCCGCCGCGGCCCTCGCGACTTCCGCGAGCGTCGCGATATGCGGGATAATCGGCTTCGTAGGGCTCGTCGTGCCGCACATGGTCAGAACCGTCTCGGGGCCCGACAACCGCGTCCTTCTGCCGCTGTCCGCCGTCGGGGGCGCGACAATACTCGCGCTCGCCGACGCCGCCGCCCGCCTATGGTCGCCGTCCGATCCCGTTCCGATAGGGGTTGTCACAGCTCTCCTGGGGACTCCGTTTTTTCTCGCGCTCTTGAAGCGCGCGGGAGATTCCGCCGATGATTGAGGCGAGGGACATATCGTTCGGATACGGGCGGCGGAAAGTTCTGTCCGGCGTGTCGGCGAAATTTGAAGACGGGGTTTTTGCCGCGGTTCTCGGCGCGAACGGCGCGGGCAAATCCACGCTGCTCAAAATCCTAAGCGGGTGGCTCAAACCGGACGGGGGAGAAGTCCTGTACGCGGGCGCGAATGCGGCGTCCCTCGGCGCGCGGGAGCTCGCAAAATCCCGCGCGGTTCTCGAGCAGGAGTGCAGGCTCGACT
>CAJMOT010000034.1 GCA_905214995.1 uncultured bacterium | reverse complement strand
CGTCCGTCGCGGGCGAGCTCCCGACGCGCGACGCGGCGGCCTCCACAGTCCGCGACGGCGCGCTCATAACTTCGCAGGGAGCGGGAACCGCCGTAGAGTTTGCGCTCGAAATAGTTTCCGCGCTCTTCGGAGCCGAAAAAGCCGCCGAAATATCGGAGTCAATCTGCTTCAAATCCGCGCGATAATGTTAGACGAAGAAGTACTTTTAAAAACCTCGAGAAATTCGGGCGAGACGATGGCGATGTTTTCCGCCGTGGCCGCCGTCTGCCTGACCGCGCTGCTATTCGGCGGAGATTCCGACCTGGGGGTTGGCGCGCTCATCGCCCTCGGCATACTCGCGCCCATAAGCCTGTACCACGGCGCGCTGAATTGGCAGACGGCGCGGCGCGGCGCGGTGTGGAAATTTCCCGTTCTGCTGCTGCCGAACTTCGCGGCCATCGCGATAGCCGCCGTCGGGACATGCAGGCCGGTGATAGAGTGGGTTTCGATAGGCGGAAGGGACTGGGCGGCGTTTGCCGACAACCCGCAGTGGGCGGTAGTGTCGGGCGCGTTAAATCCGATATATCCGATAACCTCGGAGCTCGCCGCCCTGTCCGCCGCCGCGTGCGGGCTTTCGCTCTACTTCGTGGCGACGTCGAAATTCGTGCTGCGCAAAATATTTGTCTATTGCTCGATACCCGCGTTTTTCCTCGCCGTCCTGGGTTTTGCGCTCGCCGCGGCCTCGGAGATTGCCGGAAACGACGAAATAGGGTTCGGCCTCGGCGGTTTCTCCCTCTTTCCGAGCGCGGCGTCGTGGTGCGCGTACGCGATTCTGTGGCAGGGCGGGGCGCTCGCGGCGGCGGTATATTCGGCGCAGCGCTTTTCGCTCCGGCCGGCGCTGTGCTCGTGGAGGTTTTGGGGGTTGGCGTGCTCTCTCCTGCTATGGGCGAGCGCGGTTTTCCGCGGAGCGCCGGTGGAGGCCGCGCTGTCGTCGACCGTGGAGGCCGCGGGGATTTTTGCGCTCGCGGCGGACTCGGTTCCCACAAAGTCCAACTTGAGGAAGTACAGAATAAGCCGCATTAGGGGCGGAATCTCCGTAAAAGTCAGGGAGTGGATTCCGTTTTCGGCTTATGCGGCGCTCGGAGCGGCGGTTTTGTTTTTCGCCGTCGGCAAATGCGGCGAATGCGCGGGGCTTTCCGACCTCTCTTCCGACCCCGCTTCTCCGAACGCCCTTACTGAGCGCCAAACTGCCGCGTTGTCCGACGACGTTGCCGCGATGGGGGCGGAGCGGCCGGTGTTCGGCTGGGGGGAGGCGTCGTTTTCCACGGTGTTCTCATATTTTCAGGGCAGCGACCTCGGGCCGGCTCCGTGGCAGTCGCCGAAGTCCGATTTGGAGAGGTGCGTCATAGAAAACGGCTATGCGGGCCTCGCCCTCGTTCTGGCAACTCCCGCGCTGTTTTTGTGCGCGGCGCTCGCCAGGCGCAGGATCAGCCTGAGCTCCGCAGCGCTTGGGCTTTCGGTTGCGGCCGTCGCCTTCCTCGCGTGCGTGCGCACGCCGTTTGAGAGCGTGGCGGTTATGGCGTCGTTTTCGGTGCTGATGTACGCCTTTTTCGGCTGGGACGTGTCGGAGGGCTGACGGAGCCTTGCGCCGGCGTTTGGTCGGGCTCGCATGTCCCTGTCTTGCAGTCTTGCGTTGGGCTTTTTCCGCAGAGCAAAAAGACGCGCCGAATTCGGCGCGCCTTTTTTTGCCCATTAACGGGCGATTCTTTGCGGACGGAGGCAAATCCCGAAGAAAGAAAGGGCGCGGAATCCGGAGGCAAAGCCTATTTAGAGGGGGCCTTTACGTCTATGAATTTGCCCTTGCGCCCGAATTTCATTTCCGAGCATTTCTTATCCCATTCGGTGAAATGGGATTGTTTGGAGTGGAAAGCGTGGGCGGCGCGGTTTTTGTAGAGCTCGAAGAGGAAGAAGCGGGTGGGATTTTCGGGGGAGACATACAGCTCGTACGAGAGCGTGTCCTTTTCCGTATTTGTGCCGTCGCGCAATGGTTTTGATATCTTCATGAATTCGGCGATTGAGGCCGCGGGAATTTCGTCGAAATCGACGGCTATTATCAGCGGCGTCGAGGCGTCGGCCTGTTTCGCCGCCTCGTACACAGCCGTCTCCGACTGGGCGGGCGTTTTGAGGGCGCGCTGGGCTTCGGCGAATTTCTTCGCGTCGGCGGCGGAGGAAAATTCCGCGTACCTTATGAACTTGTCCTTGTAAAATGCGTTTTGCATGAAGAGAGCGCGCAGGCAGCCGGGCGACTTTTTGGCGGCTTCCTCAAAACCCTTTTGGGAATCCGCGTAGGCTTTGATGTCGTCGCGCTTGACCGTGTCTATGGATACGAAAACGCCCGCCGTCTCCGCGGGTTTCGGAGTCTGCGCGAAGCATTCGCCCGCGAACGCAAAGGCGAGCGCGAAGATAAATTGGAATACGTTTCGCATAATATGATGAAAATCTTTTTCCCGCACGTTAATGCACGAACATCGTTTGATAAAGAAAAAAAACGTTTGAGGCGCGCATTTTCCCGCGCGTCACTTTCGGGAATGGGGGGAGGACTTTGCGAGCTTTTCGTCGGGATAGTAGGATTGCGGGATTTTCGACGAGCGCGCAAACATCTCCGGCTGGATTTTCCCAGACTCGAGGTTTTCGCAGACAGGCCTTTTCGGCTTTTGTCCATAATAGCCCCGAAGTATTCGCGGACGAATTCGTCGAGCCTCCCGGAATGCGAATGCCCCGTGCCGGCGAGCTCTATCCAAGTCCGCTTGCGCCCGAGCCTTCGCCCCCGCGAAAAGTAGTCGAAGCACGCTTTCAGCCGCTCGTCATTTTCCCCGCACGCGATTATCGCGCATGGGGCGTCTTTATGCGGCGGGGTAATCCCGCCATCCGGCGGCGCAGGCGCAGAACGCCCCGACCCTCCCGGGCTTCCACTCCGCGAACCGCGCCACAAAGTGCGCCCCGCCCGAAAATCCGCACATGTATATCGGCAGTTCGCCGCCGGCTATCTTTTCGAGGCCGTCCAGCAAAACCTTTCCGGAGCCTTTTGAGGCGTAATAATAGCCCGTGCCGTCCCTCAAATTGGGGAGTTCCGAGGCGAACGACAGCCCGACGGGAATCAGCCCGAACTTTTTCGTAAACTCCCTCCATTCCGGCTTTTTTATGATGAATGTCCCGTCGCTGTTGTATCCGGACGCCAGCAGCAGAAAGCCGCGCGGCTTGGAGCCCGCCGCGGGCTCGATATAGGAGAGGTTGGCGCGCGTCATGCCCTTTGCCGGCTTGAGCTCGAGCGTCTTGATTTCGCCCGCCGCCGCAAATGCGGCGGATAGCGAGATCATAATAGTAAACATCGTCTTAATTGAGCGGTTCATAGGCGGCATATGCGAGTTTTTCGAGAATTTTTTCCGCTTTCCCCTCGGGGATTTTCAGATATGCGGATTTCCCGCCCTCCGACGGAGAAAATTTCGTCCGGCCGGCGTTGTCGAACGAAACGTTTCCGCTTTCGGAGACGCCGAATAGTTCGGATTCGAAAACGAACAAGACGCTCGTCAAATCCCACGACGGGCGGTCGTGCCTGTCGGATTTTCCGCCGTTTACGGTTCCGGCGCAGAGCTTGAAGGCTTCGTTTACGGGATTGCCCGGGCGCGTTTTTTCGACGAGCGCGCTTTGCGGGAAGCGCAGCCCTTCCCCGACTTCGCAGCCGCTGAAATATATTTTTGACGGGCAGAGTTTCGCGAAAATTTGCGCGGATTTTGCGTCCTCTTTTATATTATATTCCGCGCGCTCCGCGGCTGCGAAATTTCCGCCCATCGCCGAAAAGAATTTTATCTTTTTTGCGGCGAACGCCCCCGTCCAGGGGGTTTTGCCGTCCGCGATATGTCCGACGGGAACGCTTCCGTTCCCGAAATATTCGTTTAGCAGCGCGCAGAAAACGGGGGCTTCGGGGACCCCTTGTTGACGATAAACGCGGCTATTTCCGCCTTTCCCTCATTTTTGAAGCGGCGGAGCATTGCGAGCGCGTCGTCCGCGCCGTTGCCCATGTCGGTGTAGAAAACGATTCTTTCCGGAGCCGCAAACGCCGCGGAAACGCAGAAAAACGCAAGCGGAAAATAGGGAAATTTGGCGAATTTCATATGGATGATATTATTGGGAAAGCGCGCTTTCGGACAACAAAAATTTGAGGCGGTAAAGTATTGAAAGTATCTGTGCGGCCGACATAATCGGGCTTCAATATGAATGGAGATGTTTTCAGGGGGAGCGCGCTTTCGGTGTGCATGGTTGTGGCGGCGTTGTCCTGCCTCGGCTGCCGCGGTTCCGGATCTGCGGAGTCGCTCGTGCCCGCCGGGGCTGGGGAATCGCCGAATGCGTGGTGCACTTGGGCGACCCAAAACCTTTCGCTGGTTCCGGGAAGCGCGCGGGGTGACGGAAAAATTTTGTTCGCAGGCGACCAGGGCGCGGCGGGCGCGCGCGAAAACATAGGAGATTGCGCCGTATTCTCCGAAGGCGGATGGATCGACGGTTGGGATGCGGTTCGCGGAGATCTGACGTTCCTCTTTGACGACGGTTGGGACGTCAAGCCCAAGATAGACAGGGCTAAGGAGATATATCTTTTCGGCTCCCTCGAATTGGACGAGTCGAAATTTCCGTCCTGCGCGGACAAGTCTTTCGCCCAAAGGCTCAAAAAGCTGGACGCGCGCGTCAGGGAGCGCGGGTGGAAGGGCGCGGGACTGTGGGTCGCCGCCCAGTGCGCCCGCAAAAATCCGGACGAAAAATTCACTCCGGAGCGCGAGCGCGAATATTGGAGGGAGCGCATATTGTGGTCTAAAGAGGCCGGCATAAATTATTGGAAAGTCGATTGGGGCGAGAGGGCGCACAGCGTCGAGTTCCGCAAGATGCTCACCGAACTCGGAGCGGAACTGCACCCCGGGCTGCTCATAGAGCACAGCATACCCAACTCTCCCGTAAACGATTTGCGTTTCGACAAATCCAAGGGGGCGTTCGCGGGCAGCGGGGCTTTTGAAAATTCCGATCCCAAACTTTTGGATAGAATCCGCGCGCTTCTGAAAGTGAGCGGCTACACCCGCGTCTACGACACCATCACGCCGCTGACTACCCCGAGCACGATTTCCAGAACCGCATGGTATCTCTCCGAGGGCGAAAAAGCCGGAGGGAAGGGACTGATAAACGTCGAGGACGACGTCTACACGGGGGCGGGGCTCGGCTGCGCGTACGGCGTAATGCGCTCGCCGTTTTGGGGAGCCGCGCGCTCCGACGAGGTTGCGCGGCGCAGGTTCAAGAGCGCGGAGGTCGTCCGCGCCGTGAGGTGGTCGAGGATTGCCCCCGCCTTTCCGCTCGACAAGTCCAGGACGGTTTTCTCGGAAGAGAGGCTTGAAGACGATTGGACTTTCTCGGAGGGGCAGACTTGGTGGAGGGACGCATGGGGCAGGAAGCTGGCGCAGTCGGCCCCCGCAGTCGTCGCGCGCAACCTGCCGCTTCCGAAAGTTTCGCCGGAGGGCGCGGACGCCCCGTTCGTCCTCGCGAGCCGCCACCCCGACGGGCCGGTAGCCGTGTCGGTAATGCCGCGCATAAAGACCGGCAGGGGGGTTTTCTTTCCGCCGGCGAAAATCGCGGTGGATGCCGACATTTCGGGCAAAAAAGTCGGGCTTTTCGGGAAGTTCTCTTCAATCTCCTTTAAAATGCCCAAAAAGCCGTCGCGGATTTTGGCGCAGGACTTGGCTTCCGATTCCCCCGAGGACGTCTCGGACGAGTGCGCGTGGTCGGACGGAACGCTCGCAATCCCCGGAAGCCTCTCCGACCGCCTGTGCGCGAAAACGCGCGAAAGCGGCGACGAAAGCATGCCGGCGATAGTCCTGCTCGCCGAATAGCCGCCCCCCGAGAGGGCGCGCCCGGGCTGAACCTCCGTGCCTATCTCGAAAGAGCGTTTTTACATGCGTTGGCCGCGAATCCGGAAGCGGGCGGGAGGGTTCGCGCCGAGCCTGTTTCGGGTTTAATGCGCGCCAAAAAACGGCGTGAGAAAGCGCCACCGCCTCCCGCCCAAATGGGCATTTTTTAACGGGCTGAAAGCGCGGGGACAGCGGCCGCGATGTTAGCCGCCCAACCGAAAGGGCAATCTTTACGGCCTTTTCCCCCTGAATTTCGGGGCGCGGCTCACTTGCCCCGCGCCTCGTCGAGGCGCGCGCGCCAGTAGGCGGAGAATGCCATGTAGATTCCGTACGGGTCGCGGGGGCCGACTTTCATGACGTTTCTTTCGAGGATTTCGCGGCGGGCGGCGGAGAGCTTGTAGCCGTTTGCCAGCATCTGTCCCCACATGATTTCGGAGGCGTCGCGCACGCTTTTGTCGGAGACGCGATAGACGGGGTATTTGTCTATGAATCCCGATATGGCGTCCATGATCTGCGAGAGCTGGATTTTCCTCGCCGCGTTCGGCTCCACGTCCCTTACGAGCTGCAGCGAGGCGTTCATCTGCGCCACGGAGTACGCCGGCACAAGGTGTTTATAGTAAGGCTCTCCCATTCCGATGAATTTGGCGGATCCTTCGGCGATGTCCTTGTAAATGGAATTGTACCAACTGAGGTATTTTTTGTCTTTCGTGGCGTCGTAGGCGGCGGCGTAGAGCATTCCCAGCCGCGCGGCTTCGTGCGGGTGGACGTCGTGCATTTTCGCGACCCCGCGCTTGTCGGGGACGCCCTTGTGCAGCCTGTAAGTGTACGGCGGGTCGGTGTCGGGGCGGATTTCGCGCTTCATCTTTTCGGCGACCTCCCTGAAAATTTTCGCGATTTCCGCCTTTTCTGCGTCGCTTGCGATTTTTGAATGGAAGTACGTCCACAGCCCGTGGATGTTGTGCGTGTACTGGTCGCGCGAAGTTTCGGGGTAGACGCTTTTGCCGTCCGCCGGCGACACGCCGCGCGCGACAAATCCCGGGTCGCCGTGCACGGTGTCGGCGAGCATCAGCCCCCGCGCTATCCTGCGCGCCCACTCGGCGGTTTCGGCGTCGCCGGTCAGCTCGTATTTGTCGCATAGCCCCACGAGCATTATTCCGCAGAGCATCGAGCAGTCCTCGATTCCCGTGCCGCCGCCCATGTAATTCGGGTCGCCGTTTTTTTTGAGAGGCTTGCATTCGGCGATTTCCTCCGGAGACGGCATCTTGTCTACGGGCGCGGTGTAGAAGAGGTTTGTCTTGGGAGAGTAGAACGTTTTTGCGGCGCCGTCCCACAGGGCGTCGAGTTTTTGCTCGAACTTCGGGTCGGCGAGGCCGCCGGTTTCGGCGAATGCGGACGGCGCGAGCGAGAGAGCCGCGGCGACGGCGGCGAAGGGGAGGGCTGAGGATGTTTTCATAGGTTTTCCGGTTTTAATGCGGTCGGTCGATTATCGAGCATCATGGCGCGGCAGAGCGCGCATGTCGAGATAAAAGCGGTGTCTGTGCGCATCACGCGCCCGCCCATTGATACGAGCGTCCAGCCCTCGCCGCGCAAGTATTCGCGGTCGGAGTTTGCAAACCCCCTCTCCCCGCCGAGAACCGCGCAGGCGGCGGCTCCGCCCTCCGCGAGGCGGGGCGCGAAATCCCATAAGTTCGCCGTCGCCTCATAGAGGTCGGGCGCCACGCGCAGTGGGTTGGGAAATGCGGAGGAAATGCAGCCGCACGCTTCCGCGAGCGAGCCGCACGCGAAAAATTCCGGAATGTCCGGCGCGCACGCCTGTTCCGCGCCCTTTTCGAGCCACTCGGAAAATTTCCCTCCGGAGTAGAGGGAGCTCTTGGCGTAGGCGGCTTCCCCCTTTGTCGCGGGATAGAAGGCCAGCCGCGAAACCCCCATGCACGCGGCCTCGAACAGTATCCTTTGCGCTATCTGCGGCCTCGCGAACGCCGCCGCCGCCGCGAGCCTCATAGGTTTCTGCGCGGGAACCTCCCGCATGGGCTCGAACGCCGCCCCGCCGTCCGCATCGAAATGCAGGCGGCATATCCATAGCTTCTCCCCCGCGATTCCCGCGAAGATTTCGCAGCCGTCGCGCATTCCGAGCGTTTCCCTTATGTGCGCGAGCTTCGGGGAGTCCGCGCCCAGCCGCATGGGATAACCTTTCGGGAGCAAAACGCAATTCATTGCAGACATGGTAAATTCCGATTCTGCGCGCGCAAATAAAAAATTCCGCGCCCGTTTTTAATTTGTTGAAATCGGGTTCGGTATGTGTTGATATGCGCCTCATGGATTCACAAAAATTTACTCCGGAAGACGAAGCCGCCCTGCGCGAAACCCTGAAGCGCTGTTCCCCCGAGACCATAGAAAAGGCGGTCGAACTCAGAAAAACCGGCAACGCCGAACTCGCCGGCCCCGTAGTCATAGGCATAATAGAGCGCTTTCTCGAACCCGAAAAGCGGGATCTGCTAAAAGACCCGAAGGATTCCCTCAGAATGGTGGACGACCTCGGCCTCGACTCGCTGACGATGGTCGAAATCGTCTTGGCGGTGGAGGACGCCGTAGGGACGAGCATCGACAACGAAGACGTCCAGAAGATCCACACTCTCGGAGACATCAAGGCGTTTATTTCCTCAAAGATGGCGAAATAGGCGCCTATCCCGCGCGAAATCCGCGCCGCGCCTCCCGCTTTAAACCCCGCGCTCTGCGCAAATTATTTGCCTCGATATGGACGATTCGGACGCGCCGAATTCAGTCGTTGTACGCCGCCTTACCAAGACCTATGGGGGGGTAAGGGCAATCGACAACGTGTCTTTCCGCATAGGGAAGGGGGAAGTAGTGGGGTTTCTCGGGCCCAACGGCGCGGGAAAGAGCACGACCATGCGGATAATATCGGGGCTGATGCCCGCGTCCTCCGGCAGCGTGTTCATTTGCGGCGAAAGCGTGGCCGCCGACCCCGACGCCGCGCGCAGGCACATAGGATTCATGCCCGAAAACAACCCGCTGCCCGAGGATTTGCGGGTGCGCGAATACCTGACGTTCCGCGCGGGCATAAAGGGCGTGCCGAGCTCCGAAATCCGCGCGCGGGTGGACGAGAGCATGGAGACCTGCCAGCTGCTGCGCAAGGCGTCCAACAAGATAATAGGCAACCTTTCCAAGGGCTTCCGCCAGCGCGTTGGAATCGCCGACGCGATTTTGGCTCGGCCGGAGGTCATAATAATGGACGAGCCCACCATAGGCCTCGACCCGCACCAGATTCTCGCAATCCGCGCGCTGATAAACTCGCTGCGCGGGAGGATGAGCGTGATAATAAGCAGCCACATCCTGCCGGAAATCGAGCTGATGTGCGACAGGGTGATGATAATAAACCAGGGGACGATAGTCGCCAGCGGGTCTCCCGAAAGCCTGCGGCGCGAGTTCATCGCCTGGGACAAGTACGAAATTTCAATCAAGGCTTCTCCCGCGGAGGCGGAGAAAATCCTCGCGTCCGCCTGCCCCGAGGCGGCGATAGCGTCGAGTTCCGGCCCCGACTCCGAGGGATATTACGGCTACGTTTTGCGCGCGGATGAAAACTCCGGAATAGGGCGGAAGCTCATAAGCTCCCTCGCCGCCGACGAGCGCCTCGGGCTCAGGGAAGTAGCGCACAAAAAGCCGAGCCTCGAGGAAATATTCATGGCCGCAACGCGCCGGAGTTGGGAGCAGACCTCTGATCTGCCCGAGGGCGGCGGAAGGAGGAAAAAATGAGAAAGTTCGGCTATCTTTTCAACCAGCAGCTAAACCAGATGTTCATCTCGCCGTCCACGTACATTGCGGCGTTTCTCTTTCTGGCGTTCATGGGCGTGATATACCTCTATTCGCTCATAGAAGTCAGCCGCGGCGCGGGAGACAGGTCGCCGACGGAGATTTTCCTCGCCGCGTTCTGGATTCCCGTGCTATTCATGGTGCCGCTGCTGACCATGCGCAGCCTCTCCGAGGAGCGCCGCATGGGGACGCTCGGAACCATGATGACGACTCCCGTCACGGCGTTTGAGATAGTCCTTTCCAAATTTCTGGCGGCGTATTTCTTTTACGCGCTGCTCTGGGCGATGACGCTGGCGTTTCCGCTCATCGCGTTTTTCTACCTGCCGCAGGCTGCGGCGGATTCGCGGCTGCTGTTCTCGGAGCGCGCCGCCGCGGGCTATCTGTTCGTGCTCGTGAGCGGCGCGATGTACGTGTCGATAGGCGTGTTTGCGAGCTCCCTGACGCGCACGACGTTCGTCGCGGGAATGCTCTCGTTCGGAATGCTCTTTTTGGCGATAGTCGGCGCGGGGCTCGTGTCTAAGTTTCCGGCGGATCCGGGTGGGGCGCTGTCGTGGGTCGAGCCCGCCGTGTCGTACGTCGACACTTTCAGGCACCTCGACGAGTTCTCCGGCGCGCTTCTCGACACCCGCCCGTTCTTCTTCTACCTTAGCGCCGCCGCGGCGTTCGTGGCGTTTACGTCCCTGATTACGGAGTCCAAAAGCGTATGAGCGGAAATCCCGGCAGATTCGACGACTTCAAATACGCCACGCGCGTGCGCGCCCTCAACCTGTGGGCGCAGATAGCGCTGGGGGCGGCGCTGTTCGCGGGGTTGAACTTTCTCGCCGCACGCCATTACGCGAATTTCGACCTATCCCGCGACGGCGCCCATTCGCTCTCCCCCGAGAGCGTCGCGTACGTCAAGGGCCTCAAAGAGCCCGTTGAAATCTACGCGGTTTTCGGCCCCGATTCCGAAAATCCCGACGCCGCCCGCGCGCGGCGCGATTTGCGCACGCTGTTTTCGCAGTACGAATACCTTTCCGAAAAGCCCGCGCCCGTGAAGGCGCGCTTCGTGCAGGCGCACATCGAAAGCGCGCGCGCCGAGGCGCTCGCCCGCAGGTTCGGAAGCGACATCGAGGACATGGCCATCGTCGCGTGCGGGCAGAAGTTCAAAAAAATCCCGTTTTCGGATTTCTATTCTTCGGAGGAGGGCAAGCCGCCGAAATTCAGGGGCGAGCAGCTCGTCACTTCGGCGATTTTGAACGTTTCGAGGGGCGGCGAGCAGAAGGTTTATTTTTTGAAGGGGCACGGCGAAATGAGCGCCAAAGACTCGTCGCCGGCGCGCGGGCTTTCGGAGTTCGCCGCGGCGTTGAGGTCGCGCAACTATTCGGTAGAGGAGCTCGACTTGGGCGAGGCAAAGCAGGTGCCGCAGGACGCGGGGCTCGTCGTGATAGCGGGCGCACAGGCGGCCTTCCTGCCGCGCGAGATAGACGAGCTGCGCAAATACCTTATCAACTCCAACGGCAGGGTTCTGATGCTGCTTTCGCTCGGGCCGCTCGGGGGGCTTGAGGACATCCTCTTCGAGTGGGGGCTGATGAGCGACGACAAGCTCGTCCTCGATTCCAGCGGCGACTACGAGAGCTCGGCGGGCGACCTCATCGCGCGCAGCTTCCCGCAGACGCCGCACCCGATAGCCAAGTATCTCGTGGACATCGGAATGCCGGTGCAGTTCGGCTCCGTGCGCCCCGTCCGGCCCGACATGGGCGCTCCGCTCGACGACTCCCTGAAAGTCGATCCGGTAATTTTGAGCGGCCCGACGAGCTGGGCGGAGACCTCCTACCGCCGCTCCGGGATCCAGAGGTACGACGACTCCGCCGACTTGCCCGGGCCGCTTCCGTTGGGAATGGCGGCGTCGAGGGTCGGCGGCAACGACCTCGGGCTGACGATACCCGGGGGCAGGCTCGTTGTTTTCGGCGACGAGAATTTCGCGGCAAACAGCCGGTTCAACAGGCTCGGGAACTCCAAGCTTGCGGTCAACGCCGTCAACTGGATGTTCGACGAAAACTCAATGCTCAACATACCCGCGCGCCAGCTTGAGTCGTACTCGCTGACGCTTTCCATGAACGAGATTGCGGGCCTCGGATGGCGCTTTATGGTTCTTCCGGCCGCGATATTGGCAATGTCGCTGTTCGTGTGGCTCGCGAGGAGGAACTGACGTTATGAGATTTAAATTGACGATTTTTCTGCTGGCCGCCAACCTCGCGCTGTTTGCGGCTATCTGGGGGCTTGAGCGCGACGCCTCGACCGACGCTCCCGAGCGCCGGTCAATGGCGCCGATAACCGTTCTCGAAATCGAGGGCAAGTCGGTCGAAAAGCCGAGGGTTCTGAGGCTTGAAAACAACAGGTGGCGCATAATCTCTCCCATAGACTGGCCGGCGAATCTTTTTGCCGTAAACCGCATAATCAACCAGCTCGAATTTCTCGAGAAGGAGACGGGCTTTCCGGCGGCGGAGGCTATCAAGCGCGGCCACGGGCTCGCGGAGTACGGGCTCGACGACCCCGCGTACGTGTTCAAATACGGCAACGGCGAAAAGATGTACTCCCTCAAAGTCGGCAAGGGCGCGCCCGTCGGCAACCGGATATACCTGTTCGACTCGCTCTCCGACAGGATAGTGGTGGTGGACAAGGAATTTGTGGACGGGCTGATAGTGGATATGGAGCGGCTGCGCAACCAGCTCGTGTTCGACATCCCGCGCTTCGAGGTATCGGCGTTTTCGGTGCGCCTGCCGATAGCGGCGTCGCCCGCCGACCCCAAGACGAATTTTCTGCGCGTGGGGTTGGTGCGCGACGGCGGCAAGTGGAAGATGGAGACCCCCATCGCCGCCGCCGCGGACCCGCGCGAGGTGGACGCATTTCTCGACGAGATATGCAGGGTCTGCGCGATGGGCTTCCCGCAGGAGGCGACCCTTTCGGAGGCGGGCTTTGACGGCGGTACGCTGCCGGCGAGCGTGACATTGGAGGGCACCAACAGGAGGCAGGTTCTTCTCATAGGCTCCAAAACCAGGGACGGCTCGCAGGTGTACGCGAGGCTTGAAGACAATCCGACTCTCTTTACGCTCGACGCCGCGTTTCTAAAAAACCTCGAAAACCTTCAGACGACATTGCGCGACAAGTCGTTCTTCCGCTTCGACGCCGAGCGCGCCACGGCTCTTGAAATCTCGAAGGGCGGCAGGACGGTGTCGTTCCACAAGCTCGCCGGCGGGCTTTGGGACGTTGTTGGGAACGCCGGCGGCAAGGGGGCGACCGCGAGCGCGGATCTGGCGGCGGTGAGCGACGTTCTCAACAAGCTTTCAAAAGTAAGGGCGCGGACTTTCGTGAGCGATTCCGCCGCGAACTTCTCTCGGTACGGGATAGGCCCCGACTGCCTGCGGATAACGGTCACGCGCGACGACGGAGGGTCGGACTCCATCCAGATAGGCTCCGAGTACGACGACGCCGGAGAGCCGCTGATGTACGCAAAGACGGGCTCAGGAAGCGCGGTTTACGGAATAAGCAAGGAGCTCGCCGAGACCGCGTCCGCAGACTTTCTGAAATACCGCTCCAAAGCCCTCTGGTCGCTGCCGGCGACCGCCGAAATTTCTTCCGTCAAAATCTCGCGGCTGCCGGATTCGGCGGCGGTTTTCGAAGTGCGCGCGTCCGGCGCGGAGACCGTCGCGGACGCGATTAAAAAACTCTCCCCGCGGGACGCCGAGGCGGCGCGCGCGCTCGTCGCCGCCGCAAAGTCGTTTTCGGTTTCGGAATATCTGCCGCAAAAGTTTT
This sequence comes from uncultured bacterium, assembly GCA_905214995.1. Taxonomy (GTDB): domain Bacteria; phylum Verrucomicrobiota; class Verrucomicrobiia; order Opitutales; family Intestinicryptomonadaceae; genus Merdousia. The sequence continues at coordinate 6,787 of CAJMOT010000034.1, read as the reverse complement.
CTTCCGACGGCGTTTCGGCGGGCGGCAAGAAACTGCCGTGGGCGTATTCGGCGTCGTTTTCGGCGGATCTGCCCGGGGCGGATTCGGCGGCGGTCAAAACCCGGGAGATTTTCCTTACCGAGCGCGCGGGGGGGACGAAGCAGTACGGCGGCTCCAAGGCCGACGACGCGGTGTTCGTGCCCTCTCAAGAGTTTATCGACGCCGCGTTTGAAATCGTCTCGAAGCGTTCCGTGCCCTCCGAACTCAAAAAGGACCCGCCGGTTTCGCCGTCGGAATAGACTTGGAAAAGCGCCCGACAACGCCCTTTGCCAAGCGCGCCCGGGACGCCTTCCGGAGGGCGCTTTATCCGCTGAACTTCCTCCTGTTTATAATACTGCTCGTCCAGGCGTTGGCGTTTTACGCGCTGCGCAAGAGGGAATTTCCCCTGCCGGATTTCGCCAACGCCGCCGTCTCGCGCGCGGCGTCTGCGGCGGGCTTCGACCTGCGCTATTCCGGCGCGTTTGTGTCGGTGGATGGGCGGGTGAGGATAGACGGCGTCACGCTGCGCGCGGAGGGCACGCCGTCGCCGTTCTTTTCCGCGGAGAGGATAGACGCCTCGTTTTGGCCCATAAGGCTTCTGAACGGGGACGCATTGCCGCGCGACGTTCGGGTTTACGGGGGCGCTCTCGGCGACACCGTGCGCGGCGTCGCGGAAGCTCCGGCGGTTTCGCAGATATATTTGAGCGTTTCCAAAACCGGCCGCTGGTGGCGGATAGAGTCGGCGTACTTCAAGATAGCGTCCCTGACGGCGGCGGTGTCGGCGGACGTTTCGGACAAATTTTCCGCCGAGGAGTTTTTGCGCAAGAACGGCGTGGACATGCCTTCCGGCGGCTCGGGCTCGGGCGCGGGCGGCGGAGTCGCCGACAGGATAAACGCGGCGGTCGCCGCGGCGGAAAAGTATTCCAAATATCTCGAAATTTTCTCCTCGCCCGTGTGCTCGGCAGACCTCTTTTTGTCCGGCGCGGAGTCGAGCAGGGGCAGGCTGATTTTTTATTCGGAGTCCGCCGTTTTTCCGGTGAAATCTAAGGAGGCGCGTTTTGAAAACCTCCGCCTCGCGTTGAAATACGACGGAGGAAAAATATCCGACGGGCTCTTTGCCGGAATCCGCGCCGAAAAATTTTTCTGCGACGGGCTTCCGAGATTGGGCAACATTTCGGCATCAGCCAACCTCCTCGCCGGAGGGGGGGCTTTCGCGCTTTCCGACGTCTACGTTTCCGCGGGCAATATGGAGTACGAAGGTTTCAGGCTTGACAACGTGTCGATGCGCAAGGACTTTCTCGACGAGGATTCGGCGGGGGAGAGCTGGGAGGCTTTCGCCGCGCTCAAAGACCACCGGTTCGGCGCGAAGTTTTCGCTGGACGAGTCCATGCGCCTCGCCGCCGATTTTTCGGGCTCGCTCGACCCCAAGATTTTTACGGCCCACAAGTCGCTTTCGGGAATACGGGAGCTTCAAGACTTCGAGTTCAAGCGCGGGCTTTCGCTGAAAGGCTCCGCAAAGTGCGATTTTTCGGGGTCGCAGTTTAGCGCAAACGCCGATTTTGAGGCGTCCGACTGCTCGATAATGGGCATTCCCGTCCGCCGCGCGGCGGGAAGGGTGGAGTTCGACTCATCGTCCGGCGTGATAGACGCCTCCAAACTTGAAGTCCAGTCGCGCGAGGGATGGGAGGTTTCCGGAAGATTCGTGCAGAATTTGAAGGACATGCGCTATAAAATATACGTCGACGGCTCAATCCGCCCGATGGCGATAGCGCACTTTATGGCGCCGTGGTGGTCGAGTGTTTTCAAGTCTTTCGAGTGGGCGAAGGAGGGGGCTTTCCCGAGGGCGGACTTTTTCGTCGAGGGCAAGTGGGGCAGTCCCGAGTTCATATGGTGCTACGGCAGCGCGCAGGGCGGCGACGCCGTCTACAACGGCTCGAAGTTCGACGAGTTTTCGCTCAACGTGTGGGTCAACCCTTCGCGCATTTCGCTTTACGACATACGCCTGCGCGCGCAAAACCGCAACGCGCACGGAAACGTCCAGTGGCTTTACGGAAAGGACGGGCTCACGACTTTCGACAGGCAGACGCTCTTTCTCGTCTCGGGGCTGTCGTCCGAAGAGCTCGTGTCGCTCGGCGGCGGCGACGTGCGGGACGTGTTTGAGGTCGTGAAGTTCACGGAGGCTCCGCAGCTCACTGTGGGAGCGCTCATGCGCAATCCCCATAACAATCCCGGCGCGCTTCCGGACGTGTTCAACGTTTCGGGCTTCGCCCCGGGCGACACGCATATTGAGACGGCGGTTTTGAAAAATCTCAGATTTTCCGCAAGGAGCGACAAGGCGACGACCCGCGTAGACGACGCTTCTTTCGATTTTTGCGGCGGCCGCGCCGACGGGAGCATTGCCATAAAAAAGGAAAACGGGAAAACGCTTTTTGACGCGTCGGCGATAGCCGAAAAAATGAACCAGGCGGAGTTCACCAAGTTTCTGATATCGCTCGACCCGTCAAAGGAATCCGGAGAATCCGAGCCTTCCGACGACGCCGGCGGGGACCCTTCAAGTGAAACGGGGAGCTCCGCCGCCGGTTTTCTCGATGGCGGCGAGAGCGGGGTGGTGGATTTGTCGCTCGAATTGCGCGGGGACATGGGCGACATTGCCCATTCAAAGGGTTCCGGTTTTGCGAGCCTCAGAAACCCGAACCTGATGCGCCTGAATTTGCTCGGCGCGCTCTCGCGGGCTTTTTCCGCTCTGAGGCTGCCGTTCGGGAGTTTCGACATCACCTACGCCAACAGCCGCATCGAAATCGAGGACGGCAGCGTCGATTTCCCGAAGCTCGAAATGGGCGGCAACGTCATGCGCATACGCGGGGCGGCGTCGTACGACTTCGTGAACGACGACGTGGACGCGGCTATGCTGCTGTATCCCCTCGGGGGAATGAAGAGCGCGCTCATTTCCGGAATATCGACGCTCGTAAACCCCATATCGAGCGTGATACAGGTGACGGTTGACGGCAAAATTTCCGATCCCTCCGTCGGAATGCAGGTAAGGCCGCTTAATTTCATCCAGAGCGAATCCAAAATTCTCGAAAACATAAGGGATTCCCTCTAATATGGCAGGCAATCCGACGGGGAAAGGCACAATTCAATTGCTATTGGTATAACTCTGGTGGGAACTTTTATTACGGTTCCATGGTGCATTTTGGATATGATTTGCGTAAAATTGGACGGAGAGGGCAAAAGGTTCAAATCGTGAGTGTGAAAAAAATATCACAACTATCAATGCTCAAAATGCTCTACGGTCTTGAAAATGGCAAATTTTCCTTCTCCATCTAATTGTCCGGCAGGGAATCCATAAATGGAATGATTTGGGAGAAGCGGGGAAAGATGCGTATCAATGCGGCAAGTGCGCAACGTTGATACGTTCCAAGAGTTTCCCAAAGCCCATGGGTTGCCCAAAGGGAAATGCTCACAAATGGAATAAACTTTAAAATATTAAAAGCCGCCATATCTTTGGCGCATACCTTTGGGCGCATTTTCATGCGTTGTTTAAAATAAGGTTTAATAAAAAAGCGCGCCGCATTTGGCGCGCTTTTTGCGGAGCGAAGCTTTATTTTTGCCTTTTTGCCGCAGCCCGAGCCGTTTTTTCGGGCTGCGGGCGGACCCGCGGGCTCATTTGTAGGGCATGAATTTTACCGCGAATCCGCCGCCGCTTTTCATGGAGATTTTCAGTTTTGAAGCGGAGGTCGCCTTCATGGTCTCGATTTTATAGTCTTCGGGCAGGTCGTCGGAGTTCACGGTGTCGCGGACGATTTTTGCGAGGTATTTCTCCCCCTCCGGCAGGAATTTCGAGAGGTCGATTTCAACGTCCTTGCCGTCCGCGCCGCACATGCCGCCGAGGAACCATTTGTCGCCGCTGCGCCGCGCGATTACGGCGTACTCGCCAATCTTTCCGCAGAGTACTTTCGTGTCGTCCCAAACCGTGGGGACGGAGGCGATGAAGTCCAGAAGCTCCTGCTCTTTCATATATTCGCTCGGCATGTCGGAAATCATTTGCAGCGGGCTGTAAAAGAGAACGTACTGCGCCGCCATGTGCGCGCGCGTGCCCTGGACCCGCGGGACGTCCTTTACGATTTTAAAGCTGCGCTCGTTGGAGTTTCTCATTCCGCCCGGCGTGTAGTCCATGGGGCCGAGAAGCATTCGCGTGAAAATCAGGTCGACATTGTGCGAGGGCGTGACGGTCTTGGCCCACTTGTTGACTTCCGCGCCGTGGACGGCCTCGAAAGTGATAGCGTTGGGATAGGTGCGGTGCAGTCCCGACGGGGCGGGGCATCCGTGCCATTCGATGACCATCTTGCGGTCGGCGGCGAGCTTCGTGATGTTTTCGATATGGCGGATCATCAGCTGGTCGTCGCGGTCGCTGAAATCTATTTTGAGCCCGTCGACCCCCCAGCTCTTGAAGAGGTCGAGCGCCTTTTCGGGATACGCGTACAGAACTTTGCTAAGGCACCATATGACGACTTTCACGCCCTTCGAGTGCGCGTATTCGACGACTTCCGGAATGTTGACGTGCGGCTTGCCGTTTATGTAGTTTTCGTCGGTATTGTATCTGTCGATGAACGCGGAGCGCGCGTCGGTGGCGAGGTACGTCTTGCCGAGCCCCTCGCGGCCTATGTGCCAGCCCGCGTCGAGCGTGATGTAGGGAATGTCGTTTTCGGCGGCGAAGTCGGCGTAGTATTTGCACATGTCCTCGTTGAATCCGCACTTGAAGTCTACCCCCTCGGTGTTCCAGTTCACCCACCAGTCCCAGACCGACGGACCCGCGGTTATCCAAGAGTCGTCCCCGATTTTCGACGGGGCGGCGAGCTTGAACACGGTATCGTTGGCGGCCAAATCCTTGTCCTGGCGCGCCACGATAAACGCCCTCCACGGGAATTCCCGCGCGGCCTTCGTCTTCGCGATGTAGTCTTCGACTTCCGAGGGCTGGAGCTGGTTGCCCTTTTGGACGAGTTTTTTCGGCACCGGCGCGAAGAGCGCGCGGGGAGAGTCGGCGTCCTGCGGGTAGGCGATTCTAAGCCCAGGGTATTCCGTCCAGTCTGACTCGACGAGCGCGACCTTCATGCCGTCCTTCTCGTATATGAACGGCATCGAGGCGTTGGAGCCCTTTTTGAGCTTTTTGAGGCCGCCGGAGGTCGTGCGCGTGAACACCGACTCGAACGAAGTCCTCATTCCAGGCACTATGTGCGCGATTACCCTGTCGCTGTCTTTGAGCGGAAGGACGAGCGTCTCGGACTTCACCGTCATCTCTCCGACGCCGCCGTTCGATACGAACCTGTAAGCCGCCGCGTCGTCGTACGCGCGCACGACCACCGAGTAGCTCCCGAAGTCGACGCGCGTCTCGTTGAAATTGTCCCTTATCGAGCTTTTGATCCCGAAGCGCGTCTTTATCTGCGCGTCCACGGTTCTGGTCTTTGAGCCTTTGGCGGAGGCGTCTTTGCCGAATTCCCCCCTGTCGGTCGACATGCCTATCGCGGCGCGGTCGAGCAGCTTTTTGCCGTCCGCCGTCACGGAAAACGCGAGCTGTTTCCCGTCTTCGAGCCTGGCTTCAAGTTTGCCGTCCGGAGATTTTACGGAAAATTCCGCGGCATTGATTCCCCCCGCGGCGAGCGCCGCGCACAACAAGCATAGTATTTTGCGTCTCATACGCATCAAGTTTATGGGGATTTTTTCGCGCTCTTGCAAGAGCGCGCGAATATTTTTCAGTTTAACAGTTAAATTGCGGCGCGGGGGCGCAGGCTTTCGGGGCCGCGCGCCGAAACCCGCCGTTTTGCGCGCCGCTCCCTGCGCCGCAAAAGTCCCTCCCCCGAAAAATTGGCTCGAAATTCCGCGCGCTTTCCCTATCGTTTCAGGCAAATCGAAAGGATAATATGAAATACAAATGCACGGTATGCGGATACGAGTACGACGAGGCCGCCGAGGGGATCGGGTGGGAGAGCCTGCCCGACGGATGGGTCTGCCCCGTCTGCGGAGTCGGCAAAGGCCTTTTCGAGCCGGAGGGCGGCGCGGATGCGGCTTCAGCGGGCGCCGTTTCCGGCAAATCCGAAGCTTCCGCTGAAAAATCTCCCGAGCCTTCGCCCGAGGCCCCGCGGGCGCGAACGTCGTCCGACGTATGCGCCGAAACCATGTCGAACTGGGGCGTCAAATGGGTTTTCGGAATGGTGGGGCACTCAAACCTCGGAATGGCCGACGCCATACGCAGGCAGGTTGAAAACGGGAAAATGCGCTATGTGGGAATCCGGCACGAGGGTGCGGCGGCTTTCGCGTGTTCCGCGTACGGAAAGCTCACCGGCCGCCTCGCCGCGTGCATAACGATCGCAGGCCCCGGCTCTACAAATCTCCTCACCGGAATGTGCGACGCAAGCCTCGATTCCGCTCCCGCCATCGCCCTGACGGGGCAGGTTCCGTCGGGGGTGATGGGGCTGAAAATTTTTCAGGACATAAACCTGCGCGCCGCCCTGTCCGCGGCTGCGGCGTCGCAGTACGAAATGCTGCCGGGCGCGAAATTCGGAAGGCTGATGTCGGCGGCGTGTTCCGACGCCCTGAACGGGCGCGGCGTCGCCCAGCTGATAATGCCCGACGACGTGCAGACCCTTCCCGCGGACGGCGGCGACGCGCCGGGAAAGCCGCGGAATGACTCCAGCCGGGGACGCGTGTTGACCACCCGGGCGCGCAGTTCATCCAACGTCATGCGGGTGCGTATATCCGGCACGTGATCCAA
>CAJMOT010000033.1 GCA_905214995.1 uncultured bacterium | reverse complement strand
TCTTCCGCCGGAGCCGCGCCCCATGCGCACGCCGCCGCCGCGGCGATCGCCGGATACATCGCGCACCACGGCTGGTGGTTGCCGCCGTCCCCCCACTGCGTGAGAATCATTCCGCGCGCGCCGTGCTTCTTGGCGCATCCGCACGCGGTTTGAATGTTTTTAAACGCGCAATCCCAGCGCGAGCCGAAGGAATTCCAAGCGCTCGTCCCGGGGGCGACCAGAAAATCCCTGCCGAGCCCCTTCATGTAAGAGCACTGCTCTTCGTAGGGGTGGTCGAGATAGTATCCCCAGAGAATCGGCGTCATATCGCACGGGAGAAGCTCCGAATATTCGGGGCTCTGCATGAGCACGTCCGCCCAAAAGCAGACTTTTTTGCCGTACTTGGCGGCGCGCTCCCGCAGCCCGAGCATGTGCGCTATGTAAACGCCGTATTTGCCGCCCTCCGTCGCGCATCTCGCCCTGCTCCTGCCCATGCCGAGCTCCCACGGCTCATCGCCGCCTATGTTGAAATTTTCGCTCTCGAAATTCGGCAGTAGCTGCGCGTAGAGGGAGTCCATAAAATCGAGCGCGCGCCCGTCGGGATAGAGGGTCGTGGGATATTTTCTGACGGTCCCGAGGGGATCGACGAACGGAGCCTCGCTCTCCGCCAGATATTGGTACTCGGGATAGCGCAGCCACCGCTCCATGTGCCCGAGCCCGTTCATGTTCGGGACGAGCTCCACGCCCGCAACCGCGCAAATTTCGCCGAGCTTGCGGACTGCCGCGGGCGAGAGGGGGGAGGCGCCCGCCCACACAATCTCGTGCCCCTCGAACGCGAAAGTGTGCTCCATGTAGAGCTCGAGCCTGTTGTACTTGAAGAGAGCGAGCATGTCGACGAGCCGCGAGAGCTCTCCCAGCTTCGGAACCTTGCACCGGCTTATGTCGAGCATAAACCCGCGCACTTCGAGATCCGGCGCGTCGGAGATTTCGGCGAATCTGAACCCCCTGCCGTCGGACTGCATTCCGATCTGGCGCAGCGTCTGCAAGGCGAGCTTCGCGCCGCGCCCCGAGCCCGCGCGGATTTTTATCCCAACTTCCGAAATCGAAATATCGTGGGCTTCCTGCGGCATGTCGGCGAACTCTACCGAGAGAAATTCGCCCGTCGGCATCCCGTCCACGCCGATTTTAAACTCCGCCCTCTCCCACGGCAGGAAACCGTCCCCCCAGCGGACCGACTTGGGTTCGGGGAGGATCAGGGGCGCGTCCGCGGGCGGGTTTTCCATCGCGGTCAAAAGGTGTGAACAAAGAGCCCCGAGCGCAATTTCGGCTCAAACCACGTGCTCTTGGGCGGCATGATCTCGCCCGCGTCGGCAATCGCCATGAGCTGCCCTACGGTCGTGGGATACATCGAAAACGCCACGGCGAACTCTCCGGAGTCAACGAGCTTTTCGAGCTCTCCCGTCCCCCTTATTCCGCCGATGAAGTCTATCCTCTCGTCCGTGCGCGGATCGCCGATTTTCAGCAGCGGCGCGAGCACCCTGTCCTGCAAGAGGGAGACGTCGAGGCTCTCGACCGCCCCGAGGGATTCCGCATTCTCGAATTTGAGCGAATGCCACTTTTTGCCAAGATACATGTCCACGAAGTTCGGGGCCTTCGGGGAGTTTTCCCCGCTCTCCGAAACGGAGCAGACTTTCGAGAGCCTGCCGAGGAATTCCTCCTCCGACATTCCCGCCAGATCGCGCACAACGCGGTTGTAGGGCAGGATTTTCAGCTGCCCCGCGGGGAATACGACCGACAAAAACCAGTTGTAGTCCTCGTCTCCCGTGTGGTTCGGGTTTTCGGCTTTCAGGTCGCGAGCGCAGCGGGCGTTGCTCGCGCTGCGGTGGTGGCCGTCCGCCACGTACGCGCAGGGAATCTTGCCGAAAATTTCGGAGATTTTAGCGAGGCGCGCGGGGTCGGAAATCCTCCAACCCGTGTGGCGGATTCCGTCCGCGGCGACAAAGTCGAATATGGCGTCGGAGTCTTTCTTGTCTTCGACGATTCCGTCGAGGCCCGTGCCGTCCTTCACCGTGAGGAAGACGGGGCCCGTATTGGCGCGCAAAGTCTTGGTGAGGCGGTAGCGGTCGTTCTCCTTGGCGGCGCGGGTCTTTTCGTGCTTCTTGATGACGTCGGCGTCGTAGTCCTCCGCCGAGAATGTCGCAACCAGCCCCGTCTGGGAATGCCTGCCCATCTGTTGGCGGTACAGGTACATGCACGGCTGGGGCTCGCGGACGAGCGCTCCGCCGGAGACGAGCTTTTCAAAATTCTCCTTCGCGTGCGCGTATACCGCGTCGGAATAGGGATCCGTCCCTTCGGGAAGCTCTATTTCGGAACGCACGACCCTCATGAAGCTCAGCGGCCTGCCTTCGGCCTGCTCTTTCGCCTGTTCAAAATTCACGACGTCGTAGGGGAGGCTGGCGACGGCCTCCGCCTTGCCCTCGGCGGGAACGAGCCCTTTAAAACTTCTTATATTCATACGGGTAGAAAAAGATTCACATTTGCGCGCCTTTTTCAAGATTTGCTTTGCGGAATTTTATTCCCGCGCATTTAAGGCGGAGGACAAACTGATTTTTCGCGCCGTCAATCAGTCCTTGCGTTTTTCGCCCGAATCTCAATAATCTTGAAAACGAAAACCGTTTTCTCGATACTTTATAAAAATATACCGACTATGAACGCAGAAAAAATCCCGACAATTCCGGCGGCCCGCTCCGGCGGCTGCATATTTTCCCTCGTAAAGCTCGCGGTCCTCGCGCTCGTGATAATCGGAGCTGCCGCGTACTTCGCCCTGAGCTACACCGGCTATGTCGCCGACTACGCCCTCAAAACCATAACCAAGGGCACGGGCATAGACGCCGGCGTGGGCTCCGTCTCTTTCAGCCTGTCCGAGCAGAAGTGCGACGTCAAAAATTTCTATATCACCAATCCGCCAAACTATCCGGAGGGCAACGCCATCGAGTTCAAGACCGCGTATGTAGACGCCGACGTCGGGGTGTCGGACATCCTCGCCAAAAAGCTCGTAAAAGTCGAGGAGGTGCGGATAGAAGGCCTCAAAATATCCTACGACATGAAGACTAAAAGGGGCTTGGCATCGCTGCTCTCCTCGCCCGACAACAACCTGAACGAAATCGTCAAAATCCTCGTCGGGGAACAGAAGAAAAAGGAGCAACCCGCCGCGGCCGACGGCGCCCAGAAAGAGCCCTTTAAAATAATCCTCGACAAGCTCGTATTCGCCGACGGCGACGTGAAAGTCGGGCTCAACGACAGGGTTATAAACATAAAGCTGCCGAGCTTCACCGTGGAGGATCTCGGAGGGAACGGCGAGGGGCTGACGCCCTCGCAGCTCGTGACGGAAATTCTCGGCAGGCTCGCAAAGCAGGTGACGGTGGACGTTGCCTCGGAGCTCGCAAAGCAGGGGCTGAAACTGGGAACCGACGCGGGCAGGGAGGCCGGCGACGCCACGGAGGGCGCGGCAAAAGACCTGAAAAAGTCCGTGGAAAGCGCGCTCAAAGACCTCTTCAACTGACGCAGCATCCGAACCGTGCAAAAATCGCGGGGGCAGCCGCGCGCCGCCGCCCGGCGAAAAATTTTTGAAAACCCGCAAGAACCTCGCGCCCTTTCCGAACCCGCAACACGCGCCCGATAGACATGCCGAAAAAAAACGCCGCCGGGAAATCCCAACGCCCCCCGAAATACGCCGAACTCTTCAACGGCATCGTTGAAAAGATAAAGTCCGGAGAATTTTCCGCGGGCGACCGCATCCCGTCGGAAAACGAGCTCATCGCGGAGTTCGGCGTCAGCAACACGACCGCCCGCCGCGCGCTGCTCGAGCTCAAATCCGACGGCTGGGTCAGGAAGGTGCGAGGCAGCGGGACGTTCGTCGCCGAAATGACGCCCGACAAGCGGCTCGTCCGGCAGCTCGGCTCTTTCGGCGCGATATGCGGCAGCTTTTCCGAAAACCTCGCCCGCGAGGGATACAAACCGTCCGTAAAAACGCTGGAAAAAAAGATAGTGCGCGGCGGCGTCAGGGCGCAGATAGGCTCGCAGGCATACGAAATAAAATCCGACGCTCTGAAAATCAGGCGCCTGCGCTACGCCGATTCCGTCCTCTTAAAGGACGAGACAAAATACCTGTCGCTCGCCCTCTTTCCCGAGGCTGCGGGCAGCGACTCCGACGAAATTTCGGCTATCTTCTGCGGCGGAGCCGCCAAGCCGAAAATCGCGAGGGTTGTGCGCGACATATCGGCGACGCTCTCCCCGCTCGCCGACGGCGGCGAGCGGTTCGGGGCAAAGCCCTCCGCGCTAATTACGCTCGAGGGAGCGGCGGTTTGCGGCGGCGGCGAAGTGGCGGAGATAGAGTTTTCCCTCTACCGCGCCGACAGGTACAAATTTTTCGTCGCGGCGGAAAATCTGCCGCAGGGCGAAGCCCAATTTGAACAATGTATGGGAAAGGAGACTAAAAAATGAAAAAGACGGCAATATTTCTGTGCGCGTGCGCGGGCTCGGGGCTCTGCGCCGCCGACGGGCAAATCCCGCAAAAAATGCGCGACCTCTGGGAAAACCCCGTGACGGAGGCGCGCATAGAAACCGGCATACGCGCCAACAGGATGGGCGAATTTTACCTCGACTTCGACAAGCCCGTAGAGGACTTGAAAATAAGGCTCGACCGCCACGAATTTCTCTTCGGCGCGTACGCATCGCGCTCGGTCGCCGACGGGCAGCCCGAAAAATATTCCCAGGAGCAGATCGGCAAATACGCCGATCTCTACAAGCGCATTTTCAACTACGGCACGGTCGCCACGGTATGGCGCAGGGTCGAGCCCCAGGAAGGCAAATTCCGCTGGGACTACTCGAACGACGAAAACATAGACCTGTCGTACACCAGCAACCCGACGGTTATGCAGTCCGACACCGCCCTCGCCTTCTGCGAGAAAAACGGAATAACCCCCAAGGGGCACACTTTCGCTTGGCCTATAAGCGTGGCGCATTTCATGCCCGCATGGGCTCTCGACCTCAAAGACCCAAAGCTCGTCGAAGCCGCCGCAAACCGCAATACCCGCAACATCGCCGAACGCTACCGCGACAGGATAAAAATCTGGGACGTGGTGAACGAGGCCGCCGACTATATCAACGACGGCGCGATCCTGTACGACGACTACGTCTTTAAAACTTTCAAGGAGGCCGAACGCCTGCTGCCGCCCGACGACGTGTTCCTCATCAACGAAACCACCGCCGCTTGGTACCAGTACATAAAAAACGGCGAGACGGGACGCTTTTACATGCTCGCAAAAAGCCTCATAGACCGCGGCGCTAAGCTCGACGGCATAGGATTGCAATTCCACTTTTTCTCGGACAAGGATTTCGGAGACGTGCTGGACGGGAAAACTTTCACCCCGCGCGACATGACCAAAGCCCTCGACGGCTACGCCAAACTGGGCAGGCCAATTCACGTCACGGAGATCACCATTCCCACGAGCCGCGGCGAGGAGGCGCAGGCGTATTTTGCGAGGCAGGCGTACCGGCTGTTTTTCAGCCATCCGGCGGTCGAGGCCATCACGTGGTGGAACATGCGCGACGGGCAGGCGGCGTCCAACGAGGCGCACCTCATGGGCGGGCTGATAAAAGACGACCTCACGCCGAAGGCCTCGTACCGCGCGCTCGAACAGCTCATAGCAAAAGACTGGCAGACGAATGTCTCCTATGACAAGCCCGCGAAATCCGCGCACTTCGAAGGCTTCTACGGAATGTATGACGTGTCGTACAAATTCGAGGGCAAGGAATACAGGCAGAAGGTTTGGTTCGGGAAGAAATCGCCGAGAACCCAAAAGCTCGGAGCCGTGCCCATAGACTGGCGCAAGCGGTTCTATTGAGCCGCCCAATTCCGCGCGCGCCCGAAGACCCTTCGCCGCGCGCGCGTTCGTTAAACATTCCGACATTCAAACATTCACCCCCGCGGCGGCGCGCCGCGGGGACGCAAGACGAAAAGTCATTATGGCAAAAGCTCTCCTAACTCTCCCGCTTCTCGCGCTATGCGCGTGCCCGGCGCCGGCCGCGCCCTCGACGGCCGAACTGCTAAGGGAGGATTTCGAAAATCCGGAATCCGTAAAACTCGCGGAAGCCGCAAAATTTGCGCCGGCTTTTATGAAAAACGCGGAGGGCAAAAACGCCCTGTCCGGAAGCCGCTCGCTCGAAATCGACGCGATGTCCGCGGCCGGATGGACGCCCCTGCTTACCATTCCGATAAAATCCGGCGGCGGGTACAAATTTTCGTTCAAATACAAAATTCTCGAAAAGTCCCCGTCGGCGTCCGTCTATGCGGCGATGCGCTCGATAGATTCCGACGGCGAAAAAAACCGCCTTTCGTTGAAAAACCTGCCGGAATCCAAAGGCGCCAAAAGCGTGGCGATGGGCGCGGTGGTGCCTTCCACCGCAAAGGGGGAAATCGAAATAATCTCCAACGGCGGCGCGAAGATAATATTGGACGACATCTCCGTCGAGAAGCTCGAAGTCGATCCCAGGGGAGCCTGGATGTACGATGACGACGCGTTTATCGCTATGCGCTACAAGCCGACGAATTTCGATTTCAGCGGCTTCAACGCGCCGTTTCTAAGCTATACAAAAGAGGAATTCTTCCCGTTCATAGACAAGTACGGGCAGTTCAAGCACAAGGATTGGACGGACAAGATAAAGTCCGACGGCGATTTCAAAAAGCGCGCCGAAGAGGAAAAGGCATTTTACGGGAAAATCGGCGACATTCCGAGGCGCGACAAATACTTCGGGCTCGTGAGGGACGGGAAAAACTACGGGGCGACCGGCAGGTTCCGCGCCGAGAAAATCGACGGCAGGTGGTGGCTTATAACGCCGGAGGGCAACCTCTTTTATTCGTTCGGCATAACGTGCGCCGGCAACCTCGACACTACGCCGCTCACCGACCGCGAATTCTATTTCGAAGACGTGTCGGACAACCGGTTCCGCAAAAAGAACAACTACGGCGGGCTCCACTATTATAAGGGCAAAAAATTCGACGCCTACGGGTTTCTCGAGAGAAACCTCGTCGCCAAGTACGGCGACGACTACCGCGCGCCCTATGGCGAAGTCGCCGACGAGCGCATGAAGAAATGGGGATTCACGACCTACGGCGCGTGGACGCAGCGCTACATATTGAGGCGCGGCAACGTTCCGTACACGCTCATAACAAATTCCAAGGGGCGAAAAACCTACGACACGAACGTCAAAATGTACGCCTATTGGCACGATTTCCCCGACTTCTTCACCCCGGGATTCCGCGAAAAAACCATGGAGAGCGTGGCAAAGAACGCCGATCTGATAAGGTCTCCGATGTGCGTCGGGGTATTCGTGGACAACGAGCTCCCGTGGCAGGGGGAAACCGTGGTCACGATAAAGGCGCTGCTCGGCTGCCCCGCAGGCCAGCCGGGGAAAATCGAATTCCAAAAAGACCTCCAAAAGAAATACGGCGAGATCGAAAAGCTCAACGCCGCGTGGAAGGCAAACTACAAGAGCTGGGAAGACTTCCTCGAAAAGAGGGACTTCGCGCCGGACACCGCGGCGGCGAGGGCCGACATGCTCGCGTTTGAAGAAAAGATGTACGAGCGCTATTTCAAAATCTGCCGCGAGGCCGTCAAAGCGGTTTCCCCTGACGCCATGTACATAGGCTGCCGCTTCGCGTGGCGCAATCCGCTCGTGGAGCGCGTGGCGTCGCGGTACTGCGACGCGCTGAGTTACAATGTGTACGCCGACAACGTGACGGACTTCTCCGCCACAAAGGGCGCGGAGGACAAGCCTATCATAATAGGGGAATTCCATTTCGGCAATACCGACAAGGGCGTCTACGGAGGGGGACTCAACGCGCGCGCCACCGCGGAAGAGAGGGCGCAGGCGTTCCGCGAATACGCCGTGAGCGCGTTCGAAAACCCGAACGTCGTGGGCGCGCACTGGTTCCAGTGGTTCGACCTCTGCACGACCGGCCGCTTCAACGAGGCAAACTACGCAATCGGATTCGTGGACATCTGCGACACTCCGGACTACGTGATAGCAAAGGCCGCGCGAAAACTCTCAAAGAGAATGTACGACATCCGGCTGAGGGGCGGCAAAAGCACGCGCCAAAGCGCCGAAGCCGCCCGCAGCGTAATAGACGACTAAACGCCGGCGCCCTTCGCATTGCCATGCAAGAGATCCGGCGGAACGAAAAATATTTTCGCCTCGCCTTTTTTTATCCCGTACATATTCACATAGCGGGTTCTCAAAAGCGACAAATAAGCATGCCCCATTTGCGACTGCAAGCGCGGAAGATTTTTATAACGCTTCATATGGTAAGACGCGAAAGTATGCCTCAAAACGTCCTGAACCCAGGGTCGCTCCAAATTTGCATCGCGGCGCAATGCCTTCCACCTTTTCGCCCAATTTTTGGGTCAAATCGAAGATTCAGGATTTTTTCTAAGGCCTTTCAGCCAAGATTTCAACGCCGGACATATGTCTATATGGCGGATTCCTCCGGTCTTGCTATTGCGCGCGACGAATTTGCCAAATCGACCCTGAAAATCGTACGGATGCGCATTGACGGAAAAGAGCGACGGACAACGACAGACTATATGCAAAATCTCAGAAAACTGCCCGTTCCGATGAACTCCGTCTACAATTTTTCCATGCCGCCTGTTTCAACAGTCAAACTCCAAACCACGGCGCGAGAGCAGAAAAATTGACGCCGCAATCCCGTTTCAAATCCCTTGCAAACCCGTTACAGGGGCTTCTCCACTCGGCGCGTAATCGCGTTTGTCGAAGCTTCGATGGGAAGAAAACCGTTCCAAATCTTACTTCATTTGGGAACGCAGACACAAAAAGTTTCCAAACTCGTTTTTCAAGCATCATCGTCAGAACTTCCAAAGTCACTTCTGAAAAAACCAGTTCCCCGATTCGGCGCAATGAAAACGAAAGCTTTTTTATCCGAAGCGCAGCGAGGCTATAAAATAAGGCTTTCGGGAAGGATAAAATGCGTTGGCATTTTACCCCGTAGGGGTGAGAACAGCGCGGATTGCGCGTAGCGCAACCAAGCGAGCGAATCCATTTTGGAGCTAAAAACGGAGCGCAAGCGAAACAAAGGATCGAAGCGTATTTGACATACGCGAAAGTCTTTGTTATCGCGAAGCAACTCGTTTTTAGCCCAAAAGCATTCGCCAAATCAGAAGCCTTGGGCTATCATGGCGGCAGCCACTTTCTTGAAGCCCGCGATATTGGCGCCGTTCATGTAGTTTCCGGGAGTTCCGTATTCGGCGGCGGCCTCGAGGGCGTTCTTATGGATGTTGCGCATGATATTGTGGAGCTTTTCGTCGACTTCTTCGCGAGTCCAGCTCAGGCGGATGGCGTTCTGGGACATTTCAAGCCCGCTCGTGGCCACGCCGCCGGCGTTGGAAGCCTTGCCGGGAGCGTAGAGGATGCCGGCTTTCATGTAGACTTCGATTGCCTCGGGAGTGGAGGGCATATTCGCGCCTTCGGAGACGCATATGCAGCCGTTTTCGACGAGGGCTTTGGCGTTTTCGCCGTCGATTTCGTTCTGGGTCGCAGAGGGGAGAGCGATTTCGGCCTTGACGAGGCCCCACGGACGCTTGCCTTCGTAGTACTTGGCGGTCGGGAACTTTTTGACGTATTCGCTCATGCGGCCCCGCTTGACGTTTTTGAGCTCCATTACATAGGCGAGCTTTTCGGCGTCGAATCCGTCGGTGTCGATTACCGTGCCGTTGGAGTCGGACATCGAAAGGGGTTTGGCGCCGAGCTGCACGAGCTTTTCAACGGTGTACTGGGCGACGTTGCCGGAACCGGAGACGAGAACATTTTTGCCCTCAAAGGAATCGCCCTTGGTGGCGAGCATTTCCTGCGCGAAATAGACGTTGCCGTAGCCCGTGGCTTCGGGGCGGATGAGGCTGCCGCCCCATTCGAGACCCTTGCCGGTCAGGACGCTGTCGTAGGAGTTTTTGCAGCGCTTGTACTGGCCGAAGAGGTATCCGATTTCGCGGCCGCCCACGCCGATGTCGCCCGCGGGAACGTCGGTGTTGGGACCGATGTGGCGGTAGAGTTCGCGCATGAAAGAATTGCAGAAATTGCGGACTTCGTTGTCGCTCTTGCCCTTGGGGTCGAAATCTGAGCCGCCCTTGCCGCCGCCCATGGGGAGGGTCGTGAGGGAGTTCTTAAAGACCTGTTCGAAGCCGAGGAATTTGAGGATGCCGAGATTGACGGACGGGTGGAAGCGCAGGCCGCCCTTATAGGGGCCGATGGCGCTGTTAAACTGGACGCGGTAGCCCTGGTTGACATGGATTTCGCCCTTGTCGTCGGCCCACGGAACCTGGAAGAGAATGACCCTTTCAGGGACGACCATTCTTTCGAGAATTTTTTCCTTTTCGTATACGGGGTTGGAGTCGAGAACCGTCGTCAGCGACGACAGAACCTCTTCAGCTGCCTGGAGAAATTCCTTTTCCCAGGGCTGTTTGGCTTTGAGGTCTTCGAGAACTTTCTGCACATACTTGCTCATTTGAATATTCCTTTTTATTGGTTGATTTAAATAAAACAATGGCGCGAAAGTGGCGCAAATTCCGCCCGCCGTCAATACGGATTCCAAAAAAACGCGCATTTATTACATTTTTGTACATATTTTTAGACCTCCGCAAAGTTTTTTAGAGACAAAAATCCGCCAAAAAGCAATAAACCTACATTTTTGTTCATTTATTCAAAAGAGAAAATAAAGCGGCGGCGGTTGAAATTCTTAAATTGCCAAGAGGCGCAAAAACTCCTCGCGCCGCATTTTGAATTGCCAATATTTTGCCATATCGTTCGGAGCGCGCGGAGGATAATTCTCTTGACGCCAATTATTCAAAATTGACAATAAATATATTATGTTAGCCCGCCAAAGACAACGACTGATTCTCAACATGCTTGAGAATTCCCCGAGCCTAAGGACAATCGAACTTGCGAAGTATTTCGAAGTGACGGACGAAACCATACGCCGCGACCTCGAAACCCTCGACGCCGAAAACAAGCTCATCCGCACGCACGGCGGGGCCCTCAGAATCGAAAAGCGCTCGTCGGAGCTTCCGCTCCAAAAGCGGCTCAGCGAAAACCGCGCCGCCAAGCAGGAAATCGCAAAAAAGGCGGTTTCGCTCGTAGGGGAGTCAGACACGATATTTCTCGATGCGAGCTCCACTGTGCTGACGTTCGCGGAGTCGCTGCCGGACATCGGAATCACGGTGATTACGAACGCCCACGACTGCGTTGTTCCGCTCATGGCAAAAGACAATGTGGACGTCATAACGACGGGCGGCAAGCTCGACAGGGTGAGCCACAGCTACTGCGGGATCTCCGCCCTGTCGTTCATGAAAAGGTTTTCGATAGACAAGGCGTTTTTCTCGTGCAACGGGCTCGACCTCGAGCGCGGCGCGAGCGAAGTCGCCGAAATCCACGCCGAGTTCAAAGAGAACTCCCTGTCCGTGTGCCGCGAGAAAATCCTGCTCTGCGACTCCTCCAAACTCGGAGTGCGCAGTTTGAGATTCTTCTGCGACCTCAATTCGATAGACACTGTGATTACAGATTCCTCCGCCGACCCCGAATTTCTCGAAAAGCTCCGCGGGGCGGGCGTCAACGTGCTCTGACGAACAGGCGGGCGCAAAAAAAACGGAGGGAATTCCCGCCGCGCGTTCGCTCCGGAAAATTCAAAACACGCAAAACGCGCAAAAGGCGGCATACGCCGATACAACCGCCGTGAGCGACGATATTATAAGCGCGTTTCCGAACAGGCGGCGCATTAGAAACGCCGCGGACAGAACCAGCAACAGGGGAACGGCAACCCCGGGCGAGAACAAAATCCGCAGGAAATCGAAATCTTCAAAAATATTTTCGGACACAATGCCCTCCGCCTTGAAAGAAAGGGCGGCGGGTTCAAAACTCCCGCCGCCCGGGCTGTCATCTATGAAAATTTCCGCGCCTGCGGGCCGCCGCGAGAGCGAGCGAAAGAGCTCCGAGAATAGCCGCGTAGACGGAGGGTTCGTGAATCTGCCCGCCGATGCTGATGAGGGATGCCGCGTCGTCGTACGCGGCGAGCCACTCGCGCCCGGCGCGCCGACGTTTTTGTACGAATCCGGCGCGGCAAATGCGGCGCACGCGGCCGCAACGCACAACTGCGCCAAAAACGACGCCCTTATCACTTTTCCCCTTTTCATCGCTTGTTACGCTTTCCAACAAACGGGCGAATTTAAACGTCCGTTTATTTTTACAATCTGGGCGCATATTTGAATGCGCGCGGGAGGGGAAAGGCTAACTGCCTGGAAAATAAACAAATAATACAGCTATCTTGCAAAAAAAACAAAAACCGCAAAAAATAGGAAACAATATAAAAAATAAACGGACGTTTAAATGTACAATGCGAATAAATTTGTCAAGTGTTTTTAATGATTTTCTTTGCATTTTTGATTGACTATTGATTTAAGGCTACTATAAAATAATATTGGAATTTACCGCAATACCTCACACACAACGCCCGATTCAGGCGTTTCAAAACTCCGCCAATCGGTTGCCCGTAAAAAATCGCCATTTTTTTCCGCAAACCGTCCGCCGAAAAATGCCAATTTCCGCGGCAAAACCCGTTTTCTCCCCAAAATCTGCGTATGCCCGCGCCGCGCCGAACGCTCCGCAGTAAAGCATCACACCGCAAGCGACGCCCCCCAGGGCGGCGGAGCGGCTGCGGATTCAACCGCCGATTGTTGCGGACGGCGCAAGCGGGACGAATGGGAAAAAACGCGGAATCGGAAGCTCCTGCGGGCTTTTTGGGCTTCGGCGCGCGCTGCGCAACCATAGCCGGACTTGAATCCGCCGCTACCAGAAGCGCAGGCTTTCGAGGAGGGATTTTTCGGGAATCTTGCAAATCCTCCTTATGTCCGCCTCCGAACCCTTGAAACGCTCGGAAATTATCCTGTCGCGCAGGGAGAAGTCGCCCCTATCGGCTATGAAAATTTTGTCCGTATCGTTGCCGAGAAACGCGCGCATTTTTTCCACGGCGTTTTCGGAATCCGCGAATATCGCCGCCTCCGGCTTGTTGCGGTTGAAGACCAAATACTGGTCTCTGAATACGTAAAACGTATTGGACTCCATTTTCGCCGTGTGCGTCTGGTTGCTGTACACGCTCGAGCCCCAGAAGAAATTGTCCTTTATCAGAAGCCCCGACACCGGCTTTCCCTCGTAAGAGAGCAGCGCCGCGTCCCTGGCTTCGGGAGTGGAAAATTCGTTTTCGCCCGCCTCAAAGCTCCTATTTGAAGAAAATTCGCAATCCGAATATCTGGCGGTTCCCTTGCGGGAGCGCACAAAGTGCTCGAAGGCCTGGCGGCACCTGATGAAGGTATTGCCGACAAACTTCACGTTTTCAATCAGCATGTCGCCATTGCCTATGCCCTGTATTGTCGCTCCGCAATCGTACGTGCGCGAAACCGTACAGCCCTCGACAAGGTTGTTTGAACACGGCCTCTTGTCCGAAACCCAGAACTCGAAGCCGTTGCCGAGCCTCACCCAGTGAGGATAGCCGAGCTGCACCGACCCTCCAATGAGGTCAACGTCCATGTTCCTGAATTTGCAGCCCCACGCGCGGGCGACGCCGTGGATGCCGAAGCCCTTTACGGCGACGGAGTCGACCTCGCAGTTTTCGAGGTTTGAGATCCCCACGCCGCTCGTCGAAAACGCAATCTTCGCGCCGCCGGACGACGGATTTTCCTTGGAGCGGAAATAGAGGTAGCGGAAGTTTTCCGACTTGTCCTGAACATTAACCCTGTTCACTTCGCCCGACACCCAGAAGTCTCCGTAGGCGTTGAGCGCGTTGTATCTCGTCACGAGGTGCCCGTAAACCTTGTCTTTCGCCATGTCGTAGACCGCGCCGATATTGTTGCGCTTGCCCTCGGCGAAATACCCCTCGAAATTTTCGGGCTTTGTGAGGTCTATGCGCCAGACGTCGTTGGCGAGCCTCTCCCACGCCGCGGGATTCTTTACGATTTTAAGGCCGCTTATAACGGGCTTTGCGCCCTCGCCGTAGGCTCCGATTTTGCAGTTTTTGAATCCGGAAATCGCGCCGTAAAACACGTCGCCGCGCTTCAAAAAAATCTCGGCGTTTTCCGACGGGGCGGCGGCTATCGTCTTAAACGGCGCGGCCTCCGAGCCGTCGTTGGAATCGCTGCCCTCCGAAGACGACACGTAGTACGGTTTTCCGAAAACGCACGCGCACGCGGCGAGCGCAATAATGTGCAATAGCGCAA
Source organism: uncultured bacterium (assembly GCA_905214995.1). Classification (GTDB taxonomy): domain Bacteria; phylum Verrucomicrobiota; class Verrucomicrobiia; order Opitutales; family Intestinicryptomonadaceae; genus Merdousia. Next base: position 6,019 of record CAJMOT010000033.1, on the reverse strand, counting down.
ATTTCATAAATTTCCTCCTGGATTTTCCTCGGGTCGCGCCCCAACTGCTTGAAAAACCATAGCAAAACCGCGCCGCGGCGCAAAGAATAAAAATCGAAAATATCGAAAAAATATTCGGACGCGCGCGCATCGCCCCGCGCGGCGCCGAAACCGCAAATTTGCGACTTCGTTTTCCGCTTCGCGCCGACGCGCGAAAACGACGTCCCCCTGCTTGCGCCGCCGGAAAACTGCGTTTAAAATAATTTTCCGCGCCGCGCAGCAAAAATTTTTAAAGCAAAAAATTTCAGCGCGAGTTGCGTTCCCGCCCAAAGCGCAGGCAAAGCGGCGCCGGGCTTTCCCCATAAGGCGCAAGCTTCCGAACGCCCGCTCAAAGCGCACGGCCGCGCTTTCCGCGCGGGCGGAAACCCGCGGCGGCAATATCCGCCAATTTTCATATAAAAAATATTGACTGCGGACAAGTTAGTGCGTTAACTACCTAAAACATTTTACAACCCGCGTATTTTAAAATTATGAAAAGAATAATCCTTACGATATGCGCGTTCGCCCTGTGCGGTTGGGCGTTCGCCGCCCCGCAAAATTCGGTCGAGAGGCGCAAGCCGCTCACCGCGAAAGTCGGCATCGTCGGCGTGGGCCTCGACACCTACTGGAAGCAGTTCGACGGCCTGCGCGACGTCATGCTCAAAAAGCTCGATACGTTCGAGGCGAAAGTCAAGGCAAACGGCGTGGAAACCGTCTCGTTCGGACTGGTGGACAACGCCGAGAGCGCGCGCAAGGCGCTCGACGAAATGAAGCGGGCAAACCTCGACCTGCTCTTTGTCGACATGGTGACTTACGCCACTTCCGCGACGTTCGCGGCAGTCGCGCGAGAAATGAGCGTGCCGATAGTGCTCGTCGCCCTTCAGCCGGAGAGCGCGATGCCCTACGAAAAGGCGACGACTTTCATACAGCTCTGCAACGACGACCTCTGCGCGGTTCCGGAATTTGCGGACGTGGCGATCCGCATGGGCAATCCCGTGGACGACATCATAATCGGAATGCGGCAGGGCGACAAGCTCGCGGACGCGGAAATCGCCAAATGGTGCTCCGTCGCAAAAGTCCTGCACGACCTGCGCAACGCGCGGATAGGGCTGATGGGGCATGCGCTGGAAGCGATGTACGACATGCAAACAGACCCCACCGCCGTCGCCGCCGCTTTCGGCTGCCACGTCGCCCTCTGCGAGCCCGACGAAATCCTCAAGCACTATTTGGAAGACGACAAGGAGGCGGTTGAAGCAATGAAGAAACGGATTCTCTCATTCTTCGACACGCCCGATCCGGTCTCCGACCCGCTCACCCAAAAGCTCACCGACAGGGATCTCGACGTGGCGGCGAGGGCGGCGGTTGCGCTCGAAAAATTCGCAGCCGAGCGCAAGCTCGACGGGCTGGCGTACTACTACGAAGCCCTGCCAAACTCCAAAATGCGCGAGCTCGTCACAAACCTCATAGTCGGCAATTCCCTGCTGACGGCCGCCGGCTTCCCCATGTGCGGCGAATTCGACATCAAGAACTGCATCGCCATGATGATAATGGACAGGCTCGAAATAGGCGGCAGCTTCGCGGAATTCCACCCGATAGACTTCAACGCCGACACGGCGCTCGTGGGGCACGACGGCCCGCACCACCTCAACATCGCCGACGGCAAGCCCGTTTTGAGGTCGCTGAAAAAATACCACGGCAAGCCAGGCGCCGGCGCGGGGGTGGAATTCAAGATAAAGGAGGGGCCGATTACGATTCTCTCAATAGGCGTGAAAGCCGACGGCAAATTCAAGTTCGTCGTAGCGGAGGGGGAATCCGTGGCGGGCGCCATTCCGCCGACCGGCAACACGAACACCCACGCGAAATTCAAGCCCGATATCCGCACCTTTCTCCGCAGCTGGTGTCTGGAAGGCCCGACGCACCACTTCGCGCTCGGCGTCGGCCACCATGCGGACGAAATCCAGAAGATCGCCAAAGCGCTCGGCATAGAGTGCGTAAACGTCACGGCGGGCAAGTAAACAAAGCCCCGAGGCAAAAGCGGGAGCATGCGCAATGCGGCTCCCGCTTTTTTCGCGCCGCCTGCCGGACATTTTCGCAAAAAGTCGTTGCAAACGCCGGCGCCGAAAGGATATCGTTTTAACGCATACGAAACGCGGCGGCCATTCGCGCCGGTTTTGCGCCTGCAAACTTCGAGATATATGGACGAATATTTCAAATACGGCGCGGCGGAGATCGCGCACCTGAAAAACGCCGACCCCAGAATGGCGGAAGCCGTGGAGAAAATCGGGCGGGTTAAGAGGCGCGTCATTCCCGATCTCTTCGAGGCGCTGGCCAACTGCATTGTCGGGCAGCAGATCTCGACAAAGGCGCACGAAACGATATGGCTTAAAATGCGCGAGTCCGTCGGCAGAATAACTCCGGAAATTATCGCCGCCATGCCGCCGGAAGAAATAAAAAAATTCGGAATATCGTTCAGGAAAGTCTCGTACATGAAATCCGCCGCGCAAAAAATTCTGGACGGGCGGCTTGATATTGAAGCGCTAAACGGCATGGATGACGGAGAAGTGCGCGCAAGGCTCTGCGAGCTTGACGGGGTCGGAGCGTGGACTGCGGAAATGCTGATGATATTTTCCATGCGCCGACCGAACGTGCTCAGCTACGGCGACTACGCCCTCATGCGCGGGCTGCGGATGCTCTACGGGCACGGAGAAATCGGCAAAAAGCTGTTCGAAAAATACCGCAGGCGCTTTTCCCCCTGTTGCAGCGTGGCGAGCCTATATTTGTGGGAAGTCGCGGGAGGGGCAATCGCGGGGCTCAAAGACCGCGCATCGCGCAAAAAGGCGTAGCGGGCAATGCGAAGTTGCCGCGGCGAAAAATTTCCGGCGGCTTTTCCGCAAACCGCAAATTTGCCTCGACGCTAAAAAAATTCCCGCAACGCGAATATGCCGCCGGCGCGCGCTTATGAGCGCGCCGCACCGCTGGAGAACTTCCGAAAGACTCCATTGTTTTCATGAGGCCGCACCATATTTCAGCAATCCCCAATGCGGCGTCAAATGCGGCGCGCCAAAGGCGGAATCTTCAAATGCGCGCCGCCATAATTGGGCGGTTGAAACGCAAATGCGCGGGTTCCGAAACCGCAATAATTGCCGTCCGGAAAGAAAAAATTTTTACCGTGAAGAAAGCGCGCCCGCGCTGTGGCGTTTTGAAGAAAGTCAATTATCCGATCCGCCGCATAGCGCATACGGTTGAAAAACGGGCGTTCTTCTCGCAATTTCTTTTGGATTGCATCGTAAGATTTCGCAAATCCGCGGCGTACGGCGCAAAAAACGGAATAGCGCAAAAACGCCAAGGCGCGCAGGCAAATTTTGCGTTCAAACGCAATAAAATCCGGAAGATGGAGAAATCGCACGCTTTTGGCAAATGCGACTCCGAGATCTAAACCGGCTCTTGCCGCAAAAAAAAACGCCCGCTATGCGCGGGCGTTTATCATTTGCAAAATCCGAAGCGGTATTAGCGGGAGGTACCCACTTCGGCTTCGTCTTCGAGAATGCGATGCACCGCGCCTCCGGGGGAGATGATAACCGGATTCTGATAGACGCTGCCGGGACGCATATCCTGGAACTGCTCGCGGCCGACGCTGCCTCCGGGGGAAATCCTGTTGGCGGTGACGAATATGAGCAGATTCCTCTTCTGGCGGGATTCGCCCTTCGAGCGGAAGAGCCTGCCGATCCACGGAATGTCGGAGAGAACCGGAACGCTGTCGTTGACGGTGCGGACTTCTTCGCGGGTCAAGCCGCCCATGACGACCGTCGCCCCGTCGAACACCGTGACGGTGGTCTTGACTTCCCTGATGGAGAACACGGGCTGGATGAAGCCGGAGGGAACGGTGACCGTCGTGCCGGAGGAGATGGCGACCGCGACGCCGCCGTATTCCATAAAGCCTTCAAACTCGGTCACGTTCGGGTTGAGAACGAGGTTGATGCTGTCGTCTTCTTCGACGTTCGGGGTGACTTCCATGGACACGCCGACGTCAACCGAGGTGAAGTCCTGAGGAGTACCGGGGGTGATGGTGACGCCCGCCGAGGAAGAAGTCGTGCCGGCGACCGTCGAGGACGAACCTACGTTTGACTGGACGTCGCCCCAGGATTCGGGGTACCTCATGCGCTGCGAAACGGTGATGGAAGCCGTGCTGCCGGAAATGACCGTCACCTTCGGGGCGCAGAGCAAGTCTGAACCTTGGCGCTGTTCGAGGGCGTCGACGATAAGGCTCACGTCGTAGCCGTTGATGACGCCGAGAACCGTATTTGCCGCCTGCGCCGCGCCGGAAGCCATATTTATGGTCGAGGGGAGCACCGGCACAACGGGATCGACCGTATAGGGATTGGGGGTGGTTCCATCCACTTCGGCCGCGGGTTTGAGAATGGTGATGGGAGTCGAACCGGCGCTCGCGCTCGTTATCGTGCTGGCGAGGGTGCGGTTGTTGTAAGTGCTGATGGAACCGGTCGTATTTCTGCCGGCAGTCGAGAATAGCGTGCTGTAAGAGCCGTCGGCATTTTGTTTGGAAACGTTCCAGTTGAAGCCGAGTTCCTTCAAGACGCCCTGGTTGACTTCCATGAATTTGGCCTCTATCTCGACCTGCTTGGTTTCGCTGTACCGCAAAAGAATGTTGCGAACCTTGTCGAGGTTGCGGCGGGTGTTGGTCACCCAGAGTTTCGAGCCGTCGAACGCGAGGGTCGCGCCGGGGCCGAATTCAACGCCGGCCTTGATGAGGAAGTTCTTGATGGCGTCTTCCTTTCCGTCTCCGCCCGCAGACGCGGAGCTTGAGCTGCCGCCGCCGAAGGGATTGCCGGAATCGCCGGAATCGCCGACCGCCGCCTTGAAACCGATCATGCGCATAACGGTAGAAGTCGGGAGCGGGAAGTCGAGGGTGTCCATCGACGCAACGCTGTTGTCCATGGCCTTGCGGACGACTATGGTGTCCTTCTCAATGTCATACTGGAAACCGGCCTGCTGCGTGACCCAGTCGAGTATCTGCCCGAGGGAGAGATCGCGGAGGGTAAGCACTACGGGCTTTGCTTCGGCGGCGTTGTCGCCAAAGAGAACTATGTTCACGCCCTTCTTGGCGTCGTTGGACTTGTCGTATTCTACGGAGAGAATGGAGAGAGTGTTGATGGCCTGCGCGAGCGTCACGCCGGGAGCGGGGAAGCTCACGTTGGGAATTATGATCTCGGAAAGCTTTCTATCAATGACCGAGTCCGCCCTTGCGCCGCCCCTGTCAACCGTGGTGCCGGTGTATACCTGCGGACGCTGCCACGACTTGTTGACTTCGTCTATCATCGCTTCGCGGGTCACCAGGTAAGTCATGCGGCCGCGATCGGCGAGCTTTTCGGAGATCAGGCGCTGGTAGGCCTTGGCCTGAATATTGTCCGCATCGATGGTTTCAATCTGGCGGAACGTGACGCGCGCGCCTTGATAGTCGCCGTAAAGATACTGCCTGCGCCCCTTTTCGAGAAGGTTTTCAATCTTCTTTTGGCGGGTTGCATAATCGGGGCTGATGTCGGCGATGGTGTTGTTGTAGGGGTTCTTGGTGAACTCGTCAACCTCTTCTACAAAGGCGGCTCCGGCGGACTTGCTCTCTTCGGCGGCCGCATATTCAGCGGCGAAAGATTTGGCCGCAGCCGTGTCCCTCTCGGACATCGCTATTTTGGCGCGAGACTTCGCCATCACCGCCTTGGCCCTGTTGAGCTCTGCGCGGACTTCGTCGGATATCGGCGAATAGGCTCCTTCGGGGAGCTTTTCGCCCGCGAAAGCGAGCTTGCGGGCGGCTTCGTCCCAGTTGCCTTCGTCCATAAGATCGTAGGCTTCGTCAATCAAATCGTATGCGGCGATGACTTGGAGCTGCTGCTTGCGGACGGCGTCCGACATGGCTGCGTCCACGGGCTCGACCCTAGCCTGCGCCTCGCCCGCTTCGGCGGCGGGAGCTTCCGCGGCGTCCGCGGTTTCG
>CAJMOT010000032.1 GCA_905214995.1 uncultured bacterium | reverse complement strand
CGCCACCGCGGCGGCGGCGAGCGCGAGCATCAGCGCGATTCCCGCGGGTATGGGGAAGTCTCCCGAAGCGAACGGGCGGCTGCGCTTGCTGGGGTGAAGCCTGTCGGACTCGATGTCGAGCAGGTCGTTTAAAATATACGTCGCGGAGGCGCAGAAGCAAAACGCGAGAAACGCGGCGGCGGAGTTCAATGCGTCGCCTAAATTAAAATATCTGTGGCTCGAAATCAGGGCGACGAACACGAGCAGGTTTTTCGCCCACTGGTGCGCGCGGACGGCGCGAAGGGCGGCGGACGCCGAAAGCCCCGCGCCCCCGCCGATTCTTACGGTCTCTTTCCCCCCGAGCCTCCTGCGGATTTTCTCCGCGAACTTTTCGCCGCCGACAACCGCGGCTGTCCGCGATTTCTCCCAGACTGGAATGTCGGAGAGAGAGTCGCCCATGTAGTCAAAGTTGCCGTCGCCGAAAATTTTTGAGCAGAGGGCTGCCTTGTTTTCGCCTTTGAGGTTGAGGGTTTCGGAGGAGCCGTAGACGCCGTCGAACAGTCCCGTCCGCGCCGCGATTTTCTCCGCGAGCTTTTCGTCGCACGCTGTGACGAGCCAGATTTTTGCGCCCGCCCTTTTGCGCTTTTTTATATAAGAGACCGCCGCCGGATTTACCGGAAGCCTTTCGGCGAATTTCCCGAATTTTTCCGCCAGCCTTCTTTTTGCGAAAGCCCGCCCCCTTGCGAGCATAAGCGGGACGAGCGCCAGGTAGAACGGGTTTTTGCGCAGGGCTCGCGCGACAAGCTCCCAAAGGGAGTCCGAGCGAATCAGAGTTCCGTCGAGGTCTACGCACAAATTGTCGGCGCTGCGGGGCATTGCGGGGCAGTGTGTAAGGCGCAAAGATAAGCGGCGCGGGAGGCCTTTGGCAAATAAAAACGGTTTTGCGCGCGCCGCGCGATTTTTTGTTTTACGGCGGCTTGACTTTTCCGATTCGGATTATAAACAGAGAGAATTTTTTACGGATATGGAAACGAACAGCGAAACTAAAAAGGAAAGCCGCGAGTGCGGCAAGGGCGAGGCTATCCGCCGCGGCGCCAACATCCAGAAGTACGTGGACAACTACGACAGGATTTTCCGCAAGGGCTCTTCGAGGGCCAAATCCAAGTAGCCTTCCGAACGCGCGCGCTTTTGCCGCGTCCGCTTATGCGCTTTGGAACGGCGGGCAGAAGGGGGAATTTTTGCGCCGGCAGCCGGCGGCGTCAAAAGCTTTCGGGCCGCCAAAGCAGCTTCCGGAGCATCCTAAACGCCCGTATGAGCCCGCGCAAAAACTCTCCGGCAAACGGGACAGAGTAGGCTTTCGACATTATCCCTGCGGTTTCCCCCGCAGTTAGCGAGGCGAGGAATTCCCGCTTGCGGCGGTCGTCCGCGCCCGCGAACTTTATATGGCGCGCGAGCCATTCCGCGTATGAAATGCGGTATGCGAACCTGTGCGCGCGCGAGCCGTTCATGAGGATTTCCCTGAACAGCCGGTTGCGGTTGACGATTTCCTCCCGCGTGGGGCCGTTTGACGTATTTTTGGAATCCTGCCCCGCGTGTATGCGGTACACGAAGAGGTTTTTGTCGGCGAGCACGACGGCCTTTCCGCCGCCCGCCGCGTCTATCATTACGGGAGTGTCGCCGATTTTTCCGTACACGTTGGGGCGGTTGCGCGCGCGCAAGTCGGCGGTTCTGTATATCGCCGACGAGAACGACGCCCGCCCGTCGCAGAATATGTAGGCGGCGAAGTCCTCGCGGCTTTCAAAGGCGAAGGCTTTTCTGGACGCGCTTTTCCACTCGACGCGCCCGCCGCTTTCGACGCGCATGTACGAATAGTTGGAAGCGAGCACCGCGACGTTCCCGAAGGCGTTTATCGCAGCCACGGCGCATTCGACGTACTCCGGATGGGCGAGGTCGTCGTCGTGCATGAACATCGCGTACTTGCGGCTTGCGCCTGCGATGGCGGCGTGGAAGTTGGCGTCGGCGCCGATGTTTTTCGGATGGCGGACGTAGCGGAATTCCCCCTCAAAGCGCGGCCGCATCTCCTCCGCGGTTTCCGCCGTGCCGTCGGGGCTCGCGTTGTCGTACACGGACACGGCGAATCCCCGCGCGGTCTGGGCGAGCAGGCTTTCGAGCGCCTGGCGCAGGAGGGGCGCCCTGTTGAAAGTCAGAACGCAGACTTCCAAGTCGCCGGCGGTTATTTTGTCCGGAGTGTCCATATTCGGAGCGGGCCTTGCGAGTCAGGAGCGGTTCCTTTTTAGAAGCCTTTTGGCGGCGGAACGGCGCGCCTTGAATGCGATCCGTCTCGCAAATAGTTCTATGCGCCCCCGAACCTTCACTTCTGAGAGCATGCCGGCGTTCGCGCATTCCCCGCATCGGAATGGGAGGTTTTGGGACGTTATGAAATTTTTGTAGTTTTCGAAGAGCGCGGGATACGCCGCGTTCATGGCGTCGACGTCGCAGGCGTCGTATGCCCGCCTGAGAAATGCCCCAAATTTCCGCGCGTCGGGGATAGGAGGCTTGTAATCGGCGTACGGGCCGTCCGCAAGGCGCGGTATTTTCAGAAAGGCGCACATTTCCGCGGCGCGGGAGTCGGTGTTGGTGCAGACGGCGGGGAGGCCGGCGTTTATCGCGGCGATGCTGCCGTGGACTCTCGGCCCGAGCGCGAAATTGAATTTTTTCAGGAACGCCTTCCATCTCTCGGGATTGAGGAATATTTGCAGGTTTCCGCGCGCCGCCCTGTAAAATTCCTCTCTCGGGCAGCCGTCCGGAATGCGCCCGAACACGGCGAGGTCTATCAGCCGCTTTTCGAGGAAGTCCTGCATTAGCGCGGGCGCGCTTTCCGCGCGGTATATCAGCGGGCTCGTCAGCGCCGGATTGAGCTCGCCGAACGGGGGCTTTTCGACCCGCCTGCCGGGGCCCGTTTCAAAAAACGACGGGCAGCCGATGATTTGAAAGTTTGATATGCCGAGCTTGGCCAGGACATCGGCGGTAAATTCGCCGCGAATCCCGATTTTTTCGCACATTCCGGAGATTTCCCGCAAAAACTTCACGAGGGCGGGCGGGAGCTTTTTGTGAAATTCGGGGTCGAAGCCGCCGAACGAATTTGCGCCGAGCCCCGCGATTACCACCGGCTTGCCGCATTTTTTGAGAAACGACACTATGTTTTCGTAGGGAAGGCGCAGCCCGTAGGATTCCTCTATCCTTATCTGGTCTTGCAGGACGAGGAACAAGTGCGTGCATTCGGCGCGCGCGAATTCCGCGTCGCGCCCGGAGGCGGAGAAATCGTATTCATACGCGTTGACTATGTGCGAGAGCCCCGCAAAGTCTCCCAGAACCGTCTTGACGAGCGCATAGGTTATGTAGGAATTGCCCGAATTTCCGGCGGCGGGGCGCAACAGACTTTCGACGGTATCCCCTCCGGCCTTTCCGAAGGAAAGGTTGCTGTTCAGGAAAAACGGCTTGAAGTTTTTTGCGGACATGCTAGCAGGTTTACAATCTGCGGTTGTGGGGTTACAAGGATAAGGTTCTGCGCTCGCGTAATTTTCGCCTTATGTCCTTAAACGTTACGATAATCCACAGCCTGCGCAACAACAAATAAAGCAATCCGCCGAGCCCGACTTCCTTGGCGCTTTTCTGGTGAGGTTCGGGCTTTGAGTACATTTCCCGAAACTCCCTTATGCCGAAGCCGAATTCGCCGCCTATCGCCGCCCGCGCGGAATCGTCTTGCATGAGCGCGTGCATGTGAGAGTATCCGTTTACCTTGTAGCGCTCGTCTTTGGCGGCTATGTAGTGCTCGGCTACGGCGAACTCGAAAATTTCCGCGCGCGTTTCGCCGGCTTTGATGTTTCCGGCGAATTTCGAGTCCGGCAGGACGCTTTTCAAAAGTTCCGGATCTCTTATGGAGTAGAAGATGTCGCAGTATGCGAAGCTTTCAAAACGGAAATAGCGGTCGGCTATGTCGCGGCGCTTTGAAGACGACGTCTGGTTTTCGTGCACGCGGTAGTTTACGACCGCGTCCGGAATGAAGTCGAACTTTTTGCCTTTTATTATGAGATCCGCCCATATCGACATGTCGAGCATCATCACCATCGACTTGTCTATGCGCGCCTCCCGCAGAACTTCGGTTTTTGCTATCGAGGCGGGGTAGGGCATGAAGCTTATCCAGCGGATGAGAAGCCCGAGGCATTCCGCCTCCGACATTCCGAACGCGAAATGCGGGCGGCGCAGCGACCATTTCGCGCCGAGGCCTGAGCCGTCTTTGCCTACGTATTCCATGTCGCCGAAGGCGACGTCCGTTTCGGGGTGCGCCTCCATGTGGCCCGCGAGCCTTTCGAGGCAGTCGGGGCGCATCATGTCGTCGGCGCAGAACAGTTTTGCGTACCTGCCGCGGGCGGCCTTCAAAAATTCAAGAATCAAAATGCCCGAGCCCGCCCCGAGGTTGTAGTGCATGTCGATGTGCCTTATGCGCGGGTCGCGGAAGGAGCGCGCGATTTGGCGGCATCCGTCGTCGGAGGCGTGGTTGAGCAGTATGAGCTCAAAGTCTCCGCGCGTCTGGGCGAGTATGGATTCTATGCATTGAGGGAGGAACGCCCTGTCGTTGTAATACGGCACGAACACCGACACCGCGGGAGCTTTCTCCGCGTTTTGGGAAGTCTTTGGCATTTTTGCGGCCTATTTGAGCATGTTGGACTCGAATTCCTCCCGATCCAAAAACGGGAACATGTCTTCGAGCGACGGCGAGACTATCGAGCCGTCCGGCATCTGTTTGGCGGAGAGCTTGGGAGAGAACATGTAGTCGTCCTGGCATACGATTTCGCAGACGAACGGTCCGCGCCTTTCGAGGGCGGCTTTCAGCCTTCCGGCGAGCCCGTCGCCCGTTTCTATCCTTTCGGACTCTATGCCGAAAGCTTTTGCAACCTCGCGGAAGTCGGGCGTCTCCACGCCGCTCGCGGCGTTGCATCCCACGTAATGGGCGTTGAAAAAGTTCTTGTGCGTCTGCTTTATCGAGGAGTACCCGTCGTTTCTTATTATGAAGATTCTTATGGGGAGGTTGTGCGTCTTTATGGTTTGCAGCTCCTGCAAATTCATCATTATGGAGCCGTCGCCCGTGTAGCATATCACCTTTTTGCCGGGGTTCGCGACTGCCGCCCCTATGGCGGCGGGCAAATCGTAGCCCATCGAGGCGTCGCCGGAGTTCAGGAACATTCTCTGCCCTTTTTTCGTCACGGCGCACTGGCAGGTGCATATGCACGGCGAGCCGTTTGCCACGACGAATATGTCGTCGGGGTCGGCAATCGACGTGAGCGTGCGGGTGAGGTTGTAGACGTTTACGGGGGCGCCGGCCTCCTGCCGGTATTCGGGGACGTTTTCAAAGGCGTATTTCGAGCGCATTCTCCGGCAGTATTGCGTCCATTCGCCGCCGGCGCGGAAAGCCCCGAGCCTTTCGGCGAGCGCGGGGAAGAACTCGCGCAGGTCGGCGTTGACCGCCAGGTCGGGCTTTACGAGCGGCTTTTGAAGCTCAGCGGGGTCGATGTCCACGGCTATCTTGAACGCTTTTTTCGCGAAATTTTCCCAGTTGTAGCTGACCTGCCGCACGTTGTTGCGCGTGCCCAAAAACAGCGCGCAGTCGGCGTTTTGCAAAATGAAATTCGCCGCGCGCTGCCCCGCCGTCCCGATTCTGCCTGCGGCGTTTTTGTCGCCGGTGGGCAGGACGTCGTAGCCGTTGAAGGTGGTGGCTATCGGAACGTCGGAGATTTCCGAAAACTTAGCGAGGTTTTCAACCTGTCCGGCGAGCCTCATTCCGTGCCCGGCGACTATCAGCGGGCGTTTGGCGGACAGCAGCCGTTCGGCGACTTCCGCGATTTTCAAATCGTAGACGGGCTCGGGCGGCGGGGAGAATTTTTTGAGGTCGGCCTCGTCTATCTGCGCCGTCTGGACATTCATGGGAATGTCGAGCCACACGGGGCCGAAGCGCCCGTGGGTGGCCTCGTAGACAGCCCTGTCGAGGTGGTATTGTATCTCGCGCGGATCCGTCACCATGGCGGCGTATTTCGTCAGATGTCTCACGCTCGTTATGATGTCGACCTCCTGGTCTCCGAGCTGGCGAAGCGGGAGATCGGGGCAGGAGGCGAGGGTGGTCGCGAACTTGACCTGCCCCGAGATGTAGAGGACGGGCACGGAGTCCGTCCACTGCCCGAACACTCCGTTGAGGCAGTTGATTCCGCCCGGGCCGGTCGTGACGTTTACCACGGCGAGCTTGCCCGACGAGCGCGCGTAGCCCTCGGCTGCGATTGCGCTCGCCTGCTCGTGGTGGTTGGAAATGTACGGGATTTTCGCGCCGATGCCGTTGTTTAGGTGCATCGCGCCGCCTCCCGTAATCATGAACACGTTTTCCACGCCGTAAAAATTTTTGAGCCTGTCGGCGATGTAGTCCGATACTTTTACCATACGCTTATCTGTCGAATTCCAATAGTCTTCTGTCGATTTTGCCCGCGTTTGCGCGGTAGTATTCCGCCAGACGCGCAACCGCCTCCGGCATGGGGGTAAACTTTGTTTCGGGGAACTCCGCCATCAGGCGCGAGTTGTCGCCGAAATAGTCCGGCCCGAACCCCTCCGCCGCGATTTTTACCGGAACGCCCCCGAACATTTCGGACACCGTCCGCGCGATGTCCGCGAGCTCGGCGAACCCGGGAGGGGTTATGTTGTAGGTTTTGTGCTTCAAGTCCGCCGATATGAAAGAGTCGATTATCCGGCAGAAGTCGTCTATGAATACGTAGCTGAATCTCCTGTTTTGGCGCAGGGTAACCGGCATTCCGAACATCGCCTTGCAGACGGCGTTTGAGATAAACCTTATGGAGTAGTCCTCGTATTTCCCGAAAATCCCGAATATGTTCAAATCAATGAAATTCGGCAGGGACTCCATTCGCTTTGCGGCGGCGTACTTGCAGAAGCCGTGCTCGTCGCTCGGCATCCTTTTGAATATGTCCTCTTCCCGTGCGCCGGAAATGTCAGAGTCTTGGCCGTATATCGCCCCCGAGCCGAAGTTGATGAGCCTGCCGAAGCTTCCGGAGTTTCGGGCGAGGTTTTCGAACATGCGCAGGTTTGAATAGACGAGCGCGTCGCGGTCGGGAGCGTTGCGGTGGCACGGCTTTACCGCCGAGTGCAATACGCAGTCGAAGGAGTTTTTCGCAAAAAATTCGTCGGCCGCGCGCGTGTCGAGCAGGTCGAGCTGCGTGCGCGTCGGGGCGGATATTTCGTATTTTTGCGGCAAAAAGCTCTCGCGCAGGTTGCGCCCGATAAAGCCGCTTCCGCCCGTTAGCAGGATTTTCTTCATTTGGATTTCGATTCCGCGAACGCGCGTATTGCGGCGGCGGTCTTTGAGAGCTCGCGCTCGCCGAGGCCGGGGAAGCACCCCACCCAGAAAGAGTTGTTCATTATCGCCTCCGTTCCCGGAAGCAGCGCGTAGTCGGCCTCGCCGAGCTCGTTGCCGCGCTTCATCGGCCCCCCTCCGATTCTGAGGGGCGCGCCGGATTCCGTTATCATCGGCTGGCGCAGAATGTTGCCGGCAAACAGCTGCCGCGTGCCGACGCCGTTTTCTTCGAGGTATTCGACGAGCTCGCGCTTCGAAAACGGCGCGCCGGCGCGGACGGATATCAGGAACCCGAACCACGACGGCTCGGTTTCGGCCTGCACTTTCGGAAGGGCTATGAATTCTTCGAGTCCCGCGAGCTTCTCCGCCAGGAATCGGGCGTTTTCGGTTCTCGCGGCTATGAAGGAGTCGAGCTTTTTGAGCTGCTCAAGGCCGACAGCCGCCTGCCAGTCGGTGATTTTCAGGTTGTAGCCGATGTGCGAGTAGGTGTATTTGTGGTCGTAGCCGTCGGGAAGGTTGCCGCGTTTCAGGCGAAATCTGCTCTTGCAGGTGTCGTCCCTCCCGGGCTTGCACCAACAGTCGCGCCCCCAGTCGCGGAATGAGAGCATGATTTTGCGCAGCAGCGGGTCGCTCGTGACGGCGGCGCCCCCCTCGCCCATCGTGATGTGGTGGGCGGGGTAGAAGCTGAACGTGCCGATGTGCCCGAAAGTCCCGGCGCACTTTCCGCGGAACTTCGCCCCGAGCGCGTCGCAGGAGTCCTCTATCAGCCACAGGTTGCGGCGGCGGCAGATTTCCGAAATTTTGTCGATGTCGAAGGGCGAGCCGAGCGTGTGGGCGACGAACACGGCTTTGGTTTTGGGCGAGAGGGCCTCCTCTATCTTGTCGGCGCGAATGTTGTACGTCTCGGGGTCGCAGTCTACGAACACGGGCACGAGCGAATTTTGGAATATCGGGTTTACCGTCGTCGGAAAGCCCGCGGCGACCGCGACGACCTCGTCGCCCGCTTTCAGGGCGCGCTCCCCGAGTTTGGGGGAGGTCAGGGCGGAGAGCGCGATGAGGTTTGCGCTCGAACCCGAATTTGCGGTGAGCGCGAATTTGGCGCCGAGCTTTTTGGCGAACGCCTCCTCGAACATGTCGTTGAACCTTCCGGCGGTGAGCCACATGTCGAGGGACGCGTCTATCATCGCGCAGAGCTCCTCTTCTCCGATCTTCTTGCCCGACGGGGGGATGTAGTTCCGCTTCGGGGCGTCGGCGCGCGCCGCCCTCAAATATTCGAGGGCGGCGAGCTTTGCCTTTTCCCTTAAATCTTCGTGCATTTCAAAAACTCCATTCTATGTTTTTTGCGCGCGCCTTTTTTTCGAACTCGTCGATTTGTTCGAGCGTGAAGCCGCGCATAGGCCCGCGCAGCGCGTAGAATCTCTTGTACCATTTTGCGGAGGCCGCAACAGCCTCCGCCGCATTCATTACGGGGCGGACGCCGAGCTCCCGCTCCGCCTTGGAAATGTCGAGCGAAAGCAGCTTTGCCTCGTGAGGGGCGCCGAGCTCCGCCTTATGTTCCGAAGTTCCGCCTCCCCACGCTTCGGCGAGTATTTCGACGATGTCGCCGACTTTTAAAACCGCCGACGAGTCCGGCCCGAAATTGAAGCCGCAGGAGAACCTGGCGGGGTCTTCGAGAAGCTTTTGCGCCAGCCTCATGTAGCCTGCAAGCGGCTCGAGGACGTGCTGCCACGGGCGGACGGAATCGGGGTTGCGCACGGGCGCGGGCCTGCCCTGCGACAGGGCGCGCACGCAGTCGGGGACGAGCCTGTCGCGCGCCCAGTCCCCGCCGCCTATGACATTTCCCGCGCGCGCCGAGGCGAGCGCAAACGGTTTGCCGCCCTCCAAAAAAGACCTCCGGTACGACGACGTGAGGATTTCGGAGCACGCCTTGGACGACGAATACATGTCGTATCCGCCCATCGGGTCGTCCTCGGCGCACGGGCGGCCCGTCTCGGGGTTTTCGTAGCACTTGTCCGTCGTGACGTTTACCAGGGCGGCGACGGAGCCGCATTTCCGCGCCGCCTCAAACACGTTGAGCGTCCCGAGGACGTTCGTCTCATAGGTGAGCTTCGGCTCGGAGTACGACAGGCGCACGAGCGGCTGGGCTGCGAGGTGGAATACGATTTCGGGGCGCGCTTTCCGGAAGAAGCTTTCAAGTTCATCTGAATCGCGGATGTCGGCGATTTTCTCGCATTCGAGGATTTCGCCGACGCCCGCCTCGCGGTACGCCGAAAGTTCCGTGTCGGGCAGGAGCGAATATCCGCAGACTTTCGCCCCGAGCTCATTCAGCCACAGGGAGAGCCACGAGCCCTTGAAGCCCGCGTGCCCCGTGACGAGAACCCTCTTCCCGCTGAAAACGCCTCCGAAAGCCATAGCCGGCTACTCCCAGATTTTCCACGGCGCTCGGCCGGAGGCCCAGAGCTCGTTGAGCTCCTTTTTGTCTTTGAGCATGTCCATCGGGCGCCAGAATCCGCCGTGCATGTAGGCGTTGAGCTGCCCTTCCTCGGACAGGCGGTTGAGCGGCCCGCGCTCCCAAATCGTGTCGGGCCTGTCGGGAATGTAGCCGAACACTTCGGGTTCGAGCGCAAAGAACCCGCCGTTTATCCACGAGCCGGAGTCTTCGGGCTTTTCGCGGAAATCGGATATTCCCCCGTCCTCGGAAATGCGCAGCGTTCCGAAGCGGGAGGTCGGGCGGACGGCGGTGAGGGTGGCGATTTTGCCCGATTTGCGGTGGCATTCGAGCAGGGCGGGAATGTCGATATCGGCTACCCCGTCGCCGTAGGTAAGCATGAAAGTCTCTTTGCCGACGTACTTTTTTATCTTCGCGATCCTGCCGCCCGTCAGGGTGTCGGAGCCCGTGTCGCACAGGGTGATTTTCCAGGGTTCGGCGCGGTTTTTGTGGATTTCCACGGTGTCGTCGGCGAGGTTTACGGTGATGTCCGACGAATTGGCGCGGTAATTCAGAAAATACTCCTTTATGTATTCGCCCTTGTAGCCGCACATAACCACGAATTCGTCGAATCCGTAGTGCGAATAAATCTTCATTATGTGCCAAAGTATCGGCTTGCCCCCGATTTCCACCATCGGTTTGGGGCGGACGGTAGTCTCCTCGCCGAGGCGCGAGCCCAGCCCTCCCGCAAGTATCGCAACTTTCATAGTACAGCCTTTTCGCATTCAAACCTTCGGCAGAAGGCGCGTTTATGTCATTTTTTGCGCCAATAAAAACCCCGCGCCCGGGATTTTGCAATTATAATTTCCCCTTTCGCCGAAATGAAAAGATTTTTCCATCCCGGACGGGGGGAGACATATATATTATATAAGTATTATAATTTGCGCGGCGGCGGGCGGATGCTATTTGGAGGCTATGCGCTCAGCCTGCTTTTCGTAGAGCCTGCGGTATGTCCGGCAGCGCTCCATCAGCTCTTCGTGCGAGCCGAAATCGACGATTCTGCCGTTTTCGAACACTATGATTTTCTGCACGTTCTTTATGGTGCTGAACCTGTGGGCGATGACGAGCATCGTGCGGCCTTTCATAAGGCTGTCGACGGCCTTTTGTATGAACGCCTCGCTGTTTACGTCGAGCGCGGACGTGGCTTCGTCGAGCACGAGCAGCGGGGGGTTTTTCAAAAACACGCGCGCGAGGGCGATCCTCTGCTTCTGCCCGCCGGAGAGCCTGTCGCCCCGCTCGCCCACCACCGTGTCGTAGCCGTTTTCGAGTTCCAGAATGAAGTCGTGGGCGTAGGCCATCTTCGCGGCGGCTTCGACTTCCTCTTTCGTCGCGCCCGGGCGCGCGACGAGGATGTTGTTGTATACGGTGTCGTTGAAGAGAACCGGATATTGCGGGACGCTGCCGAGGTTGTCCATGAAGTCGCGTTGGCGTATGTCGCGCAAGTCTATGCCGTCGAGTTTAATGGAGCCCTCTATCGGGTCGTAGAGGCGCATGGAGAGCTTGGCGAAGGTGCTCTTGCCCGCGCCGCTTTCGCCCACGAGCGCGCAACTCGTACCGGCGGGGATCGTTATGCTGACCCCGTCGAGGACGGTCTTGTCCTTGTAGGCGAATTTCACGTTGTCGAAAGTTATCTCGCCGCGCACGGGCGGGAGCTCGACGGGGTTTTCGGGCTCGGGGACGGTGGACACATAGTCGAGAATCGCGCAGATTCTGTCCACGAGCGGCATCACCTTTATGAAGTCCGTGGACATTCTGATGACGCGCTTTATGGGGTCTATCGTAAAGTAGAGGGCGATGCCTATCGCCGAGAACGTCGGGAAGTCTATCCCCGCGAAGTACGCGTAAACGAACGTCATGGAGACCATCGTGGCGGCGAGAAATTCCATGAACGGCTGCTGCATGAGCTCGTACTTTGCCATTTTGAGGGAAAACTGCTTGAACATTCCGTTAAGCCCCTCGAATTTCTTCTTTTGCGCTTCCTGCAAGTTGAAAACCCTGACCTCGTGCACGGCGTCGAGGTTTTCGCCGAAGAGCTGCGCCATTTCGCTCAGGCCCATCTGCGCCTTGCCCGCAAACCGCTTCATGTTTTTGCGTATCATCTGGACGGGCAGAATGCAGAACGGCACCGCCGCGAAAAATATGAAGAGCATCACAACCTGCCCCTTTGTGAAGCAGAGGTAGAGCAGGAATCCGAGGGCGCCGAGCACTTGCAGGGGCTGGCGGAATATTTCGGAGGAGAACGAAAGCAGCACCGTCTGGACGCTCGCGGTGTCGTTTGTCAGCCTCGTGAGCAGGTCGCCCGTGGTGAACTTGTCGAAAAACGCCACGGGGTAGCTTTGGATTCTGTCGAATATGTGCTGTTTGAGCCTCCGCAGGACTTCCAGCGACGAATACGTCATGAGGTAGCCGCTCAAATACCCGAATATCGCCCTGAGCGCAAACACCGTCGGCAGCAGCAGCGCGACCCCTATTATGTGCCACATCGGGCGGGGCGCGGCGCCCTGGTCCATGAATATCTGCCGCAAAACTTTGTCGAAAATGACGGGCATTCCGAAGCCGCTGCACGCCCCGAACAGGGCGCCGAATATAATCGCCGCAATCAGCTGGGGCAGGCACGGCTTTATGTAGACGTAGAATCTTAGCAGTTTCCTCATTTTTAACCCCGCCGATTTTCGCCGCCGCGGCCTCCGGCGTCAAGCCTTTTGGGGTCGGAGGCCGCGGGCGCGGCGGTTTGCGGAGCGCGGCGGGGACGTTTTTTTTGCGCCGCGCATTCCCTTTGACTTTTCGCGCGCGGCGAGATACGGTTTTGGGAAAATTCCGATTTTCCCATGAAATCGCTTTTCATAGTTTTGTCCGCGTTTCTGGCGGCGCGGGTTTTCCCCGCGGATTACGTCCAGACGCTCGAAGTCGAATATCCCGACGCTGCGTCGGCGCGCGCGGCGGCGGTCGAGCCCGCGAAGCTCCCGGGCGGGTCGGCGGCTGCCTTTTCCTCGAGGTGGGACGACACAACCTACGCCCACTCCAAAATGGCGGACGTCTTCAAAAACGCCGGCATGAAGGCGACGTTCATGCTGACGAAAGCCGACGAAAAATTTTGCAATACGTGCGCGCGCAAAATTCTCGGCTGCGGCTTTGCGGTGGGCTCGCACACGATAACCCACAGGCTGCTGCCGGAAATTCTGCCGAACGAGGCCTTCCGCGAAACCCTCGCGCAGCGCATTATGTTGGAGTCCGCCCTCGACGTTCCGGTGGTCGCGTTCGCCCTCCCGGGGTACGCCGCCGACCACCCGTTTTACGCCGACGCGCCGAGGCTCGTCGGGGAGTGCATCGCGCGCTCGGGCTACCAAGTCCAGGCAGCCTTGTGGAGCGACAACGACAAGAAGTACTCGCTGCCGAAGGGAACCCTGCTTTCCTCGCATCTGTTCAACATAAACGACCGCGACCCAAAAGAGGCGCTTTTTGAAAAAAAAGTTTCCGCCGCGCTCGCGGCGCAGGGGCGCGACGGAGTCCCGCACATGAGCCTCGGCGTGCACTCGTGGCAGTCCGGCGCGGGCATGGCGGAGCTTGAGAGGATTTTGAAAAAACACCGCCGCGCGGATTTCTGGTATTGCACGCAAAACGAATACGCCGCCTACGCGCGCCAGCTGGATGTCCTTAAAATTTCGCCTGCGCGCGCATCGGGAAACAGGGCGCGTTTTGAGGTCTCGCGCGTTTCGGCGAGGCATATGGGAGACGACGTCGCCTTGGAGGTGAGGCTGTCCGGAACCCCCGTGCGCGTCCGGCTCGACGGGGTGGAGATTTTCCCGTCGGAAAGCGGCCTGTACCGCCTGCCGCACAGGGCTGACATGCTGTCGCCGCGCAGGATTGCGGCGGTTGAAAACTCCGGAAACTCTCCGGATTTTTCGGAAAGCCCCGAAAAATTTCCGGAGATTTCCGGCGGGCTGCACGCGGATATGGAAAAGGGGAAAATTTCCCTCGTCCTGAAAAATTCGGGTTCGGAGCCGCTCGAAAACTGCGGGGTTGTGTTCAGGCTTCCGCCGTATTTCAGCGAAGGCGCGAAGTCTTTCGACTTTCCGAAACTCGAGGCGGGAGGGGTTGAGAGAATAGAGTTCAATCTCCCCGCAAAGGGGAATTTCAAAGAAGCGGAGGCGGGCGATTTTTATTTTGCGGCGCAGTTCGACTTTTTGCGCGGCGGCTCTGCCGGCAGGATTTATTTCGCGTCGGTTTTGGCGGGCGGGGACGCCATGTTGCCGCGTCCGCGCGACGCCGCCGTATTCGCGGGGCCGGTGGATGGGCGGCTGGTTTCCGATTCCGCGATGGCGGAGATTTCCGCCCCGGGCGCGGCCCTGAAAAATTTCGGTGACTCCCCCGAACTGAAATGGCTTCCGTGCCGCAGGGACAAGGGCGCGCGCCCGTTTCAGGTCGCGCCGTTTTCCGGCGATCCGGAGTGGGCGAAGGCCGCCTCAAAAAACCGCTATTCCCCGAAATTTTCGCGGGTAGTCGCCTTAGATTTCAAGACGCGCAAAAAAAATTTCGACGTGTTCGCCGACTTCAAAAACGTGAAATCGCTTTGGCTTAACGGAAAAAAATTGGAAACCCCGAAATCCGGCTCAAGGCTCTCGGCCTCCGGCAACGCGGGCGCAAACAGAATCGCCGTCGAATACGCCCAGAGCTTTTGGACGACCATTTCGACGCCGCTCTCGGTCTCGGAGTCGGGCGACCCGTTCGATTCCGCGGAATTCTCGCGCCCCGCCGTCATGGGCGTCGCGCCGCGTTAAATTCTCGCCGCGTCGCGCGCCTTGAAGTGCATTATGCTCTTGCCCTCGAAGCGCGGGTCGCCGAAAAATTCTTCGAGGTCCAAGCGCGCGTCGGGCAGTATGTTTTTTTTGACGAGCTCGTCTTCAAGCTCCCCTCCCTTGAAGTATATCACGCCGTTTTCGAGCGACCCCCTTTTGCCGGCGGCGAGCTTTTTTTTCACGAATCCGAAGAACGCAGGCAGCGCGCAGACAGACCTGCCCGTGCAGTAGTCGAAAACCCCCTTTTGCTCCTCGATTCTGGCGTGGAAGCCGCGGGCGTTTTTGAGGGAGAGCCTTTCGCACATTTCGTTTACCATCGCGATTTTCTTGCCTACTCCGTCGAACATCGAGATTTCCGCCTGCGGGTAAAGGATCGCCATTACTATTCCCGGGAGCCCGCCGCCGCTTCCGACGTCCGCTATGCGCGCGCCCTCCGCCGGCGTGAAAAACGCGGAGATCGCCGCGCAGAACGCGACGTGGCGGTACTCGAGGTCGTCGGTGTCCCTGCGCGAGAGCAGGTTTACCTTCGCGTTGGCTTCGCGCAGCAGCCGCGCGAATTCGAAAAGAGCCCCGGCCTTTTGCGGGCCGAGGTTCGGGATTTTCTCAAAAGGGTTTTTGTCCGCCATTTTCAAATGGGCGCGCGGGGAGGGTCAGAAGACCTCCGATTCGGCGAAGAACCGCGCGATTTCCGCCGCCGCGCTCTCGGGGGAATCCGACGCGTGGGCGATGTTTTCGCGGGTGTTTTCGCCGAAGTCGCCGCGTATGGTGCCCTTCGGGGCCTCTTGGGAATTTGTGGGGCCGAGGAGCTCGCGCACCTTTTTTATGGCGTTCTCGCCCTCGAGCACGGCGATTACGACAGGACGCCTCTTCATAAACTCGACGAGCGGCGGATAGTAGGGCTTGCCGGCGATGTGCGCGTAGTGGACTTCGAGGACGGATTCGTCGAGGCGCGCCATTTTGCAGGCGGCGATGTCCAGGCCTGCCGCGAAAAACCTTCCGAGCACTTCCGGCATGAGGCGCTTTTCCATGCAGTCGGGTTTCAGAATTATGAGCGTTCTTTCTTTCATCGCCGCAAAATAGAACAAAACCCCATTGCGCTGTCCAACACAAAATTTCGGCGCGGCTACCCCGTCACTCTTTCGGAAGCAGCACGAGCGCCCCTTTTGCGGGAATGGAAATTTCCTCGCCGCCCGCCAGCGTTTTTTGCGTTATCGCGTCGCGGAATTCGCCTTTGAGGGGGAGTTTGAATTTTACGGCGTTTTTGGGGAATATCCCGCACAGGCGGCTGTCGGCGTAGACGGCGCACCCCGCGGGCGCGGGAGAGGCTATTCCCGCCGCGTCGAAAATCTTGCGGTATGAACCGCTGTCCAGGACGGGCAGCGACACGAAGTAGCTGTCCCGTCCGCCGCGCCTTATTTTTGCGAATGCGGCGGAGCCGTCGGAGTATTTCGCCAAAACTTCCGCGCCGTTCGACGGGTCTGCGGAAAACGTCGGATAAGGCTTTTCGAGCGGATTGGGCGAGGACGGGGCGGAGAAGTCCTTGGACAGCTTTTTGCCGGAGCCGTCCGCAAATTCCACGGTTTCAACTTTCCGCGTTTTGCGCTCGGCGAGCTTGAAACCCGTGATTTTTTCGGCGCGCGCGTGGTCGTATTTTTCGCCCCACACGGCGGGCGCGTAGTGCCATACGAGAGTTGCGTCCGGCCTTAGGCGCGGGGAAATCTCCGCCCACCTCTCGTCGGTTATCCGGACGCAGTTTATAAATACCGCCGCCTTGTAGCCGGACAGGTCGATTCTCCCGAGGTCGGCGAGGCGGTAGTGGTCCGCCGGCGCGCCCGCCATGCGTATGCGCGAAATCGTGTCGACAACGAGGTCGCGGTGCAGCTGCCAGCTCGGCTTTGAGTATAGGAAGCTCTCGTTGTCGGAAACTATCAGAACTTCCGCCGTTCGTTTTGGGGGTTTTGCGCGGATTTGTTTCGCGGCCGCCTCGATTTTTTCAATTTCGCGCATTATCTCGGGGGAGTCGAACCAGCCGCCGTGGAGATCCATCCACCAAAAGCCGGAGCGCGACTGCATGCATTTTGCGAACTCCCGCCACAGCATCGTGCGCGTGCCATCCATATTTTTGGCGTCGGGCCAGAGCGACAGGTGCGTGCGCACGTCGAGCTCGTCGATGAAAATCTTGTCGAGATTTACGGACATCGGCGGGGTTTGTTCCATGCCGGATTCCCCGGGCGCGACATTTCTGTACCCCTTGGGGGAGGCGAGGAAATCTACGTTGGGGCTTTTCAAGAGGGCGTCGAATTCGACGTGCCCGTTGTACGCCGCGCGCGGGACGAAGAGGTAGTATCCGTAGAACGCGCCGGCGGCCTTGCCGGACTCCTCCTTTACGATTTTTGAAAAGTAGTCTATCGCGCGCACGTTGGCTTCGCCGCAGAATTTTTCATAGTCGATGCATATTTTGTCCTCTTCGGAGGCGCGGAAGAACTCGGCGTGGGAGTTCCAGTGGAGCTCGCGCCTCATCGGGGTGGGCAGCTTCACGTTGCCGCGGGATATTTCCGGCTGTTTCCACGCCTTTGCGAGCGCTTCCCGCGAGCCGTATTCTTTGATTCCCCAGTCGTAGAACGCGCGGAGGTTGTTTATGCCGTAGTCGCCGAATCGGTAGTCGTTTTTCTCCCAGCCGCGCCAAAAGGAAGTCTCGCCGCACTGCCCGTAGGCGATGTGGTACGCGATGACGTTTTTCGCGTATTTGCCGCCCTCTATTCTGCGAATTAGGCGGCGCAGGGCTTCCCCCGCGTCGCGCAGCCACTTTTCGGAGGAAAAGCTTTGCAGGCCTATCAGCCCCCTGACGTTCGGGCGCGGGTCTTTGTTGCCGCGCATTTTTATGTCTGTCGAATACCCGTTTTCGCGCTCTATCCCGAACCAGTCGTGGGCGGGAGTGCAGGCGAGCTCCGCGATTTCCCCCTTTGAAAGCCCGCCCGGGTAGTAGACCGTCGTGTCCTCGGGGTTTTCGGCGCACCACGCGGGCGGCGGGTCGAGCTTTATCCGCGGAATGTAGAGCGCGCTTTCGCCCGCCGCCGCGAACAGGCCGGCGAGCGCCTTGTCCGTCGCGGAGTAGTCGTATTTGCCCGGCGCCATCCAGCCCGAAAACAGGATTGTGGAGTGGATTTTTACGCCCGCCTCCATGAAGTCGCGGTGGAATTTTTTCTCGGGGGAGTCGTCGGAGAGCATCATGCGCGTTTTGCCGTTTTCGTCCGCGACCGGAGGGTTGTATGCCCATCCGAGCCTGCTCCAAAAGACCGAGTTGTTCAGCAGCAGATCTTTTATCCGCGCGCCCGGGTTTGAATTTCCGGAGGCGTCCGGATTTTCCGCCCGCGCTTCGGGAAGCTGCTGGGCGCTCGCCGGAACCGCGAAAATCCAAACCGCCGCGGCGAGCGGGAGAATCTTTTTCAAATGTCCCATCATATTCCCTTACGATTAGCCGCATTTTTTTTGCGATGCAAGAATTATGGGCGGCGCGTTCGGTTAACGGTTTACATCGGGCGGCATAAGGCGAATAAATTTGTTGATTATTTTTCCGCCAATCGAAAATATTGTCTCCGATATGAAAAACAGGAACGCTTTCTCCGCTTTGGAAATTCTGCTCGTGGCCGTCATACTCGGCCTTCTGGCCGCGGTGTTCGTGCCTGCGACCGCGGTCATCGCGGAAAAGTCGCGCGCCGGAGTAGTGAAGGCCCACATTTCGCAGATAATCGAGGCCGGCAAAAAGTACAACGCCGACAAGGGCACGGAGTCTGTTGACTACGACACGCTCGTTTCGGAAAAATATTTAAAGCCCGTCCAGCCGGTCGCCGGAGAAAAGTACGGCGAAATTTCGATCGAGGCCGCCGGAGGGCGCGCCAAAACCGTGACGGCGAGGGGCACGGAAGTTTCCAAATCCTACTGAGCGGGCGCGCCTCGGGGCGTTTTCATTCCGGAAGGAGATAGCTTCCGGCGCCGCGCGGATTTATTTCGTAGAATTTTCCGCCGGCGCGGGGCGGAATTTTTTTGCGCCCGATTTGCGCCGAGTTCGCCGCGCCGCGATTGGCGTTGACTTTCCCTAAACGTTTTTTACTTTGGGAGGAATGAAGAGGCGTTCGTTTTTGAAGGCGGTTTCGGTGTCGGCAGCAGCCGCCTATGCCGCGGGGTGCGCGTCTGCGGAGAAGCGCGCGGGGTTGAAGAGGGTTCCGGTTGTATCCAAGCCCGACGGGGGCGGGGACCCGCGAATCCGCGGCCCGTTCCCGATTCTTTCCACGCCGTTTGAGGAGTCCGGCGCGGTCGATTTAAAGACGCTCGCGGACGAGGCGCGGTTTGTTGAAAAGTGCGGCTGCAAAGGCATGATATGGCCGCAGTCGGGCGACAGCTGCGATTTGCTCTCCGTGGACGAAAAGCTGGCGGGAATGGAGGCGATCGCCCGCGAGCTCGAAAATTCGGAGGCTGTCGTGGCGTTCGGCTGCCAGGGGCGCGGATTCGAGGACGCGCGCGCGTGCGCCGAATTTGTCGAGAAGCTCGCCTCAAAATACAAGATCCGCGCGGCGGTAATCTCGCGCCCGCCGGACGACGGAAAGACGGAGGCGGATCTCGAAAAATACTACATCGGGCTCGAAAAGACAGTATCGCGCCCGATAATCATCCAGACCGGCGGAGGCGTCATGTACGGGGGGCCCGCGCCGTCGGTCGATTTGCTCTTGAAGCTTGCGCGGCGCAATCCGAAAGTTTTCGGCTACATAAAAGAGGAGTCGGGCGACAGCAATTCGAGAATGGCGCGCGAGGTCGCTGAGAAGCCGGTTATCCACACGGTTTTCAGCGCGTGGGGTAGTTACCAGTGGCTGTACCAGAGCCGCAGGCTCGGCAGCGAGGGCGTCGTCACCGAGCGCCCCGCATACGCCGACCTGCTCGCGAAGATCTGGGAACTGATGGAGAACGGCGACCCGCGCGGGGAGCTCGACGCGGCGTTTGCGAAATACCTTTTAATGCTAAACATATCGCAGTTCGTTCCGGGCGATTTGCGCGGCGGGCACCTTTACGTCCTGCGCAAGAGGGGAGTTTTCAAAAACCTGATTTCGCGCGAATACGGGCGGAAAGACGGCAGGCCTGTCATTCCGGACGCGCCGATAGTCCGCGATTTGAAACTTTCCCGGGAGCAGGTCGACGAAATAGAGACGCGCTTTGCGAGCCTCGCGCCGTACTTGCGCGTTTGACTCGCGGGTCTGCGGCTGCGGTTTTTGCCCGCAAGCGCGGTCTGCGGAGGATTTTGGTTTTCCGCGCAAATTCCGAATTATCCGCGCGGCATCCTGCGCGCGGGCGCCGGCTTTTACAGATATTTTTCGGGGACTTCTATCCCGTATTTTTCGGCGAATTCGCGCAGGTCTTTAGGCAGCGGCGCGCGGAGGTTCAATTCGGGTGCGGCGGCGCCGAAGTCCATGGCCGCCGCGTGCAGAGCCTGGCGCTTTATCGGGAGGATTTCCGCCATTTCTGGCGTGAACCCCCTTTCGACAAAATCGAGGTACAGCGTTTCGTCGGGGCCGTAGATTTTGTCGCCGGCTACGCAGTGCCCGAGCCATTGGGCGTGCGCGCGTATCTGGTGCTTGCGGCCTGTCAGCAGCGCTACCTCGCACAGCGTAAACCTGCGCCCTCCGCGCCGCGAATGCGATAGAGGGCGGAATATTGTCACCGCGCTCTTTGCGGACGGTTTTTGCGCGGCGCAGCAGGTCTTAATCGAGACGAGTGACTTTTTGTCGTCGGCGAGCGGCTGCGAGATTGTCGCCGTCGCGCGGAGCTTTCCCTCCATGAACGCCAGATACGTCTTTTTCACCGCGCCGCTTATCGACACCGCCTTTTGCGCCTTTGAAGCCGCCGCGTAATTTTTCGCGATGACGACAACCCCGCTCGTCTCCCTATCGAGGCGGCTTACGGGGTGCAAAGTTTCCGCGCCGAGGTATTCGCGCGCCGCCCCCACGAGGCTCGAGAGCGGCCCGTTTTTGGAGGGATGGCAGACGAGCCACCCGGGCTTGTTGAGTGCGAGAAAATTTTCGTCCTCGTAAATTATCCACTTCGGGAACTCCGCCATGTCCACGAGCC
>CAJMOT010000031.1 GCA_905214995.1 uncultured bacterium | reverse complement strand
TCCTTCGTTTTGAGAGACTCCGGCGGCAAGGTCTGGGACGCCACCGTCCCCTCCCCCGCCCCCGCGATGGACGTGTCCGACGAAAGCGGGCGGCCCGTGGACGGGCGGACGCTCCGCCCCAAACGCCCGTCGCCCATGCTCGACGACTCGGGCTCCGTATACTTCCGCGGCGCGGGCTATTCGGACGTGGTGTTCTATAAAAATTTCGACGGCAAGCGGACGCTGTACGTGGAATACGGCGATTGGTTTGTCGGCGCGTGCGCGGCGGTTTTCTGCCTGTCGTGCGCGCCGGAGCTCGCGGGCGGTTTCCGGAAAAATCCGGACGCCCCAAAAAAAGCTTGAAGTCGAGCGGCAAACTGAAATATTCCCCTCCCCAAGAAAATATATGGCAAAAATTTCCCCCAAACTCAACTGGTGCAAAGTGCGCCTCGGAAAAGACCTCAACTGGTGGGTCTGCGAGACGAGCGACAAGGTGAACTGGGACATAGACGGGTTGAGCGTGATAGACCCGCGCCAGGCCGCCCACATGCTCGAAACGCTCGACGGCCTCAAAGAGTACGGCCTCGACGAATCCATGGTGGAAAAGGCTTTCATACCGTTTTCGATAGACAAGAAAACCGCCAAAAACGAAGTCAGGCTCGTCCGCACCGCCGACTCGCCCTACGACGCCGACGACCAGCAGCTCTTTCTGCTGCCGGACACGCTCGACGACGAACGCTCGCCCTACGCCGAATTTCTCGACCACATCACGCGCATACAGGTCAAGATGCTCAACGACACCTTCCATTTTGAAAAGGATGTCGCAATAGACGACCTCGAAGAGGAAATACGCGAAAACTATTCCAACGACTACATGGAGGGCCGCGCAATGCACGCTTTCCACGAGGTCATGGACATTCTCGAATACGTCCCCGAGGGGTACTCGCTCGAAGAGGACGACGAGGACGACGAGGACGACGAAAAGCGCAAATCGGGCGACGAGGAAACATACGACGAGATAGAAGACTTGCCCGACGAGGACGACGAAGACCTCGAAGAGGATGACACGATGAAGTGGGACGATGACGACGAGGAGGACGACGACTACGAAGACTACCGCACGCGCGACGACGACCTGGGGTCGCTCGACGACGATGACGGCCGTTATTAGCCGCGGTTTGCCCGAACAATAAAAACCAAAAAAAACGCCCGTTCCGGAAAATCCCCGAACGGGCGTTTTTTTGATTTGAGAGAATATTAGATTTATAGACGATATGAAATAATCACCCCGCTTTAAGCTTCAAAAAACGCGGATGCGTCGGAGGAAGAAATGCCGCGCCTGTTGACGTATTCAACTGCCGCACCCGCCGCGAAATTCCGCAGACAGTTTTCCGGCGGACAAAATCCGCTCCGCGGGCTACTCGGCAAACGCGATGTCCGGATCGAGCGCGAGGGTTATCCTGTACTGGATTCCCGGGCGCATTACGAGCGGCCTTTCGCGCGAGTACACCTGCAAATAGTGTATATTGCCCCAATAGGAGCGGTACTGCGGGTCGTTGGTGACGATCTCCGTGTCGAGCCAGTTGCCCTGGAAGTCGTCCTTCTCTATGCTGACCCCGAGCCCGTTCTGGCCTATCGCAAAGGACATCGGAACGTGGTATTCGGAATGCGGCGAGCCGATGGCGACCACCAGGCGCATCTTGTCGAGAGTCGTCTGGTTGTAGACGGAGTACGCGAAGTCGCCCACAATCTTGTTGCCCGAAAACGACCACGAAACCTTGCACGCCCCAAGCCCCTTGACGATTTCGCCGTCAGCGGTTATGAGATCCGGCTGTTCGTACCTGAAAAAGTAGGAGTTTCTGAGCCCGAGCCCCGAAGTGCAGCGCTTGCCGTAATAGGAGGGCGTCGTCACCCTGTCGCCGAAAGTGAGCTCCGGAACCAACACGGGAAGATATTTGCCCGCCGGCCAATCGAACACGCCCGGCATGTGCGGGAATGCGAGCGACGACGAAGTATCGCGCGCCCCCGGAGCCGAAAGCGGCAGGTGGACGTGCAGCCCCGTGTCGGCGTTCATGTAGATGAAAAGCCCCTGCTCCTTGCGCGGAGAATTGTCGAGCATCACGTATTTGCCGTAGGAAGAGGGGACGGAACTCTTGGGCTCGAGCTTGCGGCCGACCGTCTTGGCGAGGCGCGCCCACTGGCAGAGGTAGCGCGCGGCGTCGAAATTTGCCATGCGCGTCGTGCACGAGGCGTCGGCGCTGCGCTCCGCGTCGCGGATTACGAGGTACCCGTGCTCCTGGTCGAGATACGTCATGAAGAAAAACTGGAAGAGGCGGCGGAGAATGTCCATGTACTCGGGCATTTTGTCCTCCGAAATCCAGCCGTCGCGCATCGCCTGCAAAATCATGGATATGCAGTGCATCTGCCCGTACGCGCCGATGTTGCGCCCGTACGCCCACCCGAGCCCGTCGGAGCGCACGATGTCCGGCAATATCCTCAAATACTTTTCTGCGAAAGTGCGCAGGCTCGGAATCTTCCGGTCGCGCAAGTGCATGTTTGCATGAAGCTGCAAAGACTGGCGGATGAACACGAACGACACTATCCCGTAGATGTCGAACACTCCGTCGATTCCGAACGACGGCTTGTCGTCAAAATATTTTCCGCGGGAGGTCTGCTCTATGCGCTCGAGAAATTTGTCTATGAGCTTGCCCGTCTCGTCCTTTTTGCTGAGCCCCATGCTGAACCGCGCGACGGCTTTGGCTATGTTGAAAATCTGCAGGTGGTCTTCGTAATCGCTGCGCGCGAGAAGCCGCTTGTCGAGATTTTTGCGGGTCTCCTCCGAAAGCTTTTCCCACACGAGGTTCCTGTCCTTCGACGGGCCGAACGCAAGCAGCCCGAGCGACGAGTACGCGAGGCCGTCCTCGGTGTACTCCTTGTCGTTCGTCTGGGCGGTTATGCAGGCGGCGGTGAGATCGACGATGTTGCTGCCGTCTATTTCCGTAAGGCCCGTCGCCCTGTGGAATTCGCCGAGCGCCATCGCGGCGTGCCCGGGCTCGCAGTCGAAGGAGGATTCGTTTTCAACCGGAACAATCGATCCGTCCGGATTTATGGCCCCTATGTTTCTGCCCAAAATGGATTGGGCCATATCCATACATTGCGCGGAAAAATTAAGCATCTAAAAATCTCGCAGGTTCTATTGGTAAAAGAATATCCCCGATAACTTGCGCATTCCGGGATTCAATGTCAACACTTTTAGATTCGAGGAGGAAACGGCGTCGAAAAAGTTTTTTCGCGGCTGCCAAAGGGCGGACCGTCGGCGAACCGCGGGCGGTAGGAAGGATTGAGCAAATCGAATTTGCATAATTATTATGAAATAATTTAATAATAATTCATAATAATTTTTTTGTTGATAATATTAGATTATGATTCATTGTACATCCGAGAATGAAGAACTCGGCAACCATTAATTATATCAGGAGGACCATTTCCGTTTCTCCGGAAGTGGACGGCACAATAGCAAACTTCGCCGAGCGCGAATTCAGCGGCAACGCGAGCGCGTTCATCGCGCATTGCGTCATACAATACCTTACCTGCCGCGCCTGCCGGAAAGTTGAGTTTGAGCGGGAAAAAGACGGCTGCGAGGAAGAAGCGGAGAAGAGCGCGTAAAAATCGCGCGCCTTTCCCTCGCATTTGCGCGCGTCGCCCCCATTCGCTTTGCGGCGGCGGCGTTTTACATTTTGGGCTTCCGGACTCCAAGCGGAACGGACAATTTTAGGGGCGACAAACCCTGCGCAAACACGCCTGTTTCCGCGGCGGAAAATTTTGTTTCCCTACCCTATAAATGCGGGACGCGCAAAAAGCGCGCCCCTAAATAAGACCGCCAATCGAAACCGCTCCAAACGCGGCGTTCGGCTGGCCGGCGACGAGGGATTCAAGCGGGGCATTCCAATTTTTATGCGAGTTGCGCACCACCGCAAGAGCCAGCTTTCTCCGCCGCTTAGAAACTCCGAAACCCGCGGCGGCGCGCCGAGCTGCCTTTCTCGGGATCTCTGCGGGCGTGGCCGCTTTCCCACATCATATGCGGAACCGTCCCGAACGCGGCAGGCTTCGGCGCCGGATATGCTGTCCGCTCGAAATTCTCGACGGGCACATCGGGAGCTCAAGCCTGCCCTCCTTCCGGCGCGCCTGCGCCTGCCAATTAGCCGCCCGATTTCCCCCGCGCAGCCCCGATCTCCGCTTCGGTTTTTACGGCTTTTATTTCCATCGCAGACCTTACATTGAATTGCGCCGCAAATCCGGCGCTCACTCCTCTATGTCGGTGGACCCGGAAATCCAGCGGCAAAATTTTCCGAGCATTTCGCGCGAGTGCGCCTTGAAATCCGAAAGCTCCGCGGAAGGCGTTTTCACTATCAAGGCAAAGAGCCTCTTTTCCGCCTCCGGAAGCCGCGCGAAAAAATCCTCCCTAACGGGATAGCCCTCGTCGCGAACGAGGAGATATAAGAATTTCAGGCGCACGGCCGGCGAGGGCATTCCGGCGTCTATCGCGTCGAGGCTGCGGCGCAGGCGCGCGGATAGCCTGGCGGTGTCCTCTATATGCCGCCCGTTGCGCCTCACCACTCCCGCGATTGCGGCGGCGTCCTCGAACGCGCCGTAATCGGAGGCTATCGCCGTGCGCCGACGCCTGATTTCAAAGCCCCCCACGAATTTCAGATCGCCGGAGGACGACGGGTTTAGGGACGCCTCTATGTCGTCGAAAATATCCGGAAGCGCGGAGGTTTTTTTTGCGGAAATCCTTTTCATCAGGGAAAGCGCGCCGAGGCGTCCGGAAAACGCCTCTATGTACAGCGAGCTCTCCCCGCGCAAATCGCGGCAGAGAACGGTTATGTCGTCGGCGAAAATTTCCCCGCCCAACGCTCAGCCCTCTTTTTCGGCGGGAAACCGCTTTGAGCCTGCGCCCGTCCATCTTGGGACGACCGCCCCGCCCGAAATTATGAGCTTCATGGCGTCTCCCACCGTCATGTCGAGATACGTCAGATCCCCCTTCGGAACCATTATCAGAAACCCGCTCGTCGGGTTCGGCGTCGTCGGGACGAAAACGTTTACCACGATCTCTCCGGTGCGCTCCTGGATTTCCCCCTGCGCCTCGCTCGTGACAAACCCCACGGCGTAGAGGCCGGCGCGGGGAAACTCGAGCATCACGACGCTCTGGAAAACCGCCTTGTTCTGCTTGGAAAACGTGTCGACTATCTGCTTGACAGTCCTGTAAACGAGCCCGACCCCGGGTATCCTGTTTATGGCGGCCTCCGAAATTCCTATGAGTATCCGCGCGAAAAAGAATTTGGAAAGGGCGCCGAGAAGCGTTATGAAGCACAGCGCCACGAGAGTGGAGACGAGGTCGAGGGCGAGCCCCCCGAGCCCCGCCGAGGGAAGCGCCGCGTCGAACCGCCTGAATATCGGCGCGAACAACAGCTGCGACACGGGAGCGCCTATGTTGCGAACCAAAAATACGATGACAAACAGCGTCACCGTCAGGGGAAGCGCGACTATCGTCCCCGCCAATAGGGAATTGCCGAATTTTTTTATCATTTTTACCGCCGCTTGAAATTGAATACGGGCTTGCGGAATTTCGCGTCCAAAACCGCCATCGCCTCTGCCTCCGCCGCGCGCATTTTCGCGGCGTCCTCCGGCGAAATGTCGTCGACGCCCGCCAGATGGAGGTATCCGTGGGCGACGTACAGGCAGAGCTCGCGCGAGGGCGTGTTGCCGAAGTCCCCCGCCCTTTTCAGCGCGGTTTCGGCGCACGCGCATATCTCGCCGGCAAAGCCGTCTTCGGGATCCCCCTCAAAAGTGATGACATCCGTGGGGTCCGAATTGTTCATAAAATCGGCGTGTATTCCGGCGATTCCCGAATCGTCAAAAAACGCCACCGAAAGATCGCCGGACGGCGCGCGCAGACGCGCGGGGAGGTTCGCGTCGAGGGCGCGCACGAACGCGCGCACCCTCCGCGGCTCGAAATCGAGCAGCCCCGACATGTCCAGAATGTCAATCCGCCTTCCGCTCACGGCATCAAATCCTGCACGCGCTTTAAAGAGTCCGCGGCGTCCTGGCGGTCTACCGCGAAATTGAGTTCGAGCGTGAATATGTGCTTTTGAGGGTCGAAGAACCGCGATAGCGCGCGGAAGTCGATGGCGCCCGAGCCGATCGCCACGTGGTCCCTGCCGTTTTCGGTGCAGTCGTGCAGGTGCCAGCCCGCCTGGTACTCGGCTATGGATTCGGCAAACTCCATCTGCGTGCAAAACCCCGAAAGCTGCTTTATCATCGAATGTCCGACATCGTGCCACGCGCGAACTTGGGGAACCTCCGCAAAAGCCCTCATCAGCTCGCAAAAGTTGGACTCCAGCGGAATATCCGCAACATGCTCGCGGTTTTCGATGCACAGAAAAATCCCCTTTTCGCGCGCGCTTTCGGAAACCGCGGCGAAATTGGCGATCATATTTGAATAGTCTTTCTTCGAGCGGCGCGCGGCGGAGCCCAAAAATTTTTTCAACGCCTTTTGGTACGCTTCATTTTCGGCAAGCTCCGCATACTCCTTTTTTTCGAGAAACTTCTCGACTTTCGCCCCGGGCCTGAAAAAGAAATACGAGAGCGAGCCCGCGTGGCAGACGAGCGCCTTCGAGCCCGCCGCCGCGCCGAATTCGAGGGAATTTCCGGTGTGCCTTAGCCACTGCGAAGATTCGCGAGCGGACGGGGTGGAGGGCGAATAGAGGTCTGGCGAAGGGCCGGTTATATATGGAGGAATAGGGCAGAAATTGTGGGTAGAGGAAACTTTCACGACCCCCTCGGAGACGGCTTTCAGAATCCCCCCGACCGCGGAGACGGGCGTCGAATGGCCTATCTCCACGTACTCGTACCCGAGCTCGGCGGCGTCGCAGAGCATCGCGTAGCCGTCATCGCCGAACCTGCGCTGGAGGTAGCTTGTGGAAAGCGATATTACCGGATTCATCTTGCCCATATCCTGAGCGACGACAGCATGAAATATTCCATTGCGGGCGCGTCGGGCATATTGAGCTCCATGTACGCCGCAGCCTTTTCGAGCGCGCCGACGGCCCTTGCTATCTTCACCGCCGGCACGCCGTTGCCGCCGAGCGCGCAGCCGACGCACGCGTCCTCGACGTCCGCCAAAAGCCTCTTGCGCAAGGCGCGCCTCTCGCTGGCGCGGACGGCCTCGAGCATCTCGTCGTCGAGCTCGTCCTCCGCGCCCTCGTCCATTTCGGAGAGCTCGTCCGCAAGCCGCCCGAGTATCGAGCCGAAGCGCGCCACGAGCGCGTAGCAGCCCATGACCGCCGCGGACACCTCTCCCCTGCGGATTCCGCCCATGAGCGACTTCTGCCACTTCTTGAAGTCCTCGAGCCATTCGAGCCACTCCTCGTCGCCGAGCGGCTCGGGCTCGGATTCCACGCGCAGGGCTATGCACCGGCTCCTTATGGTGTCGAGCAAATCGTTGGGGCGCGTGGTGAGCATGAATATGGTCGTGTCCGGCGGGGGCTCTTCGAGGGTTTTCAAAAAGGCGTTGGCGGACTCGGCGTTCATCCTGTCGGCCTCGTGGACGATGGCGACCTTGCGCCCGCCGAGCGCCGACGACTGGCGGATGTCGCGCAAAAGCTTTCTCATCGTGTTCGGCGGCCAGTCGCCGCCCGCCCTGTCGGAGGAGCTGCCGATCTTTATCAGGCGCATTTTGCCCTCCGGACGCAGCTCGAACAAATCGGGGTGCCTCGCGCACGGGCGGCCCAAAAGAAGGCTTGCGACATCGCGCGCCACGGCTTCGAGCGCGGGCGCGGAGTTTCCGTACAGCAAAATGGCGTGGTGCAGCCTGCCGTTGCGCAGGGCGCGGCGCAGGATTTCGCCCGCTTTCGGCGCGGAGCTCACGGCAGCCTCCCCTCCACGGCGCGGAGAATTTTTCCGAAAGTCTCCGCCTTGTCTCCGGACGAATCGACGACGGCGAACCTGTCCGGGCAGCGTCGGGCGAGGCCTAGGAAACCCTCGCGCACCTTTTGGTAAAATTCGAGCCTCTCCGACCCCATTCTGTCGGGCGCACCGCCGTCCCTCGAACGGGCGCGGGCCAGCCCCTCGCGGGGATCGATGTCCAAAACCACGGTCAGATCAGGCGCAGCGGAGGCGGCGGCAAAGGCGTTCAGGAAGTCGACGCTTTCGGAGTCTATCGCGCGCGCCGCCCCCTGGTAGGCGCTCGTGGAGTCGTAAAACCTGTCGCATATCACGATTTTTCCGGCGTCGAGCGACGGCCTTATAAGCTTGTCCACGTGCTCCGCGCGCGCCGCCTCAAACAGGAGTATCTCCGTCCGCGCCGACATTCCCGCGCCCTCGCGCGCGTCGAGCAGAAGCTCCCTGATTTTTTCCGAAAGGGGCGTTCCGCCGGGCTCGCGCGTGACGACGCATTCGCGCCCCATGCCCGCGAAATATTCGGAAAGCAGCCTTATGTGCGTGCTCTTGCCGCACCCCTCGCCGCCCTCGAACGTTATGAAAAAACCCCTCCGCATTGGCGAAAATCCCGCGCCGGCTACAAATTCCGCGCGGCTCCCCGCGCCGCCTCCAGAAGGGCGGCGGAATTTTTGAAAAACTCCGTTCCGGCGACTATCGTGTCCGCCCCGCGCCCTATGCAGGCCGCCACGTTGCCAGCGGTAATCCCGCCGTCAACCTCTATCCGGAAAGATAGCTTCATCTCCTCCCTCATCCGCGCGAGCGCAGAAATTTTTTCGAGGGCGACAGGGTTGAAAGACTGCCCGCCAAACCCCGGCTGGACGCTCATCACGAGAACGAGGTCCACCCTCGGCAGGTACGCCGCCACCTCCCCCACGGGGGTTTTGGGATTGAGCGTAATGCCGATTTTTCTGCCCGCAAAATGTATGTCGTCGAGCGTGCCGGAAATCGGGTAGTCGGGCTCCACGTGCACCGAAATCAAATCCGCGCCCGCCTTTGCAAAAGGCTCTATGTACAGGTTGGGATTGTCGAGCATAAGGTGCACGTCGTAAAACATGTCCGGAAACCGCGCTTTCAACGCCTTCACCACCCCGGGCCCGAACGAGAGATTCGGCACGAAATGCCCGTCCATAACGTCGACGTGAACCCATTTTAGCCCCGCCGCCCCGATCGCCGCCACGGATTCCCCGAGAGCCGCGTGGTCGCCGCCGAGAATCGACGGCGCGATTTCGAGGGAGTTTACCATATTCCTATCACGGCGTCCTTTATCTTGTCGCCGAGCTCCCTCATCAGCACGGGCATGCTCTCGTATTCGTTTGAAATCAGGTTGTCGTTGGCGCCGGTGTAGACGGTTATGAACGCCCTGACGGGGCGGTCTTTGAAAACAACCTGCCCGTTGGAGCGCATCAGCGTGCACGAGGCTGTTGCGGTTATGCGGTAAGAGGCCGCGAGCGCCGTATCGCGCTCCTTGGTCGCTATCGGAACTTTTTCGTAGTTCACAATAGTCGTGGAGAGAACCGCCTGCGCCTCGCTCTGGTAGGCGACGCGCAAATCCGGAACCTGCATAAGCGATTTGGAAATCGCGTTGGTGAGAATCGGCGCCGCCTGCGGCGCGAACGACACGTTGCGCACCGGCTGCACATACACCGAGGAAAACGGAAGGTTCGTAGCCGTCCCCGCGAGCCTGTAATTGGAACATCCGGAAAATGCGGCCGCAAGGCAGGCCGCGGCAATTATCGCAAAAATGTTTCTCATAATACCCCGTCCGTTGCGCCGTCTATCTGCGACTGCGTCCACTGGTAGAAGCCGTCGTCAAAAAGGTAGTCTCCAAGCCCCTCGCCGTACATCGGCGCAAATCCCTCGTAAGACTCAACCGAACCGTCGGGCATGACTTTTTCAACGACCGCCGCCCCGGGCGTTTCGAGGAACTGGTCCACCGACATCTCCTCAAAAGCCTCGCTGTTGAGCTTTTCGACATGCGTGTCGTCCTCCAGCTCCGAGAGGCTCATCGGGCGGTAGCGGCCCCATATCCAGTCGTAGGGGGTCATTGGCGGCGGCACGCCGTCGCGGATTTTTTTGAGCTGCGCCTCCGCCTCTTTTGCCGCCGGACTGTTTGGGGCTATGGTTATCGTCTCGTTGTAAAATATCGAAGCCGCGACGCCGTTGTTGCGGTAGTAATAATAAAAATCGCCCATCACGAGCCTGCTGCGCGCGTAGGTGTCTTCCATCTCCTCAAGCCCCTGCTCCGCGTTGGCGACCTGCGATTCGTTGGGGAACAGTATGAGGTAGTCCTTGAAAAAGCTTATCGCGCTGCGCGTAGGGCTCTGGTCGTAGGGCGCGCCCTCGACGAGCGACCGGTAGACTTTCGCCATCTGCAAATAGGCGTCGGAGGCGAACATGCTCTTGGGATAGTTGTTTATCAGCCTGTCGAGCGCGTCGAACGCCTGGTCGGGCTTGTCCTCCTGCTCGGCGATGAGCGATATGTTCATCAGAGCTATGGGAGAATAGTCGCTGTACGGGGCGTCCTTGACCACGGATTCGTAAATTTTCACGGCGTCGTTGTAGTTCGTAAACCACGGGAACCACCCCCATAGGTAGGGGGTCGCGCCGCTCTGTATGGTCGCCGCAACGTCGTACTCCGCGCCGATGATCTGATTGAAGCGCGGATAGTCGGGATACTTCTTCACGATTTCCTGCAAGGCTTCGTAGGCGTCCATGAACTGCCCGCGCTTGAGATACGCCTGCGACATCTGGTAGTAGGCCTCTGGCGCGAAAATAGAGTTCGGGTAGTCCGTCGCCACTATGCGGTAGTAGCCGAGCGCCGCCCAGTAGTCGCCGTCGTCGAGGGCCTTTTTGCCCTCGTTCATGGCTTCGAGCGCATTCTGGACGTTGACGTTCTCGCCTATGACGTTGGCGAGCACTCCCCCCTGAACCTGCCAGCCCCTGTCGGGCGTCCACACCAGATCCGCCCGCGCCGCGGCGCACGCCAAGCAAGCCGCGGCAACGGCCGCGCGCCATATTAGTGAAGTGATTTTCATTTTCCCCCGCATTAGAACATTAAAAACGGGCAAATGGCAACAGAAAATCTGACGCCTTTTTCCCGCCGCCGATTTTGCGGGCAACCATCCCTATGCGCAAACCGCCGACGCGAGCATTTTTCCTGAATCCCCGACCGCCTCGAGGCGCGCGAGAGCCGGAGCGTTTTTCAGCCCCTTCCCCATGCCGGAGACGCATACCTTAATATAGTTGTCGGTGCGCGCCATATAGCGGCCGTCCGGCAGCATATTTTCGAGCAGAACGGGGCGGATCTTCCCGATCTGCGATTCCATAAACGCCCTGCGCATTCCGGCGGCGGCCGCGCGCAAATCGTCCGACCTCCGGCGGCGCGTCCGCGGGTCGGGCGTTTCGGCGGACATGGAGAATGCCGGGGTTCCCGGGCGCGGCGAAAACGCGAACACGTGCGCGTAGGAAAGCCCGCTCGAAAGCATCGCCGCCTTCGTTTCGAGATAGTCGCAATCGCGCTCGAACGGGTGGGCGCAGATTATGTCGGCGCCTATTGAAATGTCGGGGCAAACGGATTTCGCGCGCGCCACGAACCCGAGAAACTCCGAAGCGGTATTCCTGCGGCGCATGGCGGACAGCACGCGGTCGCACAGGCTCTGCGCCGAAACGTGGAAATGCGGCTGCAATTTGTGCGAAGGGTCGGCCGCGCGCTCCAGCAGGGCCTCCGCGGGCATATCCTGCGGTTCCACGCTCCCGAGGCGCACGCGCAAAAGCCCCGGAAGGGCGTCGAGAGCGTCGATTACCCCGACAATCCCGCGTTCTTGCGACGAAAATTTCGTCAAATTTATGCCCGTCAAAGTTATCTCTCTCGCCCCGCGCGAAACGAGGCTGCGCGCGTCCGCCATTATCTCGTCGAACCCCCTGCTGCGCGGCCTCCCGCGGGCGCGCGGAATTATGCAGTAAGAGCAGCAGTTGTCGCAGCCGTCCTGAATTTTCAGGCTGACGCGCTCGTCGATAAATCCCTCCGCGGAAAGCGACAAGGGCGCGCCGCGCTTTCCGCCCGCCGGAGAAACATCGACCTTTGCCGAATCCGCCGAGATCAGCATTCCGACGACCTCCGCCTTTTTGGAGTTTCCCGCCACGACAAGGACGTTCGGGAGCTTTGCGGCCTCTTCCGGCGAAGTCTGGGCATAGCAGCCGGTCACGGCTATCGGGGAATCCGGATTGGCGCGCGCGAAAACGCGGATCTCCCTCCGCGTCTTGGCCTGCGCCAAAACCGTCAGCGCGCAGGAGTTCACCACCGCGAAATCCGCCCTCTCCCCCCACTTCACGACCTCGAGGCCGAGCGCGCGCGCCGAGTCCGCAATCGCTAGCGACTCGTATGCGTTCACCCTGCACCCGAGCGTGCATATCGAAATTTTTTTGGACATCGCCCCGCCTTAAAAACCGCCTAAAACGCCCCGCCGATGCCGCGGGCGCCGAAAAAAAAAGCCCCGCCTTGCGGAGCTCGCCAAAATTGCCGCGCAAGCTTAGCGCGAGCGCACGCGCGAAAACTTCTTCTGGAACTTCTCGACGCGGCCCGCAGTGTCCACGAAGCGCTTTTCGCCGGTGTACGCAGGGTGGGAGTCGCTCGTCACGTCGCGGGTGACCATGTAGCAGTCCACGCCGTCGATTTTTTCGACCTGCTTGCTCTTCATCGTGGAGCGGGTGACGAAGCGCGCGCCGCTGGATACGTCTACAAAGCAAACGGGATGGAAGTCGGGATGAATTTTGTCTTTCATTCTGCTGTGAACTCCGAAAGCTGATTAGCCCTGCTTCGCCTTGAAGCGCGGGTTTGTTTTGTTGATTATGTAAACGCGGCCCTTCCTGCGCACGACCTTGCAGTCGGGATGGCGCGTTTTCAAAGACTTGATGGATGATACGACTTTCATGTCAACACTCTCTTCTCGTTGCTTGATTTATTTAAAAGACATTTATGCAATATTCGCACCCCCGCTTTGTCAACACCTTTTTTGACCGCCCCGTCGCGCATTCGGGGAATTTTGTTTTGCGATTTTCGGAAGACGGCGCATAGTTCGGGAAAATGGGAGTTTCAATAACGTCGCTCGCGTACTCTTTGCCGGCCGGAAAAATAACCGGCGCGGAGCTCTCCGCGCGCTTCGGCGAAGCGGCGATGAAAAAAATCGAGGCGGTATCCGGCATACTCGAGCGCAGGCGCGCGAGGGCGGACGAGTGCGCCTCGGACCTCGCCGCCGGCGCCGCCCGCCTGCTCTTCTCCGGAGCGGGATATTCGCCGAAAGACTTCGGCCTGCTGATCTTCGCCTCCCAAACCCCCGACTACCTGATTCCGACCACCGCGTGCATTCTGCAAGACAGGCTCGGAATGGACAGCTCCTGCGCGGCCTTCGACATGAACCTCGGGTGCTCGCAGTTCGTCTATGCGCTCGCGGCGGCGCGCTCCTGGATTCAAGGCGGGCTTGCGGACAAGGCCCTCGTGCTCTGCGCCGACACTCCGCAAAAAATCCTCGACCCTTCCGACCGCTCGACCGCGTGCGTGTTCGGCGACGGAGCCGCCGCGTGCGCCGTCTCTAAAACCGAAGCTGCGGCGTTCTCGGACTTTTCCTTCGGCGCCGACGGCTCCGGATATGACGGCATAATATGGCCGAACTCCGCCATGCGCAAATCGGGCGGCGGAGCCTCCGAACGCATGAGGATGGACGGCTTTAAAATCTTCGCGTTCGCGTACAGGCGCGCGGCGGAATCGGTCGCGGGAATCCTCGAAAAAAACGGCATGTCGGTTTCGGACATAGACCTCTTCGTGTTCCACCAGGCGGGAGAGATGATAGTGAAGTCGTGCGCCGAACGGCTGAAAATTCCGCCCGAAAAAGTCTACTACAAAATGCACGACATCGGCAACTGCGGGGGCGCGAGCGTCCCCATAGCCCTCGCCGACGCCGCGATTTCCGGGCGGCTCAAGCACGGCATGAAAGTTCTCGTCTGCGCGTTCGGCGCCGGCCTGTCGTGGGGCAGCGCGATTCTCGAATGGAGCGCGGATTTCAGGGGCGCGTTTTCGGACGCGGACTTTTCGGATTCCCCCGCCAAGCCGCAAAGCCAGCGCGCCGCCGACTACGCGCGTTAGTAACCGCGCAAAAACGCGCCTTCCGCGCGCGGCGGAAAACCATCGCCGCCCTCCGCCTCAAACCCGGCAGACGAGGGAGAAATTGTTTCCGACGTGGCTTGAAGCAAGGCACAGGATATTTTTCGGAGAATCCGGCAGCGGCGCGCCGTCGATTTCCGCAAGCCCCGTCCTCTGCCGCCAGAGCGCGATTCCGTTTTTCAGGCAGTACAAAACCTCCGCGAGCGCGGAAATCGCCGAGACGGACTCCACATAGCCCGTGTTGAAAACGTTCGTCACAATCCCCGCATTCGGGAAAAGCGCGCGGCGCAGGCGGAGAATCTTTTCGTCCTGGGCGTCTCCGCGGGGGCTCCAAACTATGAGATCGATTTTCCCCGCGCCTACTCCGGCGCGGGAAAGCGACTGTTCCGCGGCAATTCCCAACCCCTCTCCTTTTAGATTGGCGTCAGAAAACTCCCCGGGTTCCTCGTAGGACGCGAACGAGAGAACCGTGCCGTATGTCTGCGCGCCGCGACTTTCGGCGGCAGCGCGCGCCTCGAGAACGAGCGCGCACGCGCCCTCGCCGTACACGGTTTTGAACAGGTCGCCGAAGCGCAGCCTGAAATCCGCCTCCTCTTCGCCGGAGTACAGGTTGCCGATCTTTCCGTACCCCGCCATCTGCTGGGCGTAGAGCTCGTCGGCGGCGAACGCCACCGCCATCTCCGCGCGGCGTTCGCGCAAGACGTCGAGGGAATATCCCACCGCCTGCAATCCGCCGTTCGGACCTGGCGTAAGCGTGATGTTCGGCCCCTTTATGTCGAGCGCCTTGGAAACCCAGCCCGCCGTGGAATTGGCGGTGACGTTGGAAAAACACCCCACGTCGCCGCGCCTTTCGGGGTTGGAAAACACGGCGTCCATGTGCCTGCTCTCGCTCGATCCCCTGCTTATGGCGGCGGTTATGGCGATCTTCTCGGATTTGGAGCGCGAGAGCGCGGCGCCCGCGCCATCGAGCGCGCGCTTTGCCGCGAGCGTCGAATACAAACTGATGTTGTTCATTCCCGAGAAGTCCACGCGCCTGTCGAGAGTCCGCGGATTAAGAGGGGGGACGAGCCCGCCCATATGCGCGCACTCGAACCTCCCAATTTTTGAGACCGCGCAGGAGCCTTCCGCGAGAGCTTCGACGTTTTCCGCGAGCGTCGTCCCGAGCGGCGAGACCACGCCAAGCCCCGTGATGGCGATTTCCGCGCCGTAGTCGCGCGCGGGCTTTTCGGAAATGAAATCGCGCTTTGAAATCACGACAGCGGCGTTGTTGCCGCCGAATGCGTAGTTTGCGGATATGAAGCAATCGTACTTTTTGTGCAGGGGCTCGGCGAGCGCGGAAATTTCGCAGCCCGCGCGCCGGCCGGAATTGCGCAGCGTCGGGGGCACGAAGTCGGCGTTCATGGACAAAACCTGGCACGTCGCCTCCAAAATTCCGGTAGCTCCCATGCAGTGGCCCATGTACGACTTCGTGGAAGTCACCGGCACGGCGGTTTCCCCGAGAAACTTTTTTATGCCTTTCGACTCCGCCCTGTCGTTGGCGGACGTGCCGGAACCGTGGGCGTTGATGCAACCCAAGTCTTCCGCCGAAACGCCCGCGTCCGCCGCGGCGTCGCGCAGGGTGCGGTACACGCCGTCGCCGCGCGGGTCGGGCTGCGTGGGGTGGTGGGCGTCGGCGGGTGTGGCGTGCCCTATTATTTTGCACTTGCACTCCGCGCTCCTCAAAAGCGCCTTTCCCAAATTTTCGACAACCCAAAACGCCGCGCCCTCTCCGATATTCATGCCCTCGGGGGTGGAAAACGGCGC
Source organism: uncultured bacterium (assembly GCA_905214995.1). Taxonomy (GTDB): domain Bacteria; phylum Verrucomicrobiota; class Verrucomicrobiia; order Opitutales; family Intestinicryptomonadaceae; genus Merdousia. Next base: position 5,043 of record CAJMOT010000031.1, on the reverse strand, counting down.
GATCTTTTCGGGGGAAACGACTTTTATGGCGCTGAACCCCGCGAAATTCGAGAGCGCGAGCGCGTCCGCGCCGCCGGTTATCACAATATCGCACCTGCCGGACTCCACGAGCGTCTGCGCGAGCCCTATCGCGGCGGTGGAGCCGGAGCACGCCGTGTTCACCATCCAGCACTCGCCGCCGAATCCGACCGCGGAGACGAGCGCCTTCTGGAGCGCGTAAAATTCCGACTGCGCCGAGACATGCCTGTCGAACTCCACGGCCTCCCCGTACTTCTGCCTGTACTCCGCCTCGCCGGAATTCAAGCCCGCGTTGCACGTGGCGAGCGCATACCCTATCCTTCCGGAATACGCCGCCAAATCCGCGCCGGAATCCTCAACGGCGGCTCTCGCCGCGCAAATCGCCATGCGTATGAACGGATCCGTATACTCTGCGAGCTCCGCGGGGCTCATGCGCTCCGACGGATCGAAGCCCTTTGCCTCGGCGCAAATTTTCGACGCGAACGGCGAAAGGTCGAGCTTCGACGATGGGCCTATCCCGTCCCTGCCCTCTTTCAGCGCGGCGAGCGCCTCGCCCTGCGAGCACCCGAGCGGCGAAACTATCCCGATTCCCGTCACGGCGGCCTCGCGCCCCACTCCGCGCGCTTCGAGACGCTTGGAAACTTTAAGCTCTTCGCCGCACCAAACGCTCGGCTCCATCTGCGCGAGATTCCTCGACTGGTTCATTTCGTAAAATCCTTTCCAGCAATTCACAAATTCCTCGCGCAGCCTCTGCGCGGACATCTTGGCGGGCTCGAACACCACGTGCGCGCCGTTGTATTTGCGCCATTCGCGCGACGTTATCCTGTTCTGCGACTCGAGCCTCCGCCAGTGCGGAGAGCCCGGGTACGGGGAAAATATGAAAAACTCCGACATCGTTATCTTGGCGCGAGAACATATTTCGAGAACCCTGTCGGAGACCCCCTCGCCGTCCCAGTCGCGCCCGAGCCCGAAGGACGCGAAAAAGCTTATGCCCATCGTCCGAAGCATGTCAACGAACTCCCCGAGCCGCCCGAGCCCCGAGTCGTCCCCGCGCATTATCGCGATTGACGCGGGATCGACGTTGAGGGTGCAGTAGAAATTTTTTACGCCCGCTGCGGCCGCACGCGCAAAAAACGCCTCGTCCGAATTGAGCGCCATAGTCGACGACACGAAGAATTTCCGCCCGAGGCCCCCGACCGCGTCGAAAAACCTTTCGGCGTATTCGCGAACCGCCTTCTGCGGGAAAAACAGCGAATCGTCGGTGAGGTAAACGTTCTGGTGGCGCATGTTTTTTATCTCGGCGACCGCCATCTTCACCGGTTTGAAGCGCATCCGGCTGCCCATGTGGGCAGGTATTATGCACATCGCGCATCCGTAGGGGCAGCCGCGCGTGAGCTGTATCAGATCCTCGTCCCAGTCGTAGTGTTGCTTGCCGTAGAAAATGTCGCGGCGCGGCTCGGGCATTTTGGACATGTCCGCCGGTTTGGAAGCTTTGTAAACGCGCTTCAACGCTCCGCGCCTGAAATCCTCGAGAAGTTCCGGCCATGTGCGCTCCCCCTCCCCCACGCACACCGCGTCCGCAACTTTCAGGCACTCGTCAGCCATGAAGCTCGGGAACATTCCGCCCATCACTACGGTTTTGCCCGCCGCGCGGCACTCGCGCGCGATCTCCAAGGCCCGCGTGCCCTGCGGAGTGAAGCAGTTTACCGCGTATAAGTCCGTGCCGTCGGAAAAGTCGATTTTCTCGCCCGCATTGTCGTCAACAAAGGCGATCTCGACGTCGGGCGGCGTGAGGCTCGCGAGAATCGGTATGCCCAGGGACGGCGGGCATGTGAATTTTCCGACGGTAAAAAATTTGCTCTCGGCCTCCATCTTAGAGACCGACTCCAAAAATTTCTCAAAGCGCGGATATACGAAAGTGACTTTCATTTTTCAGGCCCGATTTCGGACGCGGACAGGCGCAAAATTATTTTCGCGCACCCCGCCGATATTTTGAGGGTTTGGGGGGCGGAAAACGACTTCTCTTTTTTGTAGTCGGAAAACTCAACCCTTACGTGTTCAGTCTCGGCGAATCTGGGCAGGCCGTCAACCGCGAGCGAGCGCAATTCGCCCGAGCGCACGGAGTCGAAGAACCCGAGGGCGAGCCTGAACGCGTCCGCCGCGAGCCTCCCCGCCGCCTCGCCGCCGGGCATGAGATCCGATACGAAAATCTCCTCGGCGCGGCCGTCGGCGGAAAACTTCGCCTTTATCAGCGTCCCTCCGCCGTCCACAACCATTGCGCGCCCGCCTCCGGAAGTTTTGGCCGCGTACACGGCGACCGGAATTTCCGCGCCCCAAAACGAAATCGTCCCCCTCTGAACGTAAGATTTGTAGAGAGACAGCCCGTGCGCGCAATCCGCGCAGAACGCCCGCGCGGAAAGAATCGCGAAAACCAGAAGCGAAGCGAAAACCCTCATTTTTTTTCGAGAAAAGTTGCGGGGTCGAACGCCGACGGATCGGAGACGTCGAAAGCGGCGGATATGTCGAAGTCTCCCGCAGCGCGCTTTACGACGCGCATCTCGGTCCTGTCGCCCGACGGGTCGTGCACCGTGACGAGCTCCGGCTCCCGCGAGCCCGCTGAGAATTTCACCGTTATAGACTTCACAGCCCTGGCTATCGCCGGATCTTTCGGGACGAGGGCATATGAATCTCCGGAAGTTTTGGAAACGCCAAAAACCTTTTCGGGAACGCCGCCGCCCGAAATCGCGCCTTTGAGCCCCGCCATTACTTCCGCCACGGCGCGCGAGGCCGGCATGTCGGCGCGCCGCCATTTTCCGCCCTCAAATTCAAACGCCGCGGCCTCCGACCCGTCGAAAATCATGGCGGAAACGTAGGGTTCGAGCGTCTGCCAGCGCACCCTGCCTTCCGAATCCGACGCGAGGGCGGACTTTCCCGCTATCGGGGCGTCGAAAAAGCTGACGTACTTTTTCGTCTCGAACAGTATGACGGACGAGCCTCCGCGCGCGAAGACCGCCGCGCACGCGAGAAACAACAGCAAATATGCGAATGCGCGCTTCATAAAACCCTCCAGACCGTAAGAGCCGCCATCGACGTGCTCGAAAGCGAATATTGGGCGAAAATTCCCGCGCCCCGCCCGAGGGACGCGAGAATCCCGAAAGCCGACGCGCTGTAATTGCGCCCCGCGAAGTCTTCGAGGTATTCAAACCCGCCGAAACGCCCCGAGAGAAATTCGAGCGTTCTCCCTTTCGCCCCTCCGAGGCGGCAGGGGCAGAACCACGCCGAGACATCGGAGGGCGAGAGTCCCGCTTCCGCGATAGTTTCGATCGCCCGCTTTTCTTCGTCTTCCGCGCGCTTGGAGGCCCTGCGGATTTTCAGAGCCAGAACTTCCGCGGCGGGCTCCGATTCGCAGGCGCCCTCCGCGCCGATAAAATACGCCGCGCAAGAGTCCGCAAACGCCCCCGCGCCCATCGGGAGCGGATTGCGGCGCGCGTAATTCTCCGCAAAAAAGTCGCATTCGTCGCCGCCCGCCACGATTCCGGAATCGCAGCTTCCGCCGCGGATCCGCGCGCGCGCCTCCATTAGGGCGGCCTCGAAGGAGACCTCCTTTGCGGTCGTCGCGCAATTGTAGCCGCGGCATCCGAACATTTCCGCCACTGCCGAAGACGGCGCGTTGTGGACCGAATTGGTAAACGCCGTCGGAAGCGGCGAATCTTTCAACAGGACGCTTTCGAGAAATTTTTGCGTCTCCGAGGCCATTCCGAGACCCGTGGCGCAGCTGACGCACGCGCGCTCCCCGAGCTTCGCCCCGCGCGCGGCGGCAATGGCGTCGCGGGAGGCGGACAAAAACATGCGCTGGAGCTTCGCCCACTTGCGCTTTTTTAAGACGGGAATGTCCGGAAGGAGGGAGTCGGAATCCAGCTGCGCGCGCGAGCGCGCCGAAAGCGGCTTTGACAAATCCGGATTCGCCGACGCGCTCCCCGCTCCGTACACGAAAATTCTCCGCACCGCCGCTCCGGCGGGCGATTTGGGCTCGCTTTCCCCCTTGGCAATGGCCGCGCACGAATTGTTCCCCCCGAATCCCAAGCTCGCCGAAAGCGCGATTTTCCCCGCGGTTTTTTGCGGCGACACAATCGGCTCCGGCGACGCGCCGGACGAATAGCCCGCCGACGGCGGCAAAACTCCGTCGCAGAGCGCGGAGGCGGCTACTATCGCGTTGAGAATGCCGCTCGCGCCCAGCGTGTGCCCGAATGCGGATTTGAGCGACGAATACGGCGGCACGCTTCCGCCGAAAACCGCGCGCAGCGCCGCGAGCTCCGCGGAATCGTTCGCCCCGGTTCCCGTTCCGTGGGCGCAATAGTACGACACCTCCGAAGGCGCGATAGATCCGCTTTTCAGGCAGAGGGAAATGGCCTCCTCAAGGCCCTTTCCCTGCGGGTGCGGAGCCGTGGCATGGTACGCGTCGCAGGTCGAGCCGAAAGACAGAAACTCCGCGATTGCCCTGCGCCCGCCGAGAAATTCGCGCGCGATCAAAACCATAACCCCCCCAGCCTCGCCGAGGTTTATTCCGTCGCGCGCGGCGTCGAACGGGCGGCAGTCCGACTTTGAAAGCAGCATGAGAGATCCGAATCCGTCCACCGTTATGCGCGAGAGCGTGTCGGCTCCGCATACGACCGCCGCGTCCGCCCTTCCCTCCGAAATCGCAAGGCACGCGGACTCGAGCGCGAGCGACGAGCTCGAGCACGCCGTCGAAAACGTCGAGCACTCGCCCCGGGCCCCGATTTTTTTCGCCACGAGCTCCGCGACGGAAGAGCACTCGTAAAATTTGAACGCGCCGTCCGAATTTTCCGAGCCCGCCAGAATTTCGCGAAGGGCGTTTTCGGACTCGAGTATCCCGCCGACCGACGTTCCCGCGTAAACCCCTATCCTGTCGCGCGCGATCTCTTCGAGCGGCGAGCCCGCGAGCGCCTCGTCAAGCGCGGCGAAGAGAATTTGCGCGCACCTCGGAAGCCTCGAGCTGCGGAATCC
>CAJMOT010000030.1 GCA_905214995.1 uncultured bacterium | reverse complement strand
GGGGCGGAGCGTCGAGCTCGGCGGAGGGTTCGCATACGCCGCGCGCCGGACCGGAGGGGCCGAGCGATTCCGCGGTTCTGTCCAATACCGTGCGCGGGCGGGGAGGCGCGGAGTCAAAACGTTCTCCGAATCCGCGCGGCTGCGGAGGCCCGCCGAAGCGTCCGGAGGATTCCGAAACGCCCCCGAAATCTTCCCGCGGCGCCCCAAAAGGCTCCGAAAATGAAAAAGCTCCCAACCTCTCGGAGATCGCGCCGGTTAAAAATTCCCTGACGGCGAATTCGTTTTTCAGCCTGACTTCGCGCTTGGCGGGGTGCACGTTGACGTCCACCGACGCGGGGTCGAGCTCCATGAAGAGGAACGCGCCCGCAAACCTGCCCTTGGGAACGAACTGCGAGTACGCCTCTTTTACGGCGGAATACGCAGCCCTGCATTCCACGGGCCTGCCGTTTATGAAAGAGCATATGTTGCGCGATGTCGCGAACGATTCCCCGGGCGAGAGTATCGCGCCCGAGACTCTCATCCCGTTCCTCTCCGACGCTTTCAGCTCTACGAGGTTTTCCGCGGCGGCGCCGCCGAAGATTTTCGCGACCCGCGCCACGACGCCTAGCCCGCCTTCGGAGCGGAAGAGAGCTTTGGAATTTTCCACGAGGGTTATCGAAAGCTGCGGGAGGGCGAGCGCATAGAGCCTGCAAAGGCGCGCGATGTGCCCGGCCTCGACCCCGTCGCCCTTCAAAAACTTTCTGCGCGCGGGCACGCCGGCGAAGAGGTTTTCGACGAGTATTTCCGTGCCGCGCGCCATACCGCATTCCTTTACGGAGAGGATTTTCCCCGCATAGGCGTCTATCTGGGTGCCGAAAGCCTCCCCCTCGGGGCGCGTGCGCAGGCGGAATTTACTGACGCTTGCTATCGACGGGACGGCCTCGCCCCTGAACCCGTAGGAGGATATTTTAAAGAGGTCGTCGGGGTTTGCGATTTTGCTCGTCGCGTGCTGCTCGAGGCTCATGAGAGCCTGCTGGCGCGTCATGCCGCAGCCGTTGTCGAGCACCTTTATGAAAGTCTTTCCGCCGTGCTTGAACTCCACGTCTATGCGCGTCGCGCCCGCGTCCACGGAATTTTCCAAAAGCTCCTTCACCACCGACGCCGGCCGCTCGACGACTTCCCCCGCCGCTATTTTGTTCGCGACGTCGTCGGGCAGTATTCTTATTTCGGGCGGCTTCATTCGGATATTGCGGCTTTTCAAAAAAGATAATTTCAAAATCCGCGCGACATCAAGGCAAAATGTCTTCGCAAACGCGCCGTTTGGGCACTATACGGTTGACGCGCCGCGTCTTGGAGTATTCCATATCCGGCATGAAGGCATTTGAAATTGCAGCCGTTTTCGCTGCGGCGATGGCGTCCGCCGCATGCCTGCGGGCTTCCGGCGGAACTTCCCCGAACCGCATGGGCAACCAGATAGCAGTCACGTTCGACAAGCCGCGCGACGTGTCTCTTGAAGAGGGCGTGAGGTTTTATCCCGACTGCCCCGACCCGGACGTGAAGCTCGACGTCTACTATCCCAACGAAAAGTTCAAAGGCGGAAAGGGGCCGTACCCGTGCGTGCTTGCAATCCACGGCGGCGGGTGGAGCATGGGAAATGAAAAAAAGTTCGCGATGATGTCAGCGTTCCTCGCGTCGAAGGGGTATGTCGTGGCGTGTACAACTTACAGGTTGCGCCCCGAGTATTCCATGGAGGACTGCGCATACGACGCCAAAAAAGCCCTGTGGTGGCTGAAAAAGAACGCGGCGCGCTTTGGCGGCGACTCTTCGAGGGTCGGGGTGACGGGCGGCAGCGCGGGCGGGCATCTGTCGGCGTTGCTCGCGGTGAGCTCCGGCGCCGGGCAGTGGGGCGAGATATTTTCCGGCGGCGTCGACGATTCCGTCCAAGCCGCGGTTCCGATGGCGCCCGTGACGAACCTCGACACTTTCTCAAAGTGGAGGCTTTTTGCGGGAGGGAACGGGAGGGAGCGCGCCCGCGCGCTTTCGCCAATCGCATACGTCGGCCCCAAGAGCCCGCCAATGCTGATATTGCACTCCGCGAAAGACCCTGTGGTGCCGGTTTCCGAGAGCGAAAACATGAAGGCCGCCTACGAAAAGGCGGGCGCACAATGCGACATAATCTTTTACGATTCCGCCGACCACGCGTTCTGGAATGCGAAAATCTACGACCCGCTCCGCCTGCGCTCGTGGAGCGACATTGCGGATTTTTTCGACAGGACATTGAAAAAATGACGCGCGAAATTTCCATTGCGGCGGTTTTCTGCGCCTGCGCGCTCGCGCTTTCGGCGTGCGCGACGCATTCCGTTTCGGGGCCGAACGGGACATATGAAACGGCCGTTCAGAATCCCGCGGGGTGGATCGCCAACTTGGTAAAGGTTTTGACTGAAAAATGAGGGCGTTGGGAGTTTTCTTTTGCGCGGCGCTCGCCGCGGTTTCGTCGCCCTTTGCGGACGCCTTCGGCGGGCGTTGCGCCGGAAGGGCGGGCAGCCAGATAGCAGTCACGTTCGACATTCCCGCAGGCGTTTCAATCGAGGAGGGAATCCGCTATTTCCCCGAGTGCCCCGACCCGGACGTGAAGCTCGACGTCTACTACCCCAACGAAAAGTTCAAAGGCGGAAAGGGGCCGTACCCGTGCGCGCTCGCAATCCACGGCGGCGGGTGGAGCATGGGGAGCGAAAAGAAGTTCGCGATGATGGCGGCTTTTCTTGCTTCAAGAGGGTATGTGGCGGCGTGCATATCGTACCGCCTTTGGCCCGAGTACGGTTGGGACTGCGCGCTGTCGGACGGCAAGCGCGCGCTGGCGTGGCTGAAAAAAAACGCCGCGCGCTTCGGCGGCGACCCCTCGAGAACGGGGGTGGTAGGCGGCTCTTCGGGCGGCGTGATGGCGATCCAGCTCGCCGCGACTTCCGGCTCTTTTTGGAGCTCCGGCATCTTCGGCGGGGCGGACGACTCCGTGCAGGCGTGCGTCGCGATGGCGGCGGGCTGCGACATGACAAACCCCCGCCGCTTCCGTAGAATGTTCGGCGGCGACCGCGCCAAGGCCGCGCGCTATTCGCCGTACTCGTATCTGACCCCCGCGATGCCGCCGGTTCTCCTATTGCACGCCGAGCGCGACCCCGCCGTCGCTTCCGGCGAGAGCCGCATGCTCAAATCCGCGCTCGGCGCCCTCGGAACGGAGTGCGAGGCCGTGTTCTACGACTGCGCCGACCACGCGTTCTGGAACGTCAAGCCCGACGACCCGTTCCGCCTGCGCTCGTGGGAGGACGCGGCAGACTTTTTCGACAGAAAGCTCAAGGGCAAATGAAAATATATTTTATAGGAATATGCGGGACGGCGACGGGCAATGTCGCCATACTCATGAAAAAGCTCGGGCACGAGGTGCTCGGTTCGGACAGGGGAATGTACGAGCCCATGAAGTCCGCCCTCGCCAATGCGGGCGTCGCCGCGCGCGAAGGCTGGGAGCCGGACAGGATAGGGGATTTCTCGCCGGACCTCGTCGTCGTCGGCAACGCGGTAAGCCGCATGAATCCCGAGCTCGAATGCGTGCTCGCGCGGCCGGAGCTCGCCTACGCGAGCCTTCCCGCGCTCGTCGGGGAGCGGCTGATAGGCCGGCGCCCGAGCCTCGTCGTGAGCGGGACGCACGGAAAGACGACCACCACGGCGATAGCGGCGTTTTTGCTCAAAAGCGCGGGGGCGAACCCCGGGTGGCTGATAGGCGGCATTCCCGCGGATTTGCCCGAGGGAGGCTCGAACCTCGGCGGCCCGTCGTCGCCGTTTGTCATAGAGGGGGACGAGTACGACAGCGCGTTTTTCGACAAGCGCAGCAAGTTCATACACTACCGGCCGCGGGCGCTTGTTGTGAACAATCTGGAGTTCGACCACGCCGACATATTCCGCGACCTCTTCGACGTCAAAAGAGCTTTTACCCATGTGCGCAGGATAGTCTCGCCGCTCGGGGCGATAGTCGAGAACGGCGACGACGAAAATATAGCGTCTTTGGAGCCGACTCCGTGGGTTCGGAGGCTGAAAGTCGGCTTTGGCGGCTGCTGCGACGTGCGCATAAGCGGCTTCGTTCAGAGCGGGGAGTCGTCGTCGTTCAGGATCTCGGGGTTCGGCGTTGAAAAGTGCGTGGAGTGGCCCCTTGCGGGCGAGTTCAACGCGCGCAACGCGGCGATGGCGATAGTGGGCGCGTCTCTTGCGGGCGGTTTCGCAAATCCGCTCGCCGTCCCCGCGGACTGCCTCGCGAATTTCCGCGGGGTGAGGCGCAGGCAGGAGGTTTTGCTCGCCTCCGCGCAAGTAGTCGCGGTGGAGGATTTCGGACACCATCCGACGGCGATAGCCCTGACTGTCGAGTCCCTCCGCAAAAAGTATCCGCAGTTCAAAATCTGGGCGTGCTTCGAGCCGCGCAGCAACACCGCCAAGCGCAACGTGATGCAGGATCGCTTCGCCCGCGCGCTCGCCTCGGCGGACAGGGCCTTCATAGGCTCCGCCGACGTCTCGAAAGTCGCCCCCGAACTCCGCGTGGACACTTCCGCGATGGCGGCTCTCGACCCGTCGAAAATCCGGGCGTTCGAATCAAACCCCGCGCTGCTGGAATCGCTCGAATCAGCCGTCCGCGCCGAAACCGCAGCGGGAGGGAAGGTGCTGTGCGCCTTTTTCTCCAACGGATCGTTCGACGGAATACACAGGCGATTTGCGGAGGATTTCGGGTTGGCTGTGAAATAAGGGCATAAAGGCGCGATTGCCGCATTTTCAATAAACGCCGTTTGCCGCTCTCCGGTCTTTTTTCGGCGCGCGGTTTTTGGAGCGCGGAGGAACGGGGAGGCGCGGAATACGTGGGAAGTCCGAAACGTTTTGCCGCGCTTCCGCCCCTTTTGCCCCGCGCGCAGGGGAAGCCTTCCGGCGGCTTTTGCCGCGCGCGGAAGCCGCCGCAAGATACGGTTAGCCTTTCCCGCCGCGTTTTTTTCAAAAAAAGCTTGAATGCGCGCGGGTTGTGTGGGAGCATAAAAAAAGCGTCAGAATGCGCCGCGCTCCTCCTTGCGGGAAACCGCTCGGGCCGCCGCGTCGCGTTCCGCGAAACTCCGCCCAAAAATGCGCGGAGTGCAGACGGCGGTGCCGGCACGGCGCTGGGGCGCGGCTTCTCCGGAGAGGGGCCCAAAATTCGCGGCACAAGGAAAGACTGAAATGTCCGAACACAAGACGATAAACAAACAGGAAATAATCAAGGAATTCGCCGTCGCGGAAGGCGACACGGGTTCCTGCGAAGTGCAGGTGGCGATACTTTCGGCGCGCATTGCGCACCTGACCAACCACCTCTCGACAAATAAGAAGGACTTCCATTCGCGCCGCGGGCTCATCGCCATGACGAGCCGCCGCAGAAAGCTCCTCGACTACCTCAAACGCACGTCGCTCGACCGCTACAACGCGCTCATACAGCGTTTGAAGCTCCGCCGATAGCGCGGGCGCGGCGCGCTAAGAAACGGATTGCGCGCCGGAACTTTTGCGAATCCGCCGGCGGCATCGAACCGCCGGCGTTTTTTTGCGGCGTCTTGCAGCCAGCAGTTTTTTGCGTATCCCATTTTGTAAAATCCGCCGCGCGGATTTGGAGGTTCCGGAAAAATTGCGGCGAATGCGCATGGCGGGCTAATGAAAAATTTTGGTTTATATCGAGCCCGTTTTTAGAGGTGCATGGCGGGCGAGAAATGGCGTTTTCGGCGGTTTGCCCGCCGCCCGCGGGGAAGAACTCTGCGCCGGCGGTTTTTATTTGGAAAGCGCGAAAGCCTGTTTGCGCGCGCCGGCGGAAGGCTTCGCGCGGGAAATTTAACTATTTAATGAAATATTCGCCGCTTTTTCTTGCGGATTTCGGGGAATCGGCGGTAGCATCCTTTTGAACTTTGTTCACGCGGATTTTGACCGCAAAAATGGAAACAAGCAATCTCGCCGCTTTATGCGAATGGATAATAAAAATTTGATGACGTTGTGCGCCGCCGCGTGTTTGGCGGCGCTTTCCGCCTGCGACGGCGGCTCTTCGACCCCGTCGGATGCCCGGACTCCCGCGCCGCATACGGCGCAGCCGGCCGCGCCCGCTTCGGAGGATTCCGCAAATGCGGGCTCGGATTTGAAGGCGGAGGTTTTGCTTTCGGACGATTTTGAGGGCGGCGTCTCGGAATTTTCCGGCCGCGTCGGAAAGGGGGTTGCAAAAATTTCCGCCGCGTCGGGGGCGGACGCGCTCTCCGGCAGGCAATCCCTCTGCCTTGATTCAATGGGCTCTTCGCAGGAGTGGATTCTGGCGGCGGAGCTCGGCAAAGATTTAAAGCTCGAGCCCGGGAAGGCGTATGCGGTCGAGTTTAAATACCGCCTTGCGGACGCTTCAAACCAGTCGTCCAACAACTATGTCTCGGCGGCGGGCAAGGGCGGGAAATTCTACGCGCGCTCGATTTTCGCCGCCGCCCCCGGACAGTCTGGCAGCGCGAGGTTCGCGTTCGTTCTGCCGCCGGACGCCGAGGACGCCGCCCTCCGCTTTTCCTCGCACGGCGCGTGCAGGACGATAATCGACGATTTGAAGGTCAGCCGCGTTGACGGCATAGACGCGGATTCGTGGATTTTCAAGCCCGACGCGTTTGTCGGAATGCGCAAGACGCCCGTCAATCCGAATATGCTCGACCTCTCGAACCCGTCGTTTTCTCTTCCCAAAGAAAAATATTTTCCGATGATAGATGAGTTCGGGCAGTTCAAGCACGCGGACTGGAAGGGAAAGCCGCGGAACCTCGGAGACATAAAGGCGCAGATCGAGGCGGAAAAGCGGTATAACGCCTCGCGCCCCGACATCGCCGGCCGCGACGAATTCGGCGGGCTCGCGGGCTCGGCGGGCTCCGCGCCGAAGACGGAGGGGTTCACCACGGCGAAGGTCGGCGGAAAGTGGTATTTCCGCGACCCGGACGGCAACCTCTTCTGGTCGATCGGCGTCACGGGCGTCGGCGGATTTGAATCGACGCCGATTACCGACAGGGAGTTTTATTTCGAGAAAATCGACTCCGCGTACGTCGTCAAGGGCCGCGGGTACAAGCCCGGGACGGACTACTACAACCGCGAGATAAAATCCTACGCGCTCGGCAGGCGGAATGTCGAGTTGAAGTACGGGCCCGACGGCGCGAAAAATTATTGGAAAATCGCGGCGGAGCGCTTCAAAAAGTGGGGGCTGAACACTTACGGGGCGTGGTCGGCCTACTCCGTGATGGCGTCCGACACCGTTCCGTTCACGGCGTATCTGAGCAGCGCGGGGGCTGCGCCTCTGAAAACCAAGCGCAAGCTCTATGCGCTGTGGGGCAATATTCCCGACTATTTTGCTCCGACTTTCGAGACGGAGACCGCCAAGCGCGTTAAGAAATCCGCCAAGCTGCTCGCGTCGAGGTACTGCATAGGCGCGTTTGTGGACAACGAGATTTCTTGGCAGCGCAAGCCCGGCGTCACGGCTCTCGCGGCGCTCTCTTGCCCCGCCGGCCAGCCGGCGAAAATCGAAATGCAAAAAATGCTGCGCGAAAAGTACGGCTCGGTTGAAAACCTGAACAAAGCGTGGAAGGGCCCGTATTCGGATTGGGACGATTTCCTCGCCCGCGACGACTTCGAGCCGAATCCCGCCGACGCCGACGCGGATCTGCGCGCCTTTGAAAAGCTCTTTGCGGAGCGGTATTTCAAGGTCTGCCGCGCCGCAGTCAAGGCGGCGTGCCCTAAGGCCCTGTACATGGGCTGCCGCTTTGCCGCGGGCGAAAACGAAATAGTTTCCCGCGCCGCGTACGAAATTTGCGACGTCGTAAGCTGCAACATCTACCGCTCGGGCGTGGCGTTTTACGCGCCGCCGCCCGGGGCCAAAGACAAGCCGGCAATCATCGGGGAATTCCATATCGGCAGAATCGACAAGGGCTCGCCGTACGGCGGACTGCTCGAAGTTCCCGACGCGCAAAAGGCGGCGGAGGCGTACAAAAAATACATGGTTTCTGCGATAGAAAACCCGAACATCGTGGGCGCGCACTGGTTCCAGTGGCACGACATGTTCGTCACCGGCCGCGCCGACGGCGCCAACGCGACCTGCGGATTTGTTAGCGTGACCGACGAGCCCGACTACGCCCTCGCCGACGCTATCCGCGAAGTCTCCGCGCAGCTCTACAAGCTGCGCGCGCAAAAATAGGCTAATCTCGGGCGGATATTTCGAAATTCGCCGGAGGCTCCGACCGCAAAAAGGCGCGGAATTTTTTGAAATTCCCGCCGCTTTCCCTTCGGCGCCGCATTTTTAGGCGAGGAGCTTATTGCATACACCCATCGCTCTTTCGCCTGCGGTTCGGCCGGGCGGAATGGAGGGGGTGCGCGTCCGGTTTGAAATTTTCGCGCGGGCAGGCGGGAAATCGCGCTGCGCGCTACTTGGAGGACGGCATATTCGGAGAGAGCAATAGAAGCTTGGAGCGCGGCAGGGCGGGGACGATGCCCCTCGAGCGCAGCCGCTCTTCGGTTTTCCTCTGCGATTCCTCCGCCTCCATTCTGAGCCGCTCGAGTTCCGCCTGCCTCTTTTTGAGCCTCTCGATTTCGGCCTCGCGCCGGGCGAGCAAATCCTGCATTCGCGCTATCTCGTCATCGCCGCCGTTTTCCCGCTTGCGCTTTTTAAGTTCGTCGAGCGCGGATTTCGCGTCTTCCACGGCTATCCTCAAAATGTCCCTCTGCTTTTGCAGTTCCCTTGACGCTTTTTCTGCGGCGATTCTCGCGTCTGCCTCTCGCTCGAGCTGCGAGTTCAGGTTTTTCACGAGCTCCATTTGCGTGAGCTCGCTCTGCCTCTTGGATTTTTCGAGCATTTCGCGCGCCTGCTGCGCCCTGCGCATGTTTTCCTCGGCGCTCTGCCTCGCGATCTTGCTGAGCCTCTCGGCCTCCATCGCCCTGCGCTCCGCTTTCTTTTCCATATCGAACACGAGGGTTTGGGAGGCGATATTTTCGGCTTCAAGAGCCTTCGATTGCGCGCGCTCCCGCCCGTATTTGAAAAAAAACACGACGGTCGTGAATGCGAGCAGGCATATCGCGAATATAAAGGCGTTTTGAAGCTCTTTCATTTTGAGGGCGGCGAATGAAAACGCTACAATCCGCCCGCGCGTTTGCAAATTTAAAATTCCGCATATTCGGAGATTTTCCGCATTCGCCTTTTTTATGCTTGAAAGCGCTCTCCCGCGCGTCTAACGATTTCCGGCAAAATTCCGCCTATGCACAAATTCGACCACGAGGCCATGAACGCCAAAATCGACCTGCTGATATGCGGGTGCGATTACGACTACGCGCGCTCTGCGGCCATAGATTGCTTCGAAAAGATTTCCATGCTCGAGACTCTGCTTAGCATGTATTTTGAGGGAAGCGACATAGATATGATAAATTCGTCGCCCGTCGGCGGAATCGTAAAACTTACGGGAGACGCCTGCGACTGTCTCATGCAGGCTTTCGGGGCGTCTGCCGTAACGGGGGGCGCGATAGACGTGTGTCTCGGCGACTATTTTTCCAGAAGGAAGTCCGCCAAAGGCGGCGAAAAAATCGAGCCCGTGCGCGGGAAATTCGAGCTCGATCCGGAGAACTTTTACATAAAGAAGGTCGCCGAAGGAAAAATCGACCTCGGGTGCATAGGCAAGGGCTATGCCGTTGACGAGGCCGTCAGGATTTTGCGCGACACTTGGGAGATCGGAAGCGCGTTTCTAAATTTCGGGGGCAGCTCGATATACGCGTTCGGCGCGCAGGACGGCGGCGGCCCGTGGAAAGTCAATCTGGCTGGGGGGACCGGCTATGAGGTTCCCGAGAGCGGGGCGGGCGTTGGGGCGTCGGGCGTCTCGGTTCTCGGGGAGCACATAGTGGACGCGCGCACGGGAGAAGTCCCGCAGAGCCAGCCGTTCAGGACGTGGGCGTTTTCCGGTTCGGCGGCTGCGTCCGACGCGCTGTCGACGGCGTTCATGGTTCTCGGCGAGCCCGAAATCCGCAAGATATGCTCCGAAAACGGCGTGTCCGCCGCCGTGCAGCGCTCGGAGAATTCGCCGGTTGAGTTCCTCTGACGCGCGTTTAGCATTCGTCCCTTCCCGCCGGCGGGGACGTTTAATGTTGACCTTGCGGCGCGCGGCGGGATAATCGCGCCCATATGAACAAAGGAACGCTTCTTATTGGAATGGCGGCCGCCTCGGCTTTCGCGGCTCTGGCTTCCGCCGAGACTTTCAGGCTAAATTCCCCCGACGGAAAAATCGAGGCCCTCGTATCGGACGGGAAAACGCTCACCCTCGACGTTTCGGCCGACGGCAAAAAGCTGCTTGAAAAGGTCGAATTTGCGATGGACACCGACAGGGGCGCGCTCGGGAAGGACGCCTCAGCCGTATCCTGCGACTATTCCAACCGCAGGGGCGCGATAGATGCCGTCTGGGGCATAGAGAAGTCCGTCAGGGACGACTACAACCAGATGGAGCTGAATTTCAAAAAGTTCAAGGTCATAGTCCGCGCCTACGACGACGCCGTCGCATACCGCTTCGTCTCAAAGCTCGGGGACGGAAAGATGACAGTCCGCGGCGAGACGCTCAATATCCCGCTCAAACCCTCCGACAAGCTCGTGGCGCACTTGGAAAATGGCGTCCAGACTTCTTTTGAAAAGCCGTACACGCGCCTGACTTTCGGCGAAATGAAAAAGGAAAATCCGCACAGCGCCTCGCTGCCGCTGCTCATGGACAGGGGGAGCGCGAAAGTCGCGCTCGTGGAGTCCGACGTTTCCGGCTATCCTGCCCTCCGCGTTGCGGCGGGCGAAAGCGGAATGGTGTCCAAAATTTCCAAATATCCCAAGGCGTTCAAAGTCAAGGTTCACAACCGCTACGCCTCCGAGTTTGAGGACTACATCGCCAGAACTTCCGCTTCGCGCGAATTTCCGTGGAGGGCGTTTGTGGTCGCGCGCGACGACGCGGATCTGGCCGCCAACCAGACCGTGTTCAGGCTCGCCAAGCCGTGCGCCATAGAGGACACGTCTTGGATAAAGCCCGGCGTGTGCGTCTGGGAGTGGTGGAACAACTGGAACCTCGAGGGGGTAGATTTCGAGTCCGGCGTCAACGAGCAGACCTACCGCTATCTGATAGACTACGCCGCAGAAAACTCCATTCCCTACGTCGTGTTCGACGCCGGCTGGCTCACCGGCAAGGACGCCGGCGAGATGTTCGACACCGACGAAAAGCTCGCCGAGGGCAAGACATACATAGACGTCAAGGGCCTCATCGAATACGCGGATTCCAAGGACGTGAAGGTCATTCTCTGGGTGCTCGCAAAGTCCATGGACAAATACCCCCAAAAGGCGTTCGACCTCATGAAGAGCTGGGGGGCGGCGGGCCTCAAAATAGACTTCGCCGACCGCGACGACCAGACCGCAATGGAGTTCTACGAAAAGATGGCGCGCATGGCCGCCGAGCGCGAAATGATAATAGACATGCACGGGTGCGCAAAGCCCGTGGGCCAGTTCCGCACGTGGCCGAACCTCGTGAACTTTGAGGGCGTTCTCGGCGGGGAGGTCAACAAGTGGGCAAAGAGCATCACGCCCTCGCACAATGTGGACTTGGTCTTTACCAGAATGCTCATGGGGCCGATGGACTATACCCCGGGCGGTCTCAGGAACTCCGCCAAAAAGGATTTCAACGTGTGCTGGAACCTTCCGCAGACGCAGGGCACGCGCGCGCACCAGACGGCGATGTACGTCGTGTACTTCGCTCCGCTTCAAATGCTCTGCGACTCCGCGAGCGAATACCTGAAAAATCCCGAAATCCTCAAATTCATGTCCGAAACCCCGACGGTTTGGGACGAGACCAAGGTCATCGAGGGCAAGCTGGGCAAGTATATAGTCGTGGCGCGCCGCTCCGGAGACGACTGGTACATCGGCGGCATGTGCGACTGGGACGGAAGGGAGGCGGACATCGACCTGTCGCAAATCCTCCGGCCCGACACCGCGTATAAGGCGGAAATAATAAGCGACGGCGCCAACGCGGGCAAAATCGGAACCGACTTCAAATACTCCGTCAAAGAGCTTTCCTCCTCCGACAGGCTCAAGCTCAAGATGGCCCCGGGCGGCGGATTCGCGGTTAAGCTCAGCCCCAAGAGTTTTGACATATTCGGGCTCGAAATATTCTGACCGGAGGGGTTCCGGAAATTCGCGGGGCGGCGACGCTCCGCGATTTTTTTGCGAAAAAGTTTGCGCCGCGGCGCTTGCTTCGCGATTTTACGGATAATGGCTGCCGACGGGCACATAATAATAGACGGCTGGAATGCCGTGCGGTCGAACCCCTCCATGGAAAAAATATTTCTCGAGCGCGGGCTCGACGCCGCGCGCGAGGAGCTCTGGAGGCTCGTCGGCCCGCTCCACGACTACGGAGGGGCGCGCGTGACCATAGTCTACGACGGCAGGGGCGAGGACGTCTCCATTCTGCGCCGCAACGGAATAAACGCCCTTTCGGAAGTTTTCACCCCGTCCTGCATGACGGCCGACGAGCTCATAGAGCAGCTCTGCGCGTCCTCTTCAAATCCGTCGGGCATAACGGTGGTTTCGCGCGACAACCTCCTGCGGCTGACGGCGACGACTTTCGGCGCGACCGCCCTCGCGCCCGACAAGCTCTTTGACGGAGCGCGCGGGTGTTCCAGGGCTATGGCGGAATCATTGAGAATTTCCAACGCAGCGGCCGACCGCAAATGGAAGTCCGAAAGCGCATTCGCGGCTCTCGACGCTTTCGATTTGGAAGTCCGCGAGGCAGCGCGCAGGGCGGAAATCATTTCAAAGCACATGAAGAAGCGGCGCAGGCGGCTTGCTTCGGCGGCGGAGGGGCGGGGCGGAAAATGTTCCGCGCCCGCGGCGCCCGCAAAGAAAAAGGCCTTTTCGTCGCAGGTGAAGTCTTTCGCCGCGCTCGAGCCGAAAAAGGTTTCCCTCGCGCCGAAAAGGGTTTCCGACGAAAAGCCGTTTTCTTTCAGCGAGGCGCTCAAAAAGCCGATGTCGCTCTCGGAGATAGCCGCCGCGAAAGTTCTCGGCGAAAAGCCCGCGCGCCGAAAAAAGCGCAACAAGTAGCGCGGGCGGGATTTCCCGCGGCGTTTGCGGGTATTTTACTTTTTCCCGCGCGCGTGCCATTGCCTGCGTTTTGCGCGCCGCCGCGCGAGGACATGGCTGCGCCGAAAAAAGCGCGGAGCGGAATTGTCCGGAAGCGGGGAAACAAAAAACCCCGCGCTTTGAAGCCCGGGGGTTTGCGATTGCGCGCCTTTGCTCGCGTCGGATTTTTCGCGCTAAGCCGACGGCTTTTCTTTGGGATTTTCCGATCCGTCCGCGCTTTCCGCAGGTTCCGGGGAATTTTCCGAAGAAGCGGCCTCGCTTCCCGCTTCCGCCGCAGGCTCTGAGGGCGCGGCCGGGTCTTCCGATTTTTCCGGCGCCTCTCCGCCTTCCGCTTCCGCGGGGGCGCTTTCTTCCGCGCGGATTTCCGCGGCCGGCTCGCCGCCGCTTTCGGCGGGTTCCGCGGGGGCGGGATCTTCCGCAGATTTTTCCGCGGGGCTCTCTTCCGCGCTTTCGGTATTTTCTTTGGGCGCGATTATCGGCTCGTCGCCGGCTTTTGCGGCTTCGGCTTCCGGGTCTGCGGCCTGCGCCTTGTCCTTGGGTTTGGGCAGGTACGGGTTCGCTTGGAGCGTGCCGTCGGCGTATTCCACCACATATCCTTCCGACACCAGCCACGAGAGTTCGCTCCAAACGGAGGAGAGGCGCGCCTTTGTTTCGTCGGGCAGCTCAGCGCTTTCCGCGGGCTTTTGGGATTCGAGCGTTTCCGCCCCTTCGGAGTGTTCCTGCGCGAGGGTTTTTGATTTAGCCTCCGACTTCGGGGGCTCGAGCCCGAGGTATTTGTAGGGGAGGTCGGCGGCTCGGATAGCGGGGTTGGCGGTTATGAAGTCGAAAATTTTCTGCGGGACTTCCGATAGGCTTTCGCCCTCGAATATGAACTTGCGCTTGATGGTGGAGACGAACGCAAACCCCTTGCTTCCGCGCTTGTAGACCGTGAACCCCGAGCGGCGCAGCCTCCCGCGCAGGTTGTTCGCCGTCACTATCGGGAATTTTCTCTGCTTGCGGCACGCCTCCTCTATGTTCCGGCGGATTCTTCCGAACGGGAGCTTGGCGACGTATTCGCCGCGCATTCTCACCTGCTCGTAGGTTTTGACGAGCTCCGCGCCGAATTTTTCAGAGATGTACGCGCGCGCGGCCTCGCGCGTGTCAAAAGACTCCGGAGCGCCCTCCTGCGGCTCTTTGAGCTTGAACACCGTCTTTTTCTTCATCGTTTCAAGCCACGCGGCGATCTGGTCGGCGTCGCGCACGCTCTCTATCGACGCGGAGAACTTTTCAAACGGCATTTTCGGGAATTTGCGGCTGTGGTATTCGCGGACTGTCTCGCCGTATTTGTGCCAGTTCGGCGCGCCGAGCAGGTCGCCGGTTATCGAGCACCTGTTGACTACCTGAAATTCGCCCTTGGGGGGTTCGGCGTCGATTTCTTCGGAGACGAAGAGTTCGTCGAACTTCGACTCGACCGCCGCGGCCTTTGCGGACGCCTCGTCCTCAAAGGGCAGGTTGAGCGGCTGGGCGCAGTAGAGGGGCTTTGCGTTCCCGTCGGCGTCCGGCAGATTCTTGGCGAGCACCACGAACCTCTCGGGTTTTTCGAGGATTATTTCGGCTATGTCGAATAGCTGGTAGGTGCGCTTCGACGCCTTCATTATGTCGGAAAGCTTGTTGAACGGCGCGTCTTCGGGGTAGAAGAGAACCTCCATCGAAAATGCGAAAGGCTCCCGTTTTGCCTTTTTGTCGAACGGCTTCGGGCGCCTTTTGAAAGGTTTGCCGGAATCCGGGCGGGGAGCCGCGTCGCGGCCTCCTTCCCTGCGGTCGCGAAACGGGCGCTTTTTGAAGTCCCCGCCGTCGCGGGGTTTTCCCGAGCGGTTGCCGTCGCGCCTCGGGCCTTTGAAGTTCCCGCTTCCGCGCGGCGAAAAAGCCTTGGCGGATATGTCGGAGCTCGGAGTCCATGCCGTCGCGAACTGGAGGTTTGAAAGCCCGCTGAGGTCGACTTCGCCGGTTTTATTTTCCCGTTTGTTTTCTTGTTCGGACATCTCTCTGTGATGTTTTATTGTTTATGGGGACGCCCGCCCGCGGGCGCGCGCGTTTTTCCTTTTATTTGCGCGATTCAAACATTTTTGGCGCGCAACGCAAAACAATTCTTCGGAGGCCGGAATATAATTTATCAGCGCGCGGAAATCCCGAATTCTGGCTAAAAGCCGCCCGTCCGGAGCGGCGAAAAAAAAGCGAAAAAAATACTTGTATTGCCTCGGGGTTTACTTTACTTTTTGAACACAATCAGAAAAAACCTTTCTTCTACTTAAAAAGGAAATACCATGAAAGTTTTAAACTATATAGCAGTTCTCGCAGTTCTGTCCGTGGGCGGAATGCTCGGCGCCCAGACCCCCGCTCCCGCGGCTTCCGCACCCCAGGCAGCCGGCGCGTCCAACGGAATACGCGTACAGGCGTCCGTAAACGACAAGGAGGTCAGCGTCAAGGTTGATGCCGAGGCGAAGGGATTGCTCGTATCCTCCAAGGACATGCTCAAAAGGGTTGTCGCCGAGGCTCTGAGGTCCATCGGTGCGGACACCCATCAGGGCAAGATATTCAACGCTCTCATGGCTTCCGTGGAAACCTCCATGGGCGATCCCAACGCTCCCGCGGAAGGCCCCGTTTCCCTCACCGTTTCAATCAAGCCCGATTCCGAGAATGTCTACAATTCCAATCTGTCCTTTGAAATGAACGGCGTAAAGTTTGCCTCAGAAGCCAAATCTACGGTTAATCCCGACGAGAGCATAACGACGACGGGCAATGTCACTGTCACCTCTCCCGACGGCGCGTCCAGAACCAATCCCGTCATACTCGCCACGAGCGCGAACGGCGTTATAACCGGTTCCGTGGGCAACTCTTCCGTTGCCGACACGACCGTCGCGGCCGCCGTTTCCGAAAATCTCGTGAGGACGCATTCTTCTGCGGATGCCGCCGACGGCGGAACCTCCGCTTCCACCACCACTTCCACGTCCGTTCTTCCCGACAACACGATCGTGTCCTCGGGGCAGAATTAAGCGCGCAGCGTATTTTGCAAAAAACCGGAGTTCTGACGGGGCTTCGGTTTTTTTGCGCCCGCGCCTCTCGGGGAACAGAAAATTGTTGCATCTCTAAGTCTCGAAGAATAAATTTTACGAATGAAAATTTTTAGCGGGAGACGTCTGATGTCAAAGCTCGCGGCCATATTGTCACTGGGGCTTTGCGCGTCTCTCTTTCCCGCGTACAAATACGTATCGTCCGTGCTGCTTGAAACCGACAGGCTTAGGGCGGAGCTCGGCGGAGCGCGCATTTTGCAGGGGCTTTCCGTATTGTCGCACGAGGCGTTTGAGCGCGGAGTCCCCGGCTCCGCTTCCGGCGGAAATTCCAAGAGCGCCTTGGCCTCCGCGCGCGACAGCGTATTTTCAGGAGCCGCGGAGATAGCGCAGACGTCCTCATATATGAGGCAGGCGTCGTCCGAGAAACACGCCAACATATCCGCGATTTACTCAGCGGAGTCGCTCGACGCCTTCCCCGATTCCCGCAACAAGGCTTCCGCGCTGCTCGAAATGTCCGACGGCGCGCTCGTCGCCGGCGGCCTATATTCGGATCCCGCAACCGACAGGTATCTGCTCATGAAAATTTGCGGTTCGTATTTCCCAAAAATCTATTCGGGGCTGTTCAGGCTTCAAGCCGAATCGGGCGTGGACGGCGACAAGTCGCAGCTGTCGGCGATTCACGGCGAGCTCCTCGACGACATAGGCGATCTCTCCTCCGCCCTGCGCACCCTTTCTGCGAATTTTGAAAGCGGGGATATGGTAAAGTCCTCCTCGGACAAGATCGCGCGGAGCGGGAAAGAGCTCGCCGATTCCATATTTTCCTACGGCGAGTTCAACCCGGACGACATTTCCAGGCGGATGGTTTCGTTCGAGACTTTCTGCGCCCAGATATGGGTTTATTGTTCGGGGCTTCTGGCGGACATGCTGTCCGGCGCGCTGTCGGACGCCCGCAGGGCTCTGGTTTACTTTTGCGCGGAGTATCTTTTGTTCGTCCTGTTTCTGTCTTCTGCCGCGCTGGCCGTGGCCCTCGGAATCCGCAGATCCGCGGAGCGGACGGCGGCGCTCGCCGGCGCGTGCCTCTCCGGTCCGGCGGAGGAGGCGCGGGTGCGTTATTATTCGGCTTCCGCCTCGTTTGGGAGGGAGTTCGGAGAGATAGACTCTCTGGTTATCGAGGCCGCCGCCGCGCGCGACCGCCTGCTTGAGCTCTCTAAAAAACTTTCGGTCGCGTGCATGTCCGGCCGCAATGAAATCGAGGCCGCCGCCGCGTCAAATTCCAAAATGCTGGAGTTTGCCGACTCGTCGCTTGCGGAACTCGGGAAGTCGCTTTCGGATTCCGAACTATATGGCGGCGCCTTGAAAGCCGCCCGCAGGATTTCCGAAACCGTTTCGGAGCTCGCCAAAAACCTGCCCGAAAAGGGGGAGATATCCGGCGGATTTTCCAGAATCATATCCGAACAGTCGGACGCGGTGCGGCGTTCGTCGGACTCGATAGACGCCGCGCTTGAATCGGCGGGCTCGATAAAGAGGCTCGCCGGCGAGATTGCCTCCATCGCCGACAGGTCAAATCTCCTGAGCTTGAATATCTCCATAGAGGCGGGGAAATCCGGAGACTCGGGAAGCGGCCTTTCAGTTTTGGCGGAACAGATTAAAACGCTCGCAAAGCGCACCGGCGTCGTAGTCCTCGACATGGAGGAGGTCGGCGGAAATTGCGCCGATTCCCTAAACGATGCGAAGTCCAAAATAGCGGCTTTGGCCGCTCCGCTTTCCGCGCGCCGCCGCGACGCAGACAGAGTGTTGGAATCCATATCCGCCGTGGAAAATTCCGTCTCATCGCTATCCTACGCCGCGGAGCGCATGGAGGGGCTAGCGCAGTCGCGCTTTGGAAGCGGCCTTTCCGCCAGAATTTCCGAAGCTCGGGAGGCTATTGCAAAGGCCGAGAAATCCGTCTTCGAGCTTTCCAAAATCTCGCGGAATTCCGCGCCGCTTTTGGAAGAATTGTCCAAGGAAATATCCTCTTTCGGATAGGGTGAATTTGCGCCTTGATTTCCGTTTACATTATCGCCGGCCGTCGCGGGGGAGCCGCACATGCCGGACTTCCCGCGTTTGCGCCGCCCGTTGGAAAGTGGGTGCAGCTTATAGGGCGGTTCCCCTCTTCGGAATGAAGAGCCGCTTCATGTCGGCCTTTTCGAGGAGAAGCAGTTTTGCTTTTTTTCTATTCCGCCCGCATAGCCCGTCAAACTGCCGTTAGTTCCCACTACGCGGTGGCACGGAACGATGATTGAAATCTCGTTGCGCCCGACTGCGCCGCCCGCGGCTTGGGCCGACATGCGCGCAAGCCCCCTTCGCGCTGCGATTTTCCGCGCGATTTCGCCGTAGGCCATGGTGTTGCCGTACGGAATGGACAGCAAAATTTTCCAGACTTCGTTTTGAAAGGGCGTACCCGCAAAGCGCAGCGGCACGGCGAACTCCGGCACTTTCCCCGAGAAATAAATGTCGAGCCATTTTTTCGCTTTCGCCAATATGGGGGTTTCCCTTTCCTCATGCTCGGCGTCGAGGCGGAGGGCGAAGTATTTCTGCCCCTCAAACCGCAGTCCGGTCAATCCGGCCTCGTCCGCCGCCAGAAGAATTTTGCCTATTGGGAATTGATAACTGCATGTGAATTGCATATCGGATTTTCTCGGGCGGGAGCGTTGTTGACGCCATTTCCCGCGCGCTTGCGGCGCGGCGGCGTTTCCGCAACGGTTTCCCGCATTGCCGCCTTTTGTTGGGGATTAGGGCCGTCCGGCATTTTTTCTTAAATTTTATGGGGCGGGCGACATTTTTTGTCAGGCGCGCAGAATAAAGGCGTAGAATTTTTTCCGCCGTTCGCCGCGCGTTTTCCTCGCCTGATTTTCCCTGTTCAGCGGTCGCGGAGCCCGTTATTTTAGGTGTCGCCGAAGGGTCTTGTGGTACTGGTAAACCGCCGAAGCGACGGCTTCCGCGATTTTCTGCCTGTATGCCGCAGATCCCAGCGAGCGCGCCTCCGAAGGGTTGGTTATGAAGCCGCATTCGATGAGCGCGCCCGGCATTTTCAAGTCGCGCAGAACCGCAAAGCGCGCGCGCTTTACGCCGCGGTCGGGCCTCTTCGTCGCCGCGGCGAGCGACCTTTGTATGTAGTAGGCGAGCAGCTGGTTCCACCCGTCGTTGGCGTTGCCCGGATGGGCGGTTCCGTCTGAGCGCGAGAGCTTTTTCCCCGACGTCGACGGCGCCCAGCGCGGAGTCATCGCAAAAGTTTCCACGCCCGAAACCGACGAGTTCGCCGCCGCGTTGCAGTGTATGCTCAAAAACATGTCCGCCCGCGCTCCGTTCGCCATTTTCGGCCTGTCGGCGAGCTCCTCGAAGACGTCTTTCGTCCGCGTGTACGAGACGTCGTAGCCGTTCTTTTTGAGCTCGCGCCCAAGGCGCGTCGCGATGTCGAGGGCGACCGCCTTTTCTTTGAGCCCGTATTTGGCGTTCATCGCGCCGTTGTCCTTGCCGCCGTGGCCGGCGTCGATTACTATGCGGAAGAGGTTCGACGGCTTTTCGTTCTTTTGCGGGAATACTATGGGAATTATGCTCTTTACGTAGTCGCGCTTGGCTATGAAGAGATTCGCGCCTTTGCCGACTATCGGGAAGCACAGCCAAACCGTAGTGCCGTTGAGCGTCATGGCGCGGCTGTGGAGCTCGAAGTCGAAGCGCGAATACTTGCTGTAAACGCTCTGCTTTTTGCCGGACAGCCGCGTGTACCTCATTCCGCAAAGCGCCGCAAGCTGCGGCATCGAAATGTAGTCCACTCCGTTAAATTCCGCGGCTTTCGCGTTTGCGGCGGCGGCGACTGCCAAAAGGCCGTACAAAAACTCGCGGCGCGATAGGAGCATTTCGCCTGTCCTAATCCTCGTCCGAAGAGTCGTCTTCGGGCTCGGCGTCGTTTTCCGCCGAGTATTTCAATTTGCGCTGGTTGGCGGGCAGCGGAGACATTGAAAGGCTTATGTTTCTGCCGGCGAGCTTCGGCTCGAAGTCCGCCGTCCCTACGTGCGAGAGCTCAGCTACGGCGCGCTTGACGGCCTCGAAGCCCTTGTCTTTGTACTCCATTTCGCGGCCGCGCATCATCAGCGTTATTTTGAGCTTGTTGCCCGCGAACAAGAATTTTTCCGCTGCCCTTATTTTCGTCATGAAGTCGTTCTGCTCGATCATCGGGCGGAGCTTTATCTCCTTGACTTTTACCGTCGCCGATTTGTGCGACTTCTGTTTTTTCGACTCCTCGTACATGTACTTGCCGTAGTCGAGGATTCTGCACACCGGCGGCTCTGCGGTGGGGGAGACTTCGAGGAGGTCGAGCCCGCTGCGGCGCGCTATTGAAAGCGCCTCGTGGGGCGACATTATCCCGAGCTGCTTGCCGTCGGGACCTATGACCCTAATTTTAGGCGCCCTTATCCTTTCGTTTTTTCTCGGGCCGAAATTTCTTCCTCTGTTGTATGGCGGCCTGCCGCCTCCGCTGTAGGGTCTGCTTGGTGTCATTAATTTTTTTGTAGTTCTATTGCCTCTTCTTGGCGTCAATAAAAGGCGGTATTGAAAAAACTTCAACAATTTTTTAACGCCGCGCTATTCCGCGTCGGCGAGCCTTTCGACTTTTGCGCCCAAAGAGGCGAGCTTGGCGTCGATTTTCTCGTAGCCCCTGTCGATGTGGTACACGCGGTGTATGAGCGTCTCGCCCGACGCGGCGAGGGCGGCTATCACGAGGGCCGCCGACGCGCGCAGGTCGGACGCCATCACGGGCGCGCCCGAGAGCTTCCCGCCGCCGCTTATTATGGCGCTCGGGCCTTCCCGCGCGATGTTCGCGCCCATTCGCGCCAATTCGGGCACGTGCATAAACCTTTCGGGATATATGCGCTCGGTGATTATCGAAATTCCGTCCGCCTGCGTCATCAACGCGCACAGCTGCGCCTGCAAGTCGGTCGGCAGGCCCGGATAGGGCAGGGTGATCGCCTCTATCGGGCGGAGTTTGAAGTCGGAGGCGTCGACGTAAATAGAGGACGGGCTCTTTATTTGAACGGGACATTCGGCGCGCTCGAGGGCGTCGAGGAACGACCCGAGGTGCTTTTTATGCGCGTCCCTTATGAGGACTTTCCCGCGCGAGGCGAGGGCGGCGGCGATCTGCTCGCGGGCCAGGACGAGGCGCTTGCCGGTCAGGTAGG